>NZ_LZXX01000024.1:0-299485 GCF_001729305.1 Burkholderia sp. A2 | reverse complement strand
TTGATCCTATAACAAGTCTGCCTTGTGTCGATGATCGTTAGTGCTTCAGCACTTACGAGCATCCCACGCAGAGCGTCGAGCAGCGAAGCTGATCGATGCGGCGCGCCGGTTGAAGTACCGGTGACCTGCGTAGCAAGACGAGACAAGTTGGATTCTCGTGTGTGATACACACAACTCAAAATTACTGCTTCTTCCAAGATTGGTTCTGTTGGCCACGCCAGCAGAACAACCCTCTTTGCCTGATGACCATAGCGAGTCGGTCCCACCCCTTCCCATCCCGAACAGGACCGTGAAACGACTCTACGCCGATGATAGTGCGGATTCCCGTGTGAAAGTAGGTAATCGTCAGGCTCCCTCAAGCCAGAAACCCCCGCCCGATCAGGCGGGGGTTTTTGCATTTCGGCGTCCCCAAAAGCATGTGGCGAAGCGTTCCGAGGCGACGTACGCCGGGCTCCTCGGCGGCAAACCATTGCAGTATCAAACTTTCCTACTCGCTTCCATCTTAGGCGATTCCGCCGGTTATTGATCGTATCTTCGATCAAACCGCGCTTTGCTCCCGCAAACGCATATCGACAAGAGCGATTGCGTGACCCGCCTTCCGCTTCCTGCGGCCCGCCACCTCGTCCCCTCTTCGGTCAAGTAATCCAAAACCGGTGCGAAATGAACGCTTTATTCGACGTGTCCACGTAAAATTTGCGAATCCTCACCTCTGCATTCAAAACGATGAACGCCGCCACCCAGGTAGCCCGGGCCGTTTGCCCGCATGATTGTCCGGACACGTGCGCAATGCGGGTGACCGTCGACAACGGCAAGGCAATCAAGGTCACCGGCGACCCCGACCATCCTCCGACGCAGGGCGTGTTGTGTACGAAAGTCAGCCGATATGCGGATCGCGTTCATCATCCCGACCGCCTCACCGTTCCGCTCAGGCGGGTCGGCACGAAGGGGGAAGGGCGCTTCGTGCCGATCAGCTGGGACGAGGCGTTCGACGAGATCGGACGTCGCCTCGGTGAAATCGCCGAGCGCGCGCCGGAAGCAATCATGCCGTACAGCTATGCGGGGACGATGGGGCTCGTGCAAGGCGAGGGCATCGCACAGCGCTTCTTTCACAAGCTCGGCGCGTCGCGGCTGGAGCGCACGATCTGCTCGGCGGCCGGCGCGGCGGGGCTGCGATACACGTACGGCGGCAGTGTCGGCATGCACGTCGAGCACTTCGAGGAAAGCGAGCTGATCCTGATATGGGGCGCGAATCCGATTGCATCGAGCCTGCACTTCTGGACCCGCGCGCAGGAAGCGAAGCGTCGTGGCGCGCGTCTTGTCGCGATCGACCCGTACCGTTCGCTGACCGCGGAGAAATGTCATCAGCACATTGCGCTGAAGCCAGGTACCGATGGCGCGTTTGCGCTCGGCATGATGTACGTGCTGATTACCGAAAATCTGCTCGATCACGATTACATCGCCGACCACACACTCGGCTTTGACGCACTCAAGGCGCGCGCCTTGTCCTATCCGCCCGAACGCGTTGCGCAGATCTGCGGCATCGACGCGTCGGAGCTGGTCGATCTGGCGCGTCGCTACGGCGCCACCCGCAAGGCATCCATCCGCCTCAACTACGGCATGCAACGCGTTCGCGGCGGCGGCAATGCCGTGCGCGCAATCGCAAGCCTGCCGGCGTTGACGGGGGCGTGGCGCGATCGGGCGGGTGGCCTGCTGCTCTCGTCGTCGGAATCGGCGCCCATCAATCTGGCGGCGCTGCTGCGTCCGGACCTGATGCCGGGTTGGCCGCACAAGCTGCCGCGCATCATCAACATGAACGCGCTCGGCGACGCGCTGCTGCATCCGGGCGACGCGACGTTCGGGCCGAAAGTCGAAGCGGTGATCGTGTACAACTCGAATCCGGTGGCGGTTGCACCCGACTCGTCGAAGGTTGCCACGGGCTTCGCACGTGACGATTTGTTCACGGTCGTTCTCGAGCACTTCAAGACAGATACGGTCGATTTCGCCGACATTGTATTGCCGGCGACCACGCAGCTAGAACATCTGGATGTCCATAAGTCGTACGGCCATACCTACGTAATGGCGAACCTGCCGGCGATTCCGCCGGTGGGAGACGCGCGGCCGAACACGGAGATCTTTCGCGGAATCGCGCGCAGCATGGGACTCGACGAGCCCGCGCTCTATCACAGCGACGAAGAGGTTGCGCGCGCGGCGCTTCGCTGGGACGATCCGGCGCTCGACAGCGACTGGGACACGTTGAAGCGCGCCGGCTGGCTGAAGCTCAAGCTGCCGGAAGCGCCGTTCGCGAACGGCGGTTTCCGCACTCCCTCCGGCAAGTGCGAGTTCTACAGCCAGCGGCTCGAGCAGATGGGCATGGACCCCGTCCCTGACTATCTGCCGCCGTTCGAATCGGCCGAAGCCGCGCCCGAGCTTGCCGCACGCTATCCGCTGGCGATGATTTCGCCGCCGGCCCGCCACTTCCTGAACAGCACGTTCGTGAACGTCGACAGCCTGCGTTCGACGGAAGGCGAGCCGCACCTCGACATGCATCCGTCCGACGCCAGCGCGCGCGGGATCGCAGAGGGTGACGTCGTCCGCATCTTCAACGACCGCGGATCGATGCAGGCGCTCGCGCGGGTGACCGATCGCGCGCGTGCCGGGCTCGTCGTCGGGCTGTCGATCTGGTGGAAGAAGCTGGCGCCGGACGGCAGGAACGCGAACGAGGTGACGAGCCAGGCGCTGACGGACCTGGGCAATTCGGCGACGTTTTACGATTGTCTTGTGGAAGTTGAGCGGATTTGATCGAATATCGCCGTATGATCAGACGAAATTGATATGCAAGTTCGAAGTGGACATCTAACCCTGTTGTATCGGGGCGGGGGAGCCGTTACGATGCGTTTTAGCACGACCATTCGAAAATCTGTGAGGAGACGCGCGGTATGGATAAAATTTGGCTGAAATCGTACCCACCCGGCGTTCCAGCCGAAATTGCTTCCTCTCCTTATCCGTCCGTTCCGGACCTGCTCGACGAGAGCTTTCGGCAGTACCGAGACCGTACCGCGTTCGTCTGCATGGGCAAGGGCATCACGTACGGCGAACTCGACAAGCTGTCGCGCGAGTTCGGTGCGTGGCTGCAATCCCGCGGCCTGGCTCGCGGGGCGCGCGTCGCGATCATGATGCCGAACGTGCTGCAATACCCGGTCACGATTGCCGCGGTCCTGCGCGCCGGCTACACCGTCGTCAACGTCAACCCACTCTATACGCCGCGTGAGCTCGAGCATCAGCTGAAGGACAGCGGTGCGGAGGCGATCGTCATCCTCGAGAATTTCGCGTCGACGCTGCAGGCCGTCATCGCCGATACGGCCGTCAAGCACGTGGTCGTCGCGTCGATGGGCGACCTGCTGGGCATCAAGGGCTGGCTCGTCAATTATGTCGTGCGCAACGTGAAGAAGATGGTGCCTGCGTGGCAACTGCCGTCGTTCACGCGCTTCAAGGCCGCGCTGTCGGAGGGCGCGCGGCAGGGCTTCAAATCGCAGAAAATCGGCCCCGACGACGTCGCGTTCCTGCAGTACACGGGCGGGACGACCGGCGTGGCGAAGGGCGCGACGCTGCTGCACCGGAATATCGTGTCGAACGTGCTGCAGGCCGGCGCCTGGCATCAGCCGGCTCACGACAAGTACCCAGACGTGAAACAGTTCGTGACGGTTGTCGCGCTGCCGCTGTATCACGTGTTCGCACTGACTGTCTGCGGTTTCCTGACGATGCGCACGGGCGGGATGGGCATCCTGATCCCGAATCCGCGCGATATCGCCGGCATGATCAAGGAGCTGAAGGGCTACCAGATCTCGACGATTCCGGCCGTCAACACGCTGTACAACGCGCTGCTGAACCATCCGGAATTCGGTCAGCTCGACCTGTCGAAGCTCGTGATCGCCAACGGCGGCGGCATGGCGATCCAGGAAGGCGTCGCGAAGCGCTGGTATGAAAAGACCGGTACCGCGATCATCGAAGGATACGGGCTGTCCGAAACGTCGCCGGTGGCGACCTGCAACCCCGTGACGGCGACCGAATACAGCGGCACGATCGGCTTGCCGCTGCCGTCGACCGAAGTCGCGATCCGCGACGATGCCGGCAACGACGTCGCGCTCGGCGAGCCGGGCGAGATCTGCATCCGCGGGCCGCAGGTGATGGCCGGCTACTGGAACCGGCCGGACGAGACCGCGAAGGTCATGTTCGCGGACGGCTTCTTCAAGACGGGCGACGTCGGCGTGATGGACGCGCGCGGCTACGTGAAGATCGTCGATCGCAAGAAGGACATGATTCTCGTGTCCGGCTTCAACGTGTATCCGAACGAAGTCGAAGACGTGGTGGCGTCGCATCCGGGCGTGTTCGAGGTGGCGGCAGTCGGCGTACCGGACGAGCATTCCGGCGAAGCCGTGAAGCTGTTCGTCGTCAAAAAGGATCCGGCGCTGACCGACAAGGACATCCTTGCCTACTGCAAGGAGCGGCTCACCGGGTACAAGCGGCCGAAGCTGGTCGAGTTCCGCACGGAGTTGCCGAAGACGAACGTCGGCAAGATCCTGCGGCGCGAACTACGTGACGGACGCGCGTAACGCACGCAACGATACGGTTGAACGAAACGCCCGGCCGGTGCCGGGTTTTCTGTTTGCGGCTGCGGATGAATGACCGGCGGCGCCTGTTTCGTGCAGGACGGCGGCGCAAGCTTCGCGCTTTGGACATAACGGCCGGGACGGCGCACCGCGACGCGCATCTACCGCCACTCGCGAGCCGATCGATTCGCCACCCGGCCACCTGCCACCGACCGACACCCCGGCCGCACCAGAAAAGAAGAAGGCGCCCGAAGGCGCCTTCAATATGCTGCGGCTTGTCAGGTAAGCTGATTAGAACTTGTGACGGATGCCGACGCGTGCCGCGACCTGGTTGCTGGTGCTCGACCCGGCCAGGCCGTTGATCGCTGCCGTTGCCTTCAGGACGTTGCCGTTCGAATCGAGCACGTTGCCCGATGCGTGCTGGTACACGCCGATCGCGTAGACGTCGGTGCGCTTCGACAGGAAGTAGTCGACGCCCAGCGAGCCTTGGTGGTACTTGGCTGCCGAGTTGCCGTCGATCTTGCTGCCTTGCGTGTAGTCGTACGCGGCGCCGAGGATCAACGCCGGGGTCAACTGGTACTTGAAGTTGATTTCGCCGTTGTTGAACGTCGCGGTCTGGTTCACGAACGGGCCTGCCGAGAAGCCCTTGAACTTCGTGTTCGAGTACGTCGCGCCGATCGTCGCTGCGCCGAACGTGTACGCACCGCCTGCACCGATGACCTGGTACGTGTTCGCATTGTTCGCGTACGCGCCGTAGATCGGCGACGAGACCGACGACGATGCGGAACCGTTGTTGAACATGCCGCCGAACTGGTTCGGCGTACGTGCGTTCAAGTAACCGACGCCGAGGACCAGCGGGCCGTTGTTGTAGCCTGCGCCGAGCGACCAGACCTGGTTCTTCGAGAACTGGCCTGCCTGGCCGCCGAAGCTGTACAGGCCGCCGAACGTGAGGCCGCCGTAGTTCTGGCTCGTGAACTTGACCGCGTTGTTCACGCGATACGCGTTGTTGAAGTTGTCGAGGTCGCCCGGGTGAGCGGCGATGTAGCCGCCCCACTGGTCGCCTGCCTCGAGCGGGCCGACGAAGTCGACGACGGAATCGTACTGACGGCCCAGCGTGACCGTACCGTACGGGCTCGACAGGCCGACGTAAGCCTGACGGCCGAACATCAGGCCGCCCTGACCGAGCCTGCCGCTGTTCACGTCGAAACCGTTTTCGAGGGTGAAGATCGCCTTCAGGCCGCCACCGAGGTCCTCGGTGCCGCGCAGGCCGAAGCGGCTGCCTTGCATCACGCCGCTCGCCAGGCCGTACAGGTGCTTGCCGCCTGCGTTGTTGTTGAAGAGGAAGCCTTCATCGATGATGCCGTAAAGCGTCACGCTGCTTTGCGCATGGGCAGCGCCAGCGAACGCGCCCAGCGCGACGAGCGCGAGAAGCGACTTTTTCATTAGCGGATCTCCAAGAATCACTGAATTTTTTTGGCGGGGCGGATAGTTATGTTCTGTCGACAGGCCCCATCAACTTCGCAAGAAGTCGCACGTAATGTAGCAAAGCCGGTTTTTGCCACAAAGCGAAATGCTGCAGCTCAACGCCGCCATGTTTCCTTTATGCAACAATGGTTAAAATCACGGGTTAACCGCAATTTCCGCTGAATAATCAACTCGGTTACGCAGCGGACTCGTGCCCTTGCCGCGCGCGGCGGCACCTGCAGCCAGGAGAACAGGATGGTGTTGGATGAACTGATCAGCGAATTCGATCGCGGCCTGCGATCGCTGACCGGCATTAGCCGGATGAGCCGGCCGGTGCCCGTACCGGCCGATACGACGGACGTCGAACTGACGCCCGCCGAGCGCACGCACGCGGCCGGCCTGATGCGCGTGAATCACGTCGGCGAGGTCTGCGCGCAGGCGCTCTATCAGGCGCAGAAGCTCACCGCGCGCACGGCGTCGGCGAAGGCGATGTTCGAGGAAGCCGCGCGCGAGGAGGAGGATCACCTCGCATGGACCGCGCACCGGCTGAAGGAACTCGATTCGCGCCCGAGCCTGCTGAACCCGCTGTGGTATGCCGGCGCGCTCGCGATCGGCGTGGCGGCCGGCACGCTCGGCGACAAGGTCAGCCTCGGCTTCATGGCCGAGACGGAGCGGCAGGTCGAGAGCCATCTCGAAGGTCACATGTCCGAGCTGCCGGCGACCGACGCCGCGTCGCGCGCGATCGTCGACCAGATGCGGATCGACGAGGTGAAGCACGGCAAGGCCGCGACCGACGCCGGCGGGATCGAGCTGCCGCTGCCCGCGCGCATGCTGATGCGTGCCGCATCGAAAGTCATGACGCGCACTGCTTACTATCTCTGAGATTTGGGCCGGGGTGGCGCAGGACGCCGCCCCGGTTCACCGCCCCCGATACCGTCCACGCGCTCCTCGTTTTCCCGCCCCCGAAAGCCCCGTCCGCACGCCCGTCTGGCCCGTCTTTCTCACGTATCACCTTCACAAGTTGCACTAGCTCATTCATTTATAACGGTTTTTGGAATGAGGGGTCGCATGAGCATGTGCGCGTAAGTCCTTGTTCTAACTAACAAAATTCGTCAAAAAAGCGGGCCGCTCCCTTGACCGTGCCACACCCTTCCTCTAAAGTGGGAGACAGTGTGAGAAAGTGTATTTTTGTGTGATTTAGCAGGCTGTTCCGGCTAAATTCTCAGCATTGAGCGGGTGCTTCGGTGCCCTGAACGGGAGAGCGGAAAGTGTTCCAAGGGGCGTCGGCGCTGACGCTCGATGCGAAAGGGCGGATGTCGGTGCCGGCTCGCTATCGCGAAGCGCTGCAAGGACAGGCAGAAGGACGGGTGACTGTGACCAAGCACCCGGACGGCTGCCTGTTGCTGTTTCCGCGCCCCGAATGGGAAGTGTTCCGCGCCAAGATCGCCGCGCTGCCGATGGACGCGCACTGGTGGCGGCGAATTTTTCTCGGCAATGCGATGGATGTCGATCTCGACAGCGCGGGCCGGATTCTCGTATCGCCCGAGCTGCGCATGGCAGCCGGACTGGAAAAGGAAGTCATGTTGTTGGGAATGGGTAGTCACTTCGAGCTGTGGGATTCGCAGACCTACAACGCGAAGGAGCAGGCAGCGATGGCGCAGGGCATGCCCGACGCGCTGAAGAATTTCACGTTCTGATTGCGGTGACGGAGACGCCCGCGATGGGAAATGAATTGCGGCATCGGACGGTGCTGTTGGATGAAGCGGTGGAGTCGCTCGTGACGCGGCCGGACGGCGTGTATGTCGACGGCACGTTCGGGCGCGGCGGCCACAGCCGCGCGGTGCTCGCGCGGCTGGCGTCGGCCGGGCGGCTGATCGCGTTCGACAAGGATCCGAGGGCGATCGAGACGGCGCAGGGCATCGAGGATGCGCGCTTCTCGATCGTGCATGACAGCTTTGCATCGATGCGCGACGCGCTTGCGGCGCGCGGCGTCGAGAAGGTGTCGGGGGTGTTGCTGGACCTGGGCGTGTCCTCGCCGCAGGTGGACGATCCGGCGCGCGGCTTCAGTTTCCGCGCCGATGGTCCGCTGGACATGCGAATGGATCCGACGCGCGGCGAGTCGGCGGCCGAATGGCTCGCGCGGGCATCGGTGCAGGAATTGACGGAGGTGATACGGGATTATGGGGAAGAACGGTTTGCTTTTCAGATTGCAAAGGCGCTTGTTGCTCGCCGGGCAGAGTCCGACCGTCTTGGGCCTCTCGACACCACGGGCGAGCTTGCCCAAATCGTGGGTCACGTCGTCAAAACCCGTGAGAAGGGCAAGGATCCGGCAACCCGCACCTTTCAGGCTATACGGATTCACGTCAATCAAGAGCTTGCGGACCTGCAAGTCGTACTAGACGCGGCACTGTCGTTGCTGGAGCAAGGGGGGCGGCTGGTGGTCATCAGCTTTCATTCACTCGAGGACCGGATCGTCAAGCGATTCATGCAGGCGCACGCGAGTGCGCCTGCGGTCGATCGTCGCCTGCCGATCCGCGCCGTCGACCTGCCGAGCCCGCCGCTCAAGATCATCAGCCGCCAGTTTCCGAGCGAAGCGGAAGTCGCCGCGAATCCGCGCGCCCGCTCGGCCGTGATGCGCATTGCGGAGCGCGTCACGCCATGAGCCGTCTCAATATCTTCCTGCTGATCATCGTGATGGGTTGCGCGCTGTCGGTCGTCAACTCGACGAACCAGCAACGCCAGATCTTCATTCAGCTGCAGCGCGCGCAGTCGCAGGAGCGTCAGCTCCAGCAGGACTACGCGCAGCTTCAATATCAGCAGAGCGCGCTGTCGAAGACGTCGCGCATCGAGCAGCTCGCGAACGATTCGCTGAAAATGCAGCCGATTTCGACCGGCCGCACGCAATACCTGACGCTGCCGCCGGGCGCGGCGAAGGCGATCGACGCGCCGATCGCGGCGTCGGCCGACACGGCCGGCAACGGCAAGGGGGGCGCGCGATGAAGCCGTCCTCGAAGCGCCAGAACGTGAAGTTTTCGTCGAGCCCCGTGCTGGGCGTGCATTTGCCGATGTGGCGCTCGAAGCTCGTCGTGTTCCTGCTGTTCATGGCGTTCGTCGCGTTGACCGCGCGGGCGTTCTGGATCCAGGGGCCCGGCAACGCGTTCTATCAGAAGCAGGGCGAAAGCCGCTACCAGCGCACGCTCGAGCTGCCCGCCACGCGCGGCAAGATTCTCGACCGTAACGGGCTCGTGCTCGCGACGAGCCTGCCGGTGCGCGCGATCTGGGCGATTCCGGACGCGGTGCCCGACGATCTCGACGCCGACAAGATCAACCAGCTCGGCAAGCTCCTCGGCATGACGTCGAAGGAACTGCGCGTGAAGCTGTCGCAAGACAAGGGTTTCGTCTACGTGAAGCGCCAGGTGCCGATCGACGTCGCGGACAAGGTCGCCGCGCTCGACATTCCCGGCATCTATCAGCGCAACGAGTACAAGCGCTTCTACCCGGAAGGCGAGATCACCGCTCACCTGATCGGCTTCACGAACGTCGAGGACGAAGGGCAGGAAGGCGTCGAACTGGGCGACCAGAAGATGCTGTCCGGCACGTCGGGCATGCGTCGCGTGATCAAGGACCGGATGGGGCACATCGTCGAGGATGTCGCCGAGCAGATCCCGCCGCACAACGGCACCGACGTCGATCTGTCGATCGACAGCAAGATCCAGTACATCGCGTACGCGAACCTGAAGGCCGCCGTCGAGAAGTTCAAGGCGAAGGCGGGCGCGGCGATGGTCGTCGACGTGCGTACCGGCGAAGTGCTCGCGCTCGTCAACTACCCGACGTACAACCCGAACGACCGTTCGCGCATGACGGGCGAGCAGTTGCGCAACCGGATCATGACCGACGTGTTCGAGCCGGGCTCGATCATGAAGCCGTTCACCGTGTCGCTCGCGCTCGATCTGCACCGCGTGACGCCGAACACGCTCGTCGAGACGGGCAACGGGCATTTCGTGCTCGACGGCGCGCCGATCACCGACGACGCGGGTTTCGGCACGCTGACGGTCGGCGGCGTGATCCAGAAGTCGAGCAACATCGGCGCGACGAAAATCGCGATGACGATGCGGCCCGAGGAAATGTGGAATATGTATACGAGCATCGGTCTCGGCCAGGCGCCGAAGGTCGGGTTCCCGGGCGCGGTGGCCGGCCGCCTGCGTCCGTGGAAGAGCTGGCGCCGCATCGAGCAGGCGACGATGTCGTACGGCTATGGCCTGTCGGTGTCGCTGTTCCAGCTCGCACGGGCGTACACGGCGATCGCGCACGACGGCGAGCTGATGCCCGTGACCATTTTCAAGACCGACCCCAATCAACCGATCGCGGGCACGCAGGTGTTCAATCCGACTACCGCGCGCGAAGTCCGCGCGATGCTCGAGACGGTGGTCGCGCCGGGCGGCACGTCGCCGGATGCGGCCGTGCCGGGCTATCGCGTCGGCGGCAAGAGCGGCACCGCATACAAGCACGAAGGTCACGGCTACACGCGCAAGTACCGCGCGTCGTTCGTCGGGATGGCGCCGATGCCGAATCCGCGCGTCGTGATCGCGGTGTCGGTCGACGAGCCGACTGCCGGCAGCCACTTCGGCGGTCAGGTGTCGGGCCCCGTATTCTCCGCGATCGCCGGCGACACGATGCGTGCGCTGAACGTCCCGCCGAACATGCCGATCAAGCAGCTCGTCGTGTCCGACGATTCGCCGGAATCTGCTGCCGCAAAGGGCCCGCAAAAGCTGGCCGCGGGCAGCGGCGCGAAGCATATGATCGTATCCAGCACGACGCGTAATTCACCAGGAGTTGTTCGATGAGCGCCGCCCGCAGTTCCCATCCGGCGCATCAGCAGATCGCAGCCGCGCTCGCGTGGCTGCGTCAGCATGTGGCCCCCGCGGCGCAACTGCATGCGGACACGCGCAGCCTGAAGGCTGGCGACGTGTTCGTCGCGTATGCGGTCGACGGGGCAGATAACCGCGCTTTCATGGCCGACGCCGTCGCCCGTGGTGCGGCTGCCGTGCTGTATCAGCCGGAAGGGCTGAGCGCAGCACCGGCCGCGCCGGCCGTACCCGTCGCGCTCGCGGTGCCGGCGCTCGACCAGCTCGCCGGCGAGATCGCCAGCGGCTGGTGCGGCGATCCGAGCGACAGCCTGCTCGCGATCGGCGTCACCGGCACGAACGGCAAGACGTCGTGCACGCAATGGATCGCCACCGCGCTGACGGCGTTGCACCAACCGTGCGCGGTGATCGGCACGCTCGGCAGCGGGATGCCCGGCCAGCTCGTGCCGACCGGCTTCACGACGCCCGACGCGCCGCAACTTCAGCGCAGCCTCGCGCAGTTGCGCGACGCGGGCGCGCAGGCCGTCGCGATGGAGGTCTCGTCGCACGCGCTGCACCAGGGGCGTGTGAATGGCACGGCGTTCGACATCGCGGTGTTTACGAACCTCACACAGGATCACCTCGACTATCACGGCACGTTCGATGCGTACGAGGCGGCGAAGGCGAAGCTGTTCGCGTGGCGCGGCTTGCGCGCGGCGGTGATCAACCGCGACGACGCGGCGGGCCGTCGCCTGCTCGAGAAGCTGGCCGGCCGCGTGCGCACGATCGCATACGGGATCGGCGACGCTCCGGCGCCCGACGCCGATCGTGAGCTGATCGCGCTCGACGTGCGCGCGACGGCGACGGGTACCGCATTCCGCGTGCGTTCGTCGTGGGGCGACGCGGACGTCGAGGTCGGCACGCTCGGCACGTTCAACGTCAGCAACCTGCTCGCGGTACTCGGCTCGCTGCTCGCGGCCGACGTGCCGTTCGACGCGGCTCTCGCCGAAATCGGGCGGCTCGAGTCGGTCAACGGCCGGATGCAGCGGCTCGGCGGCCGACTGCAGAACGACGAACCGCTCGTCGTGATTGACTACGCGCATACGCCCGACGCGCTTGAAAAGACGCTCGACGCGCTGCGCCCGATCGCCGCGGCGCGCGGCGGACGGCTCGTCTGCATGTTCGGCTGCGGCGGCGATCGCGATGCGACGAAGCGTCCGCTGATGGGCGCGATCGCGGAGCGGCTCGCCGACGAAACCGTCGTCACGAGCGACAACCCGCGCAGCGAAGATCCGCAGCGCATCATCGACCAGGTCGTCGCGGGCATGACCGCGCCCGATCGCGCACGCCGTATCGAGGATCGCGCGAGCGCGATCCTGCAGGCCGTGCGCGGCGCCGCACGCGAGGATGTCGTCGTGCTGGCCGGCAAGGGCCACGAGGCCACGCAGGAAATCATGGGCAAGAAGCGCGCGTTCTCCGACCAGGATCACGCGCGGCTCGCGCTCGCCGCGCGCGCGACGCAGGGCAAGGGAGGCGCCGAATGACGATGCTCAGTCTCGGCGAAGCCGCCCGCCTGATTCCCGGCGCCACCGTCCACGGCGATGCGGGCGTCACGTTCGACCGCGTGTCGACCGACAGCCGCACGGTCGGCCCGGGCGACCTGTTCGTCGCGCTGAAGGGCGAGCGCTTCGACGCGCACGACTTCCTCGGCGACGTCGTCGCACGCGGGGCGGCCGCGGCGCTCGTCGCGCATGCGCCCGCGGGCGTCGCGATGCCGATGATCGAAGGCGGCGAAACGCGTGCCGCGCTCGGTGCGCTCGCGCACGGCTGGCGGACGCGATTCCCGCTGCCGCTCGTCGCGGTGACGGGCAGCAACGGCAAGACGACCGTCAAGGAAATGATCGCGTCGATCTTCGCGGCGACGGTCGGCGCCGACGCGCGGCTCGCGACGGCCGGCAACCTGAACAACGATGTCGGCCTGCCGCTGACGCTGCTGCGCCTGTCGGCCGCGCATCGTCTCGCGGTGATCGAGATCGGCATGAACCACCCGGGCGAAACCGAGGTCCTCGCGCGCGTCACCGCGCCGACGGTCGCGCTCGTCAACAACGCGCAGCGCGAGCACCAGGAATTCATGGCGACGGTCGAAGCCGTCGCGCTCGAACACGCGGCCGTGATCCACGCGCTGCCGCCGGACGGCGTCGCGGTGTTCCCGGCCGACGACGCATACGCGGGCATCTGGCGCGTCGCGGCGACCGGCAACCGGATCCTCGATTTCGCGCTGCACGACGCCGAACGGCAGAACGACGCGCAGGTGGTCGGTCGCGTGCACGGCGGCGAACTCGCGATCGACACGCCGGCGGGCGCCGTCACGGTGCGGCTGCGCGCGCTCGGAGAGCACAACGCGCGTAATGCGCTGGCCGCGACGGCTGCGGCGCTCGGCGCCGGCGTCGCGCTGTCGGCGATCCGGCAGGGGCTCGAATCGTTCGAACCGGTCAAGGGCCGGCTGCAGGTGAAGCAGGCGAGCGTCGGCAGCCTCGCGGGCTCGACGGTCGTCGACGACACATACAACGCGAACCCCGATTCGATGCGTGCCGCGATCGACGTGCTCGCCGCGCATCCGGCGCCGCGCGTGCTGGTGATCGGCGACATGGGCGAAGTCGGCGACGAAGGGCCGGCATTCCACCGCGAGGTCGGCGCGTACGCGCGCGAACGCGGGATCGACGCGCTGTTCGCGCTCGGCGACGCATCGCGCGACGCGTGCACCGCATACGGCGACACGGCACGCCATTTCGGCGACGTCGGCGCGCTCGTGTCGGCGCTGCTCGCGGCCGGTTACGGCGCGCACGCGACGGTGCTCGTGAAGGGCTCGCGGTACATGAAGATGGAGCGCGTGGTCGACGCGCTGACGAACCAACCCGCGGCGGGCACCGTGCCCGCCGCACACTGAGTAGAAGGAAGGAAGCATGCTGCTGGCGCTGGCGCAATGGCTGCAAGGAGACGCAAGCTTTTTGCGCTTGTTCACGTACCTCACGTTCCGGGCGGTGATGGCCACCATCACCGCGCTCGGGATCGGGCTCGTGTGCGGACCGTGGGTGATCCGCAAGCTGACGCAAATGAAGGTGGGGCAGGCCGTGCGCAAGGACGGCCCGCAGACCCACCTCGTCAAGTCCGGCACGCCGACGATGGGCGGCGTGCTGATCCTGATCGGCATCGCGGTCGCGACGCTGCTGTGGGGCGACCTGACGAACCGGTTCATCTGGATCGTGATGCTCGTCACGTTCGGCTTCGGCGTGATCGGCTGGGTCGACGATTACCGCAAGGTCGTCCACAAGGACCCGCGCGGGATGTCGTCGCGCGAGAAGTATTTCTGGCAGTCGGTGATCGGCCTGTTCGCGGCCGTCTATCTCGCGTTCAGCGTGTCCGAGGCGAACAACGTGCGCGTGTTCGACCTGTTCATGGCGTGGGTGAGGAGCGGCCTGTCGATGGGGCTGCCGGCGCGCGCCGACCTGATGCTGCCGTTCCTGAAGTCGATCAGCTACCCGCTCGGCGTCTGGGGCTTCATCGTGCTGACCTACTTCGTGATCGTCGGCGCGAGCAACGCGGTGAACCTGACCGACGGCCTCGACGGTCTCGTGATCATGCCGGTCGTGCTGGTCGGCGCGTCGCTTGGCGTGTTCGCCTACGTGATGGGCAGCGCGGTCTATTCGAAATACCTGCTGTTCCCGCACATCCCGGGCGCGGGCGAACTGCTGATCTTCTGTTCCGCGATGGGCGGGGCAGGGCTCGCATTCCTCTGGTACAACACGCATCCCGCGCAGGTGTTCATGGGCGACGTCGGCGCGCTGGCGCTGGGCGGCGCGCTCGGCACGGTTGCGGTGATCGTGCGCCAGGAAATCGTGCTGTTCATCATGGGCGGCATCTTCGTCGCGGAAACGCTGTCGGTGATGCTGCAGGTGTCGTGGTTCAAGTACACGAAGAAGCGTTACGGCGAAGGGCGGCGCCTGCTGAAGATGGCGCCGCTGCATCACCATTTCGAATTGTCCGGCTGGAAGGAAACGCAGGTGGTCGTGCGTTTCTGGATCATCACGCTGATGCTGTGCCTGTTCGGTCTGACCACCCTCAAGCTGCGGTAAAGGAAAGGTAACAAGGATGTCTGGCGAGATGTTTGGAGATCGGCAACGGCCGATGGTGCTCGTACTGGGGCTCGGGGAATCGGGTCTCGCGATCGCGCGATGGTGCGCGAGGCACGGGTGCCGGCTGCGCATTGCCGATACCCGCGAGGCGCCGACGAACCTTGCCGCACTGCAGGCCGAAGGCATCGATGCGGAATTCGTCGGCGGGGCGTTCACGCCCGCGCTGCTCGACGGCGGCGTCGAGCTCGTCGGGCTGAGCCCCGGGCTGTCGCCGCTGGAGCCGGCGCTCGCGGCGCTGGTCGCGGCCGCGAACGAGCGCGGTATCGCGGTGTGGGGCGAGCTGGAATTCTTCGCGCAGGCGCTGCGCGCGCTCGGCACGAGCGGCTACCAGCCGAAGGTGCTCGCGATTACCGGCACCAACGGCAAGACCACGACGACGAGCCTCACGGGCCTGCTGTGCCAGCGCTCGGGCAGGAAGGTCGCGGTCGCGGGCAACATCAGCCCGGCGATGCTCGACCGGCTCGCGAGCGCGATCGACGAAACCGCGCTGCCCGACGTCTGGGTGCTCGAACTGTCGAGCTTCCAACTCGAGACCGCGCGCACGTTCGCGCCCGATGCGGCCGCGATCCTCAACATCACGCAGGACCACCTCGACTGGCACGGCAGCTTCGACGCGTACGCGCAGGCAAAGGGCAGGATCTTCGGCGCGACGACGACGCGCGTGCTGAACCGCGACGACGCGGCCGTGATGAAGTTCGCGCCGGCAGCCGGCGCGGCCGACGCGCCGCGCACGGTCACGTTCGGCCTGAACGAACCGACGCAGGACGGCGACTACGGGCTGTCGCGCGACAACGGCATCGCATGGCTGGTGGAAGCCGTCGATCGCGACGCGCCGGACGAAGCGACGACGACCCGCCGGCGCAAGCGCGACGCCGCGCATACGCCCGACATCGCGCAGAAGCGCCTGATGCCGGTCGACGCGCTGCGCATCCGCGGGCTGCACAACGCGGCGAACGCGCTGGCCGCGTTCGCGCTCGCGCGGGCGATCGACCTGCCGGCCGCGCCGCTGCTGCACGCGCTGCGCGAATACCGCGGCGAAGCGCATCGCGTCGAAGTGATCGCGACGATCGACGACGTCGACTACGTCGACGACAGCAAAGGCACGAACGTCGGCGCGACGGTGGCCGCGCTCGACGGGCTCGCCCAGAAGATCGTCCTGATCGCGGGCGGCGACGGCAAGGGGCAGGATTTCGCGCCGCTGGTCGCGCCGGTCGCGCGCTGGTGCCGCGCGGTGATGCTGATCGGCCGCGACGCGCCGGCGATCCGCGACACGCTCGCCGAAACGGGCGTGCCGCTCGCCGACCACGCGACGCTCGAAGGTGCGGTGCACGCGGCGGCCGAGCTGGCCGAACCGGGCGATGCGGTGCTGCTGTCGCCCGCGTGCGCGAGCCTCGACATGTTCAGGAACTACGCCCATCGCGCGGAGGTGTTCCGCGCGGCGGTGGATGAAGTCGCCATCGACAAAGGAGCGACGTCATGAGCTGGACCGATCGCCTCGCCTCCCGTTTCAACGACCGGCGCGACACCGGCGGCAATGCCGCGGGCGGCCGCGTCGCATCGGCCACGCGCGCTGCGACGGGTGGCCTCGCGAGCGTCGTCAACGGCGTGCGCCCGAGCCGTTCGCGGATGCTCGATTTCGACTATTCGCTGCTGTGGGTCGCGATCGCGCTGCTCGGGCTCGGCGTCGTGATGGTGTATTCGGCGTCGATCGCGATGCCCGATTCGCCGAAATACGCGTCGTATCACGATTACGCGTTCCTGATGCGTCACTGCGTGTCGCTCGGCGTCGCGTTCGTCGCGGCGGTGATCGCGTTCCGCGTGCCGGTGTCGACCTGGGATAAATACGCGCCGCATCTGTTCCTGATCGCGCTCGTCGGCCTCGTGATCGTGCTGATCCCGCACGTCGGCAAGGGCGTGAACGGTGCGCGCCGCTGGATTCCGCTCGGCATCACGAACATGCAGCCGTCGGAAATCATGAAGCTCGCGGTGACGATCTACGCGGCGAACTACACGGTGCGCAAGCAGGAATACATGCAGAGCTTCGCGAAGGGCTTCCTGCCGATGGCGTTCGCGGTCGGTCTCGTCGGCGCGCTGCTGCTGCTCGAGCCCGACATGGGCGCGTTCATGGTGGTCGCCGCGATCGCGATGGGCGTGCTGTTCCTCGGCGGCGTGAACGGCAAGCTGTTCGGCGGCCTCGTCGCGACGGCGGTCGGCACGTTCACGATGCTCGTGTGGCTGTCGCCGTGGCGTCGCGAGCGGATCTTCGCGTATCTGGATCCGTGGGACGAGCGCTACGCGCAGGGCAAGGCCTACCAGCTCACGCACTCGCTGATCGCCTTCGGCCGCGGCGAGTGGTTCGGCGTCGGCCTCGGCGGCAGCGTCGAGAAGCTGAACTACCTGCCGGAAGCGCATACCGACTTCATCCTCGCGGTGATCGGCGAGGAACTCGGCTTCGTCGGCGTGCTGGTCGTGATCCTGCTGTTCTACTGGATCGTGCGCCGCGCGTTCGAGATCGGCCGCCAGGCGCTCGCGCTCGATCGCACGTTCGCGGGCCTGATGGCGAAGGGCATCGGCATCTGGTTCGGCGCGCAGACGTTCATCAACATGGGCGTGAACCTCGGGCTGCTGCCGACCAAGGGGCTGACGCTGCCGCTCGTGAGTTACGGCGGCTCGGGCATTTTGCTGAACTGCGTCGCGCTCGCGGTGTTGCTGCGGGTTGATTACGAGAACCGGGTGCTGATGCGCGGAGGGAAGGTATGACCGCGTCGCAACGCACGCTGATGGTGATGGCAGGCGGCACCGGGGGCCACGTGTTCCCGGGGCTCGCGGTCGCGCACCGGATGGAAGCGGCGGGCTGGCGCGTCGTATGGCTCGGCAATCCGGCCGGGATGGAAGCGACGCTCGTGCCGAAACACGGCATTCCGATGGAGTACGTGCGCTTCGGCGGGCTGCGCGGCAAGGGCCTGAAGACCAAGCTGACGCTGCCGGTCAACCTGCTGCGCGCATGCTGGCAGAGCCTCGGCGCGCTGCGCCGCGTGCGGCCGGACGTCGTGCTCGGGATGGGCGGCTACATCACGTTCCCGGCGGGCGTGATGGCCGCGCTGTCGGGGCGTCCGCTCGTGCTGCACGAACAGAATTCGATCGCGGGCCTGACGAACAAGGTGCTCGCGAAACTCGCGAAGCGCGTGCTCGTCGCGTTCCCCGGCGCGCTGCCGCACGCGGAATGGACGGGTAACCCGATTCGCGCGGAACTTGCGCACACGGAACCGCCCCAAGCACGCTATGCGTCGCGCGGCGGCCCGTTGAACGTGCTGGTCGTCGGCGGCAGCCTCGGGGCGGCCGCGCTGAACGAAGTCGTGCCGCGCGCGCTGGCGCTGCTGGCGCCGGGCGAGCGCCCGCGCGTCGTGCATCAGGCCGGCGTGAAGCACATCGATGCATTGAAGGCGAATTACGAAGCGGCCGGTTTCGCGGCCGGCGAAGACGTGCGGCTCGTGCCGTTCATCGACGACATGGCGGCCGCGTATGCGGCGGCGGATCTGGTGATCTGCCGGTCGGGCGCGATGACGGTGTCGGAGATCGCGGCGGTGGGCGTGGCGGCGCTGTTCGTGCCGTTCCCGTACGCGGTCGACGATCACCAGACGACCAACGCCGCGTTCCTTGCCGATGCGGGCGCGGCCGTGCTGGTGCAACAACGCGATCTGTCGGCGGAACTGCTCGCCGACTGGCTGCGCAGCCAGTCGCGGGCATCGCTCGCGGAGATGGCGGAACGTTCGCGCTCGCTCGCGAAGCCCGAGGCCACCGACGAAGTCGCGCGCGTGTGCGCGAAGGCGGCCGGCGCGAACCTGGAACAACTTAAATGAAACAACCCTCACGCTCACTTCGTTCGCTCGGGGGGGCTCGGCCCCCCCGTCTCCCGCGGGCGCTTCCGTCGAAGCACGGAGCGGCCCGGCGGAGGCTGACATGAAACACATCGTCAAACACATCCATTTCGTCGGGATCGGCGGCGCGGGCATGAGCGGCATCGCCGAAGTGCTCGTCAACCTCGGCTACGAGGTCAGCGGCTCCGACCTGTCGCGCAATGCGGTGACCGATCGCCTCCAGGCGCTGGGCGCGCGGATCGCGATCGGCCACGACGCGGCCAACATCGAGGGCGCGAACGCGGTCGTCGTGTCGACGGCCGTGCGCTCGGACAACCCGGAAGTGCTCGCCGCGCGCGCGCAGCGCGTGCCGATCGTGCAGCGCGCGGTGATGCTGGCGGAGCTGATGCGCCTGAAGCAGGGCATCGCGATCGCCGGCACGCACGGCAAGACCACGACGACGAGCCTAGTCGCGAGCGTGCTCGCGGCGGGCGGCCTGGACCCGACCTTCGTGATCGGCGGCCGCCTGATCAGCGCCGGCGCGAACGCACGGCTCGGCACGGGCGACTTCATCGTCGCCGAGGCCGACGAGTCGGATGCGTCGTTCCTGAACCTGTATCCGGTGATCGAAGTCATCACGAACATCGACGCCGACCACATGGACACCTACGGCCACGACTTCGCGCGGCTCAAGCAGGCGTTCATCGAATTCACGCAGCGCCTGCCTTTCTACGGCAGCGCGGTCGTGTGCGTCGACGATCCGAACGTGCGGCAGATCATCCCGTTCATCTCGAAGCCGGTCGTGCGCTACGGCCTGTCGCCGGATGCGCAGGTGCGCGCGGAAGACATCGACGCGCGCGATGGCCGGATGCATTTCACGGTGATCCGCGAAGGGCGTGCGCCGCTCGCGGTGGTGCTGAACATGCCGGGCCTGCACAACGTGCAGAACGCGCTCGCGGCGATCGCGATCGCGACCGATCTCGGCGTGTCGGACGATGCGATCCAGCTGGCGCTGGCGGAATTCAACGGCGTCGGCCGGCGCTTCCAGCGTTACGGCGACGTGCCGACCGCGGACGGCGGCCGGTACACGCTGATCGACGACTACGGTCATCACCCGGTCGAGATGGCGGCGACGATCGCGGCCGCGCGCGGCGCGTTCCCGGGCCGCCGCCTCGTGCTGGCGTTCCAGCCGCACCGCTACACGCGCACGCGCGACTGCTTCGACGATTTCGTCAACGTGCTGTCGACGGTCGATGCGCTGGTGCTGACGGAAGTCTACGCGGCCGGCGAGGCCGCGATCCCGACGGCCAGCGGCGACGCGCTGTCGCGTGCGCTGCGCACGGCGGGGAAGGTCGACCCGGTGTTCGTCGCGACGGTCGACGACGTGCCGGCCGCATTGGCGAAGGTCGCGCAGAACGGCGACGTGGTGATCACGATGGGTGCGGGTTCGATCGGCGGCGTGCCGGCGAAGCTCGTGCAACACATTCAACAGAAGGCATGACATGAAACGACCCCCACGCTCACTTCGTTCGCTGCCCCCCGCGGGGGCGGTCAGCCTCCTTGGGGCGGCCCTGCGGAGGCTGACATGAGCGGAATCGATCCGAAACGTTTCGGCAAGGTGGCGGTGTTGTTCGGCGGCGAATCCGCCGAGCGCGAGGTGTCGCTCACCTCGGGCCGCCTCGTGCTGCAGGGCTTGCGCGACGCAGGCGTCGACGCCCATCCGTTCGACCCGGCCGAGCGGCCGCTGTCGGCGCTGAAGGACGAAGGCTTCGTGCGCGCATTCAATGCGCTGCACGGCGGCTACGGCGAGAACGGCCAGATCCAGGGCGCGCTCGATTTCTACGGCATTCGCTACACGGGCAGCGGCGTGCTCGGCTCGGCGCTCGGCCTCGACAAGTTCCGCACGAAGCTCGTGTGGCAGCAGACGGGCGTGCCGACGCCGCCGTTCGAGACGGTGATGCGCGGCGACGACTACGCGGCGCGCGCGACGGAGATCGTCGCGAAGCTCGGCCTGCCGCTGTTCGTGAAGCCGGCGAGCGAAGGCTCGAGCGTTGCGGTGCTGAAGGTGAAGACGGCCGACGCGTTGCCCGCCGCACTGTCGGAAGCCGCGACGCACGACAAGATCGTGATCGTCGAGAAGAGCATCGAAGGCGGCGGCGAATACACCGCGTGCATCGCCGGCGATCTCGACCTGCCGCTGATCAAGATCGTGCCGGCCGGCGAGTTCTACGACTATCACGCGAAGTACGTCGCCGACGATACGCAGTACCTGATCCCGTGCGGTCTGCCGGCGGAACAGGAAGCGGAACTGAAGCGCATCGCGCGCCGCGCGTTCGACGTGCTCGGCTGCACCGACTGGGGTCGCGCGGATTTCATGGTCGACGCGGCCGGCAACGCGTATTTCCTGGAAGTGAACACGGCCCCCGGGATGACCGACCACTCGCTGCCGCCGAAGGCCGCGCGCGCGGTCGGCATCGGCTACTCGGAGCTGGTCGTGAAGGTGCTGTCGCTCACGCTCAACGACTGACGCAGGAACGGAACGACGTATGTGGAACAACGTTCGCCAACTCAACCTTGCCGCCAGCGCGCTGTACGCGCTGCTGCTGCTCGTGTTGGCGGCGGCCGGCTGCTACTGGCTGATCCAGCGCCCGACGTTCGCGCTGCGGGAGATCCGGATCGACGGCGACACCGAGCACATCAATTCGCCCACGGTGCGCGCGGGCGTGGTCGGCCGGCTGAAGGGCAACTTCTTCACGGTCGATCTCGATACGGCGCGCGCGGCGTTCGAGCAGATGCCGTGGGTGCGTCACGCGAGCGTGCGCCGGGTGTGGCCGAATGCGCTGGCTGTCACGCTCGAGGAGTACAAGCCGCTCGGGACCTGGGGCAGCGATCAGCTGGTGAGCGTCGACGGCGAGCTGTTCACCGCGAACCAGGGCGAGCTAGAGCAGGAACTGCCGGCATTCGACGGCCCGGAAGGCAGTGCGAAGGAAGTCGTCACGCGGTATCGCGACTTCGGGAAATGGTTTGCGCCGCTGAAGGCGGCGCCGGAAGAAGTGACGCTGTCGGCGCGGTACGCGTGGACGGTGAAGCTGTCGAACGGCATGCAGGTCGAGCTGGGCAAGGAGCGCAACAGCGACACGCTGCATGACCGGAGCCAGCGTCTGGTCGCCGCGTGGCCGGCCGTCACGGAGCGTTGGGGCAACGACATCGAGTACGCGGACCTGCGGTATCCGAACGGATTCGCGATTCGCGCGGCAGGCATGCGGTTCCTGACCGATACCGACAAGCGCAAGAAGTAACGAGAGATCACACGCAAGAGCACTTTATGAGCAAAGACTACAAGGATCTGCTGGTTTCCCTCGACATCGGCACGTCGAAGGTAGTGGCCATCGTCGCCGAGCTGAAGGGCGAGGGTCACTACGAGGTGATCGGTCTCGGCCAGAGCGAGTCGAAGGGTCTGAAGAAAGGTGTGGTGGTCAACATCGAGGCCACCGTGCAGTCGATCCAGCGCGCGCTCGAGGAAGCCGAGCTGATGGCCGACTGCAAGATCACCAACGTATTTACGGGGATCGCGGGCAGCCACATCCGCAGCTTCAACTCGAGCGGGATGGTCGCGATCAAGGACAAGGAAGTCACGCAGACGGACGTCGCGCGCGTGATCGAGACCGCGAAGGCGATCAACATCCCGACCGACCAGCAGGTGCTGCACATCCTCACGCAGGAATTCATCATCGACGGCCAGGAAGACGTGCGCGAGCCGATCGGGATGAGCGGCATCCGGCTGGAAGTGAAGGTGCACATCGTGACGGGCGCGGTGAGCGCGGCGCAGAACATCGTCAAGTGCGTGCGCCGCTGCGGGCTGGAAGTGAACGACCTGATCCTGCAGCCGCTCGCGTCTTCGCTGGCGGTGCTGACCGAGGACGAGAAGGATCTCGGCGTGGTGCTGGTCGACATCGGCGGCGGCACGACGGACATCGCGATCTTCGCCGAAGGCGCGATCCGCCACACGGCGGTGATCCCGATCGCCGGCGACCAGATCACGAGCGACATCGCGATGGCGCTGCGCACGCCGACGCCGGATGCGGAAGACATCAAGGTCGGCTACGGGATCGCGAAGCAGGCGCTCGCCGATCCGGACGAAATGGTGGAAGTGCCGGGCCTTGGCGAACGCGGCCCGCGCACGCTGTCGCGCCAGGCGCTCGCGGCCGTGATCGAGCCGCGCGTCGAGGAACTGTTCTCGCTCGTGCAGCAGGTCGTGCGCGAATCGGGTTACGAAGAACTCCTGAGCTCCGGCGTGGTCATTACCGGCGGCGCGTCGATGATGCCGGGCATGGTCGAGCTCGGCGAAGACATTTTCCTGAAACCGGTGCGCATCGGCGCGCCGGAATATGCGGGCGGCCTGTCCGACGTCGTGCGCAATCCGCGCTACTCGACGGCGATGGGGCTGCTCGTCGAAGGCAGTGCGCAGCGCATGCGCGGCCGCAAGGTCGCCGTGCAGTCCGGCAACGCGGGGCAGGTGTTCTCGCGGATGAAGGAATGGTTCCTGAGCAACTTCTGACGAATTGAACCGAATCGAAATTCGCGCTGGTGCCGGCGGCTGGCGCGCGACAGGGGGTTGCCCGATCTCCTGCCGAATAACGGCCGAGTAGCAGTCATTCTCTTGACGGAGGCAACAATGGAATTCGAAATGCTGGAAACCGAAACCAACGGCACCATCATCAAGGTGGTCGGCGTTGGCGGCGCTGGCGGCAATGCCGTCCAGCACATGATCAACCGCGGCGTGCAGGGCGTCGACTTCATCGTGATGAACACGGATGCGCAGGCGCTGTCGCGTTCGCGCGCATCGTCGGTGATCCAGCTCGGCAACACGGGTCTGGGCGCCGGTGCGAAGCCGGAAATGGGTCGTGCGGCAGCGGAAGAAGCGCGCGAGCGCATCGCCGACGCACTGCGCGGCGCGCACATGGTGTTCATCACGGCCGGCATGGGTGGTGGCACGGGCACGGGCGCGGCGCCGGTGGTCGCGCAGATCGCGAAGGAGATGGGCATTCTGACGGTCGGTGTCGTCAGCAAGCCGTTCGAGTTCGAGGGCGGCAAGCGCATGCGCGTCGCCGAAGCAGGCTCGCAGCAACTGGAGGATCACGTCGACTCGCTGATCGTCGTCCTGAACGACAAGCTGTTCGACGTGATGGGCGATGACGCCGAGATGGACAAGTGCTTCCAGTGCGCGGACGACGTGTTGAACAACGCGGTGGCAGGTATCGCGGAAATCATCAACGTCGACGGCCTCGTGAACGTCGACTTCGAAGACGTGAAGACGGTGATGGGCGAGCAGGGCAAGGCGATGATGGGCACGGCGACGGTTGCCGGCGTCGATCGCGCACGCCTCGCGGCGGAACAGGCCGTGGCGAGCCCGCTGCTCGAAGGCGTCGATCTGTCGGGCGCGCGCGGCGTGCTGGTCAACATCACGTCGAGCCGTTCGCTGCGCCTGTCGGAAACGCGCGAAGTGATGAACACGATCAAGAGCTACGCGGCGGAAGATGCGACGGTGATCTTCGGTGCGGTGTACGACGACGCGATGGGCGATGCACTGCGCGTGACGGTCGTGGCGACGGGTCTGGGCCGTGCGGCGAAGAAGCAGCAGTCGGCACCGATGACGCTGCTGCGCACCGGTACGGACAACCAGCCGGTCAGCGCGGTGTCGCACGGCTATGCGCCGGCGCATCACGTCAGCACGGCCGACTACGGCGCGCTCGATACGCCGGCGGTGTGGCGCAACTCGCGCGAAACCGCGGCATCGCACGTGCAGGCGCTGCAGGAGAAGGGGGTCGACACGTACGACATCCCGGCTTTCCTGCGCAAGCAGGCTGACTGACGACGCACACAGGCGAAGCCGCGGCGAAGTTGCCGCGGTAACGCCGGCGTGACGGATGCCACGGACCACGACAGGCCGCGTCGGATGCGACGCCGGGCCGGGAAACGTGCCCTCTTCGCGTGAGCGGGGCGGGATGGGCCGTGCTGTCCGCGACACGCTGAAAAACCGTATCGCTATGAGGGACCAGCCATGATTCAAGTGGGCGACGCGCTGCCCGACGCGCAATTGTTCGAGTTCGTCGACGACGCGCGCGAAGGGTGCACGCTGGGGCCGAATGCCTTCAGCGTGCGCGACCAGGTTGCGGGAAAGCGCGTGGTGATCTTCGGATTGCCGGGCGCGTTCACGCCGACCTGCTCGGCGCAGCATGTGCCGGGCTACGTCGAACACGCCGAGCAACTGCGCGCGGCGGGGATCGACGAGATCTGGTGCGTGTCCGTCAACGACGCATTCGTGATGGGCGCATGGGGACGTGATCTGCACACCGCGGGCAAGGTGCGCATGATGGCGGACGGCAGCGCGGCTTTCACTCATGCGCTGGGGCTGACGCAGGATTTGTCCGCGCGTGGCATGGGAATTCGTTCCCTGCGCTACGCGATGGTGATTGACGGCGGTGTGGTCAAGACGCTGGCCGTCGAGGCGCCGGGCAAATTCGAAGTGAGCGATGCGGCGAGTGTTCTCGCGACGTTGACGTCCTGATCGTGCGGTGCGCCGTTGCCTTCCGGCAACGCTGCCCACCGGCCTCAGGGCAGTTGTAACACGGGCCGATGACCGGAAACGCCTCCGTTCCGGGCATCGGCCCGTCCCGTATCGGCACGGGTAAACTGTCGAAACAGATTGATACGCAGTTTCAAACAGCGTTGAATTGGGAATTACGCTATAATCCCGCCTATCGAATATAACTCCTGATTGATATCTTCAATCAAGACGAAGAAGACCATGTTGAAGCAGCGCACCATCAAATCCATCGTGAAGACCGTCGGTATCGGTCTCCACTCGGGCCGCAAGGTCGAACTGACGCTCCGTCCGGCTGCGCCGGGCACGGGCATCGTGTTCTCGCGCGTCGACCTGCCCACGCCCGTCGATATTCCGGCTTCCGCGATGTCGATCGGGGATACGCGGCTCGCGTCGGTGCTGCAGAAGGATGGTGCGCGCGTGTCGACGGTCGAGCACCTGATGTCGGCGTGCGCCGGCCTCGGCATCGACAACCTCTATGTCGACGTGACGGCCGAGGAAATCCCGATCATGGACGGCAGCGCCGCGTCTTTCGTGTTCCTGATTCAATCCGCCGGCATCGAAGAGCAGAACGCGCCGAAGCGCTTCATCCAGGTGAAGAAGCCGGTCGAAATCCGCGATGGCGACAAGTTCGCGCGTCTCGATCCGTATTTCGGCTTCAAGCTGAAGTTCACGATCGACTTCCGTCACCCGGCCGTCGACAAGACCGGCCAGGAACTGGAGGTCGACTTCGCGAATACGTCGTACGTGCGCGAGATCGCGCGCGCGCGCACGTTCGGTTTTGCCCATGAAGTCGAAATGATGCGCGAACTGGGTCTCGCCCGCGGCGGCAGCATGGACAACGCGATCGTGCTCGACGAGTACCGGATCCTGAACAACGACGGGCTGCGTTACGACGACGAGTTCGTGAAGCACAAGATGCTCGACGCGATCGGCGACCTGTACGTGGTCGGCCATCCGCTGCTGGCGTCGTACACCGCGTACAAGTCGGGTCACGGGCTGAACAACGCGCTACTGCGCGAGCTGCTCGCGCACGAAGACGCATACGAGATCGTGACGTTCGAGGATCCGCAGGCCGCGCCGAAGGGGTTCGCGTTCGACGCGCAGACGGCGTTCGCGTGACCGGCGCTCGTTACCGCAAGCGATAGAAAAGCGACCCTCGGGTCGCTTTTTTGTTGGCTCGCCGCCGCCGATGACCCGTGCGGTCAACGCGGCTTCGCGCCGTGCCGCGCCGCCATCCGCGCGAGCGCGGCCTGCAGCGGCGACGGTTCGAGGTGGTCGGCGAGATCGCGCAGCGCGGCGGCGCCGACCGACGTCATCCGCGCCTGCTTCACGTGCGGCGGTTCCGGCGCGTCCTTCGGCCGCACGCGCACGCGCAGCGTCGTCACGGGCCAGCCGCGCTTCTGGAGATCGCCGAGCAACCGCACTTCGACCTGTCGCAGCCGGGCGGCCAGCGCATTGTGCGCGGCAAAGAGGGTCAGGGTGCCGTCCTTGATGAAGCCCGGTTCGACATGATTCGCCAGATAGTCGGGCAGGCACGCGCCGAGGTCGCGCTGCAGCGACGCGATCTGCTCGACGCCGGCGCGCAGTGCCGCGAATGCGTCGGTACGGCCGAGCACTTCGGACACGGGTTGCGGGCGATAGGCGGCGAGCGGGCCGAAACGCTTGGAAAATCGGTTCATCGAGGCTTTCTTCGAGCGCGCACGCGCGCGGACGTTGCAGCCGATTGTACCCGCGCCGGCCCGCGCACGGGCGGCTTTCGCCCCTGCTTACCCGGCCCCGGCGCGCAATGGCCGTCCGGCCGGGACGCAGGCGCACGCGGCCCCGCGTGCTAAAATTCGTCGTTTGAGTCCACTAATTCGCTAAGCCGCCGAGGCTCGGGCGCCGGGGCGCGCAACACGCGCCGGGCGCCGGTGCTGCGACGCAGGATCCGATCCGATGACAACCGGTTTTCTCCAGAAAATTTTTGGCAGCCGCAACCAGCGGCTCGTCAAGCAATACCAAAAGACCGTCGCGACGATCAATGCGCTCGAAACGCAGATCGAGAAGCTGACGGACGACCAGTTGCGCGGCAAGACGGATGAATTCCGCCAGCGGGTCGCGGCCGGCGAGTCGCTCGACAAGCTGTTGCCCGAGGCCTTCGCGGTCTGTCGCGAGGCGAGCCGCCGCGTGCTGAAGATGCGGCACTTCGACGTGCAGATGATCGGCGGCATGGTGCTCCACTACGGCAAGATCGCGGAAATGCGCACCGGCGAGGGCAAGACGCTCGTCGCGACGCTGCCCGTGTACCTGAACGCGCTGGCCGGCCGCGGCGTGCACGTCGTGACCGTCAACGATTACCTCGCGCAGCGCGACGCCGAATGGATGGCGCGCCTCTACAACTTCCTGGGCCTGTCGGTCGGCATCAACCTGTCCGGGATGGAGCACGACCAGAAGCAGCAGGCGTACGCGGCGGACATCACGTACGGTACGAACAACGAATTCGGCTTCGACTACCTGCGCGACAACATGGTCTACGAGACCGACGCGCGCGTGCAGCGGGCGCTGAACTTCGCGGTCGTCGACGAAGTGGACTCGATCCTGATCGACGAAGCGCGTACGCCGCTGATCATTTCGGGCCAGGCCGAGGATCACACCGAGCTGTACGTGCGGATGAACGCGCTGCCGCCGCTGCTCGAGCGCCAGATCGGCGAAGAGAAGGCCGACGGCACGGGCGTCGAGAAGCCGGGCGACTACACGCTCGACGAGAAGGCGCGCCAGGTGTTCCTGACGGAATCGGGCCACGAGAAGGCCGAGCGCCTGCTCGCCGAATGGGGCCTGATCGGCGAGGGCGAAAGCCTGTACGCACCGCAGAACATCACGCTGATGCACCACGTGTACGCGGCGCTGCGTGCCCACACGCTGTTCCACAAGGATCAGCACTACGTCGTGCAGAACGGCGAAGTGGTCATCGTCGACGAATTCACGGGCCGCCTGATGGCCGGCCGCCGCTGGTCCGACGGCCTGCACCAGGCGGTCGAGGCGAAGGAGCACGTGAAGATCCAGAGCGAGAACCAGACGCTCGCGTCGATCACGTTCCAGAACTACTTCCGGATGTACGCGAAGCTGGCCGGCATGACCGGTACCGCGGACACCGAAGCGTACGAATTCAACGAGATCTACGGTCTCGAGACGGTCGTGATCCCGACCAACCGTCCGCCGAAACGGATCGACAAGCAGGACCAGATCTACAAGACGGCCAAGGAGCGCTACGACGCGGTGATCCGCGACATCCGCGACTGCTACGAGCGCGGCCAGCCGGTGCTGGTCGGCACGACGTCGATCGAGAACTCCGAACTGCTGTCGCACCTGCTGAAGCAGGCCGGGCTGCCGCACGAAGTGCTGAACGCGAAGCAGCACGAGCGTGAAGCGGCGATCGTCGCGGAAGCCGGCCGTCCGCACCGCGTGACGATCGCGACCAACATGGCCGGTCGCGGTACCGACATCGTGCTCGGCGGCAACGTCGAGAAGCAGGCCGCGTTCATCGAGGCCGACGATTCGATCCCGGCCGACGAAAAGGCGCGCCGCATCCAGAAGCTGCACGACGAGTGGGAAACGCTGCACGAGCAGGTGAAGGCAGCCGGCGGCCTGCACATCATCGGCACCGAGCGTCACGAATCGCGCCGGATCGACAACCAGCTGCGCGGCCGTGCGGGCCGCCAGGGCGATCCGGGCTCGTCGCGCTTCTATCTGTCGCTCGACGATCCGCTGCTGCGCATCTTCGCGGGCGACCGCGTGCGCTCGATCATGGATCGCCTGAAGATGCCGGAAGGCGAGGCGATCGAGGCGGGCATCGTCACGCGGTCGATCGAATCGGCGCAGCGCAAGGTCGAAGCGCGCAACTTCGACATCCGTAAGCAGCTGCTCGAATACGACGACGTGTCGAACGACCAGCGCAAGGTGATCTACCAGCAGCGCAACGAACTGCTCGAGGCGCACGACATCACCGAGACGATCACCGCGATGCGCCATGGCGTGATTACCGAAGTCGTCCGCCAGTTC
Organism: Burkholderia sp. A2; assembly: GCF_001729305.1. Lineage (NCBI taxonomy): Bacteria > Pseudomonadati > Pseudomonadota > Betaproteobacteria > Burkholderiales > Burkholderiaceae > Burkholderia > Burkholderia sp. A2. The sequence goes on along the minus strand of NZ_LZXX01000024.1, from coordinate 269,875 downwards.
GTGCCGGAAGGCAGCATCGAAGAGCAGTGGGACGTGCCCGAACTCGAGGAGGCGCTGCGCAACGACTGGCAGCTCGACCTCGCGATCCAGGAAATGGTGAACGAGTCGTCGTCGATCACGGCCGAGGAGATCCTCGACGCGGTGACGACGGCCGCCGACGAGCAGTACGAGGCGAAGGTCGCGCTGGTCGGCCGCGAATCGTTCAGCGCGTTCGAGCGTTCGGTGATGCTGCAGACGGTCGACCGCCTGTGGCGCGAGCACCTCGCGGCGCTGGACCACCTGCGCCAGGGCATCCATCTGCGCGGCTATGCGCAGAAGAACCCGAAGCAGGAGTACAAGCGCGAGGCGTTCGAGCTGTTCGCAGCGATGCTCGACGCGATCAAGCAGGAAGTCACGCGCATCGTGATGAACGTGCAGATCCAGTCGCCGGAGCAGCTGGAAGAGGCTGCCGAGCAGATCGAGGAGCGCGGCGGTCATCTCGAGAACGTCGAGTACCAGCATGCCGACTACGCGGACGCCGGCGCGCCGGTCGCGAACGTCACGGCTGCCGCGGCGGCCACGGCGACGGCCGACATGGTTGGCAGCGCGATGACGCACAGCGGCCCCGGCGGCGAAATGCCGAAGGTCGGCCGCAACGATCCGTGCCCGTGCGGCAGCGGCAAGAAGTACAAGCAATGTCACGGGAAGCTGTCATGATCGGCGGCGGCGCGCGTCACGCGTGCCGCGTCGTTCGCAGCTTCGAGTCAGTGATGTGAGTTGTGGCGGCCCGCGTGGGGCCGCCGGTTCTTCCAATCGATGCCGGCACGTGCCGGCATTTTCCATCCGGCAGGTGTGCCCCATGGCTGTCAATTTTCCGTCGATCGATCCCGCCCAACTGCATCCTGTCGCCGGCGTCACGCTCGGCTGGGCGGAAGCGAACATCCGCAAGCCGAATCGCAAGGACGTGCTGGTCGTCTCCGTCGACGAAGGCGCGACGGTCGCGGGCGTATTCACCGAAAACCGTTTCTGTGCAGCGCCGGTCACCGTCTGCCGCGAGCATCTGGCGAAGGTGCGTGCGGGCGGCGCGGGCATCCGCGCGCTGGTCGTGAATACGGGCAATGCGAACGCGGGCACCGGCGAGCCGGGCCTCGTGAACGCACGCGAGACCTGCACGGAGCTCGCGCGTCTCGCGGGCATCGAGCCGGCGCAGGTGCTGCCGTTCTCGACCGGCGTGATCCTCGAACCGCTGCCGATCGACCGCCTGAAGGCCGGCCTGCCGGCAGCGCTCGCGAACCGCAAGGCCGCGAACTGGTTCGACGCCGCGCAGGCGATCATGACGACCGATACGCTGCCGAAGGCGACGTCGCGCCAGGTGACGATCGACGGTCACACGGTCACGCTGACGGGTATCAGCAAGGGCGCGGGCATGATCAAGCCGAACATGGCGACGATGCTCGGCTTCCTCGCGTTCGATGCGAACGTCGCGCAGCCGGTGCTCGACACGCTCGTGAAGGAAGTCGCCGACCGCTCGTTCAACTGCATCACGATCGACGGCGACACGTCGACGAACGACTCGTTCATCCTGATCGCGTCGGGCAAGAGCACGCTGCCCGCGATCACATCGACCGATTCGCCCGCCTATGCGGCGCTGCGCGACGCGGTGACGGAAGTCGCGCAGGTGCTGTCGCAACTGATCGTGCGCGATGGCGAAGGCGCGACGAAATTCATGACGGTGCAGGTCGAAGGCGGCAAGAGCGTCGCCGAATGCCGCCAGATCGCGTACGCGATCGGCCATTCGCCGCTTGTGAAGACGGCCTTCTACGCATCCGACCCCAACCTCGGCCGGATTCTCGCGGCGATCGGTTATGCGGGTGTCGCGGATCTCGACGTCGGCAAGATCGACCTCTATCTCGACGACGTGCTCGTCGCAAAGGCCGGCGGTCGCAACCCGGCCTACCAGGAAGAGGACGGCCAGCGCGTGATGAAGCAGAGCGAGATCACGATCCGCGTGCTGCTCGGCCGTGGCGACGCGCAGGCCACCGTCTGGACGTGCGACCTGTCGCACGATTACGTGAGCATCAACGCGGATTACCGCTCCTGACCGGGAGCGCCCGAACGACATGGACAAGCTTGAACAGTTTCTGACGCGCGCGGAAGCGCTGCTCGGCCGTCTCGAAGGGATGCTGCCGCCCGCACCGGCGGCCATCGACTGGAACGCGGCCCACGCGTTCCGCTGGCGCAAGCGCCAGGGGCGCGGTTATCTGCAGCCGGTTCCGGCCGTGTCGTCGATCACGCTCGGCGACCTGCACAACATCGATCGCCAGAAAGCGCTGATCGACCAGAACACGCGGCAGTTCGTGCAGCGCAAGCCGGCCAACAACGTGCTGCTGACCGGCGCACGCGGTACCGGCAAGTCGTCGCTGATCAAGGCGTGCCTGAATGCGTACGCGAACGACGGGCTGCGCCTGATCGAAGTCGACAAGGACGACCTGCACGATCTCGGCGACATCGTCGACCTGATCTCGCAGCGTCCGGAGCGGTTCATCGTGTTTTGCGACGATCTGTCGTTCGAGGACGGCGAATCGGGCTACAAGGCGCTGAAGGTCGCGCTCGACGGGTCGATCGCCGCGCAGTCGGACAACGTGCTGATCTACGCGACGTCGAACCGCCGCCATCTGCTGCCCGAGTACATGAGCGACAACGAGTCGTACAAGCATCTGCCGGACGGCGAGATTCACCCCGGCGAAGTCGTCGAGGAGAAGATCTCGCTGTCGGAGCGCTTCGGCTTGTGGGTCAGCTTCTATCCGTTCAAGCAGGACGACTACCTCGACATCGTCGCGCACTGGCTGCGTCATTTCGGCTGCCCGGATGCGGAGATCGAGACCGCGCGCGGCGACGCGCTCGTATGGGCGCTCGAGCGCGGTTCGCGCTCGGGCCGCGTCGCGTGGCAGTTCGCGCGGGACTGGTCGGGCCGCAAGGAGCAGGCATGAGCGCGGATCAGGCACAGGGCGCCGTGCGGGCGCCGGACGGCCGCAAGGTGACCGAAGTCGCGGTCGGCGTGATGGTGCAGCCGGACGGCAGGTACCTGCTCGCGCAACGCCTGCAGGGCAAGCCGTATGAGGGTTACTGGGAGTTTCCAGGCGGCAAGCTGGAGGCCGGCGAAAGCGTCGAGGACGCGCTGGCGCGCGAACTGCACGAGGAACTCGGCATCGAAGTCACGGCCAGCCACCGCTGGCACACGCTCGAGCACGATTATCCGCACGCGTACGTGCGGCTCTATTTCTGCAAGGTGACGGGCTGGACGGGCGAGCCGCACAGCAAGGAAGGGCAGGCGTTCGTGTGGCAGCAACTGCCAGTCGACGTCGCGCCGTTGCTGCCGGCGGCGCTGCCGGTGCTCGAACTGCTCGAGAAGGAAGCGACGTCGCAATGACGCCGCAGCGGCCCGCCTGAAACGCGGGCCATATCGGCGGACGGGGCGCCGCTCAGCTGTCGCGGCGGTTGTCCGTGCCGTCTTCTTCCGACGACGGACCCTCGTCCGAGGAACCGCCGATCCGATACTTTTCCGCGGCCCATGCGCCGAGGTCGAGCTGCTTGCAGCGGGCCGAACAGAAGGGACGGAACTTGTTTTCAGGCGTCCAGCGCACTTCTGCGCCGCACGAAGGACATTTCACGACGGTAGTCATACGAAAGCATTGAACCGGCACGCGGCCGTTACAGATTACACAGTGTCAGATGGAACGGCACGTCGATGTCCACCGCGCGCGGCCGTACATCGCCGTCCTGCATGGTGAATCGCACCCACAGCATGTATTTGTTGGCGCTCGCCTCGGGAATCACGCGCAACTCCGGCGACACGCGCACCTGCATCAACTGGTAGCTGCGGCCGGACAGCATCTGCTGGTAGCTGCCCTGCATCGCCATGACCTTCGACGCCTGACCCGATTCGCGCGCGAGCCGCAGCACGATCGCCGCGGCGTCGCGCAACGGCAGCATCGGCAGGATCCACTTCGTGATGTCCTGGCGCCGCTGCTCGGCGGGCCATTGCTGCCACGCGTAGTACGACGGCAGGTCGAACTTGCACGTGCCGCCCGGAATCACCGCGCGGCTGCGGATGCTGGCGAGCCACTCGTTGTCGACGAGGTGCTGGCCGGTCTTGCCCTGCATCTGCGCGAGATTCGCGAGCGTCTGCTCGATTTCGCCGAGCACGGCCTCGAGCGCGTTCTGCTCGATGCCCGGATTGCCGCGAAAGGGGGCGAGCGTCTGCCGTTGACGTTCGAGCTCCTTCATCAGATCCGATTTCAGGTCCGCGCGGCCCGTTACCTCGGCGATTTCGAACAGCGTCGTCAGTGCGACGTGGTGTTCACGCGGGTCCTCCTGAGCCAAAAAGAACGCGAAGCGCTCGAACAGATCTTCGAGACGCAACAGCGTGCGAATTCGCTCGTTGAACGGATACTCGTAAAGAATCAAGCGCGCTCGCCTCTTGGGTAGGGATTGAAACAATGAAGGACATTCTAATGCCCCCTCTCTACCCTAGCAACGCGCCAATTTCGTACACCATCACGATTGCGCGCGATGGTCACCGCGCCGCGGCCGCGAATTCGACATAGCGTTGGTGCAGTGCATCGACCTGCGCGGCGAGCGCGCCGGGCGTGAGCGCGTCGTTGACGATCACGTCGTCGGCTGCGGCGAGGCGGGCTTCGCGCGTCGCCTGTCGCGCGATGATCGCTTCGACCTGTTCGCGCGTGAAACCGTTGCGCCGCATCACGCGCGCGATCTGCGTTTCGACCGGGCAGTCGACGACGAGCACGCGATCGCTGCGCGCCTTCCAGGTGCCCGACTCGACGAGCAACGGCACGACGAACATCACGTACGGACCCCGTGCTTCGCGCGCGTCGCGATCGGTCTCCGCGCGGATCAGCGGATGCGTGATCGCTTCGAGGCGCCGGCGCGCGTCGTCGTCGCTGAAGATCAGCGTGCGCATCTTCGCGCGATCGAGCGAGCCGTCGGCGGCCACGAAGTCGCGACCGAAAGCCTGCTCGATCGCCGGCATCGCGAGGCCGCCCGGCGCGGTAATGCGGTGGGCAATCAGGTCGGTATCGACGAGCGATGCGCCACGGGCGCCGAACAGGTCGGCAACGGTCGTCTTGCCGCTGCCGATGCCGCCCGTGAGTCCTACGGAAAACATGTCAGCCTCCGAGCGCCGCATAGAAAGGGGTGCCGAAAAACAGCGTGGCGACGCCGCCGGCCGCGAGGAACGGGCCGAACGGAATCGGCTCCTCGAAGCGCATGCGGCCGCGCCACGTCGCGACGAGCCCGACGATCGCGCCGGTCACCGCCGCGAACAGCACGACCTGCGGCAGTGCGGCCCAGCCCATCCACGCGCCGAGCGCGGCGAGCAGCTTCAGATCGCCGAAACCGATGCCCTCGATGCCGCGCAGCCATTTGAACAGCCAGTAGATCGACCACAGGAACAGGTAGCCGGCCATCGCGCCGATCACGGCCGAGCGCAGCGACGTGAAGGTGCCGCCGAGGTTCAGCGCGAGCCCGGCCCACAGCAGCGGCAGCGTCATCGAGTCGGGCAGGTAGCCGGTCCGGATATCGATCGCGCTCATCGCGAGCAGCGCCGCGCACAGCGCGAACGCGGCAAGCGCGGCGACGGTCGGGCCGAACGCCGCGAGCGAGCCGGCGGCGAGCCCTGCGCACGCGATCTCGACGAGCACGTAACGGATGCCGATCGCATGGCCGCAGCGCCGGCAGCGCCCGCGCAGCATCAGGTAGCTGACGAGCGGGATGTTTTCCCACGCGCGCAATACGTGGCCGCAATGCGGGCAGGCGCTGCGTGGGCGCCACAAATCGTAGCGCGGCGGATAACCGTCGTCGGGCGGCGCGCTCGCGGTGCCCGTCGCTTCGGCGATCTCGGCCTGCCACGCGCGCTGCATCATCACGGGCAACCGGTGCACGACCACGTTCAGGAAGCTGCCGATGCAAAGGCCGATGACGACCGCGAACGCATACTGCAGCGCGGGCGGCAGCATCGCCAGCGCGAGCAGCGTGCCCTCGGGCGAATCGGAAACGGCGGACAGGGGCGCGGACGTCATGAGGCTCAAGGTTCGGACTTAAAAGGCGACAGAATCGGTTGCGATGCTACACCACGTTGCCGAGTTGAAGGATCGGCAGGTACATCGCGATCACGAGGCCGCCGACGAGTGCGCCTAGGACGATCACGATCAACGGTTCGCCGAGCGCCGCGAGCGCATCGAGGCGCGTGTCCAGCTGGCGTTCGCACAGCGCGGCGATGTCGGCGAGCATCGTGTGGAGCGCACCGGTTTCCTCGGCGACCGCGATCGGCTGCACGACGTCGTCCGGAAAGCAGCCGGCCGAATGCATCGCATCGGCCAGACGCACGCCGCGCAACACGCGTGCGGCGATGTGCGCGGTGGCGTGCGCGAACACCGGATGACCGGCCGTGCTCTCGAGCGTGGCGAACGCATCGGCGAGCGGCACGCCGGCGCCGAGCAGGGTCGCAAGCGACCGGCACCAGCGGGCGGCAGCGTACCGCTCGAGCGCGCTGCCCGCAAGCGGGGCGCGCAGCAGACGCCGCGCGAGCGCATGACGCAGCGCGGCCGAGCGCCGCAGCGCGTACTGCGCGGCAAGCCCGGCGGCGGCCGCGCCGGCCAGAAGCACACCGCCCCACGCCGACAGCGCGGAGGACAGCGCGAGCAGCGCACGGGTCGGTGCGGGCAGGGCGGCGCCGAAACCGTCGAAGATCTGCCGGAAGGTCGGCACGACCCACACCATCAATGCGGCCGAGATCGCGAGCGCGAACAGGATGACGGCGGCCGGATACGCGAGTGCGGCGCGCAGCTTGCGCCATTGCGCATCGGCGCGCTCGCGGTGTTCCGCAACCCGCGTCAGCACGACGCCGAGCGAACCGGACGCCTCGCCGACCTCGATCAACTGACGATACAGCGTGCCGAATTGCGATGGATAGCGTGCGAGCGCATCGGCGAAGCGCCGGCCGCCGACGATCTCGCGGGCGAGCCCCGCGGCGATGCGCGGCACGCCGTCGCGCGTGCGGGTGCGCGCGAGCATGTCGAGCGACGGCGCGAGCGGCAAGCCGGCCTGCAGCAGGCTCGCGAGCTGGCGCGTGAAGCGCGTGATGTCGCGTGCGCCGGCCGTGGGCGGGCGGGCCGGCCCGCGGACGTCGAGCGACAGTACCGCGATGCCGTTGCGCGAGAGCGTGGCGCGCGCGGCCGCGGCGTCGAATGCGATGACGATCCCGCGGCGCGGCGAGCCGTCGCGATGGCGGCCGCGCCATGCGAAGCGGGTTTCGCGCGGCGGCGTGCGCACGTTCACGCCGCTGGGGTGGCGGCGACGGCTTCCGCGATGCTCGTCGTGCCGTCCATGACGCGCGCGAATGCCGCGTCGCGCAGGGTGCGCACGCCCTCGGCCGCCACGCATTGCGCGAGTTCGCCGACGCTCGCCCGCGCGACGATGCGCTCGGCCAGGCCGGGCGATACCGGCATCGTCTGATGCAGGCCGATGCGGCCGCGATAGCCGATCCCGTGACAGGCGGAACAGCCGCGTGCGACGAACGGCCGCCAGCCGGCCGCCAGCGCCGCCGGGTCGCAGCCGGCTTCCCGCAGCGCGCGCGCCGATGCGTCCGAATGCGCGCGGCAGTGGACGCACAGGCGCCGGACGAGGCGTTGCGCGGTGACGAGGTGCAGCGCGGCGGCGAGGTTATACGGCGCGACCCCGATGTCGAGCAGCCGCGCGACGGCAGCCGGCGCGTCGTTCGTGTGCAGCGTCGACAACACGAGATGGCCGGTCTGCGCGGCCTTGATCGCGACGTCGGCCGTCTCCGCATCGCGAATCTCGCCGACCATGATGACGTCCGGGTCCTGCCGCAACAGCGCGCGCAACGCCGTTGCGAACGTCAGCCCCGCCTTGTCGGCGACCCCGACCTGATTGATTCCGTCGAGCTGGATCTCGGCGGGATCCTCGACCGTGCAGACGTTGTGCGCGTCGCGATCGAGCATTTGCAGCGCGCAGTAGAGCGACAGCGTCTTGCCGCTGCCGGTCGGGCCCGTGACGAGCACGAGGCCATGCGGCGCGCGGATCGCGGCTTCCATCGCGGCCGCCTGTCGCGCATCGAAGCCGAGGTTGGCGAGCGTGAGATCGGGCGGCAGCGTTTCGAGCCGCCGCAGCACGAGCTTTTCGCCGAACAGCGTGGGCAGCGAACTGACGCGATAGTCGCCCCGCGTGCCGCCGTCGATCGCGATGCGCAGCCGGCCGTCCTGCGGGAGCCGCCGCTCGGCGATGTCCATGCGCGAGAGCACCTTGATTCGCGTGACGAGCGCATCGCGCAGGTGCGACGGCGGCCGCGCGTGTTCATGCAGCACGCCATCGATGCGCAGACGGATGCGCCAGCCGGCTTCGAACGGCTCGACGTGGATGTCCGACGCGTCGCGCACGCGCGCGGCGTGCAGCGTGTCCGTCAGCAGCCGTACGGCGGGGGCATCGTCGAGCTGGGCCGCATCGAGTGCATGGGGCGCGGCGGCGGGCGGCGCGTCGGCGTGCGCAGGTGCCGACTGCGCGTGCAGCGACGCCGCGGAGGAAGGGAAGTGCATGTGAGCCGGCACGTTGGCCGCCTGTTGACCGTGACACGCAGATGATCGCGCGTCGCGGGCGGCGCCGGCAGTCGGCCGTTCGGCCAAGGCCAGGGCCAGCCCGTTATCGGCGTGAACAGGCCCTAGCGCGAGGCGGCGCGCCCGGTGCGCGTGCCGCGCGGCTTGAAGAGCTTGACGGTGCGTACTGCCTGATCGTCGCTGCGCATCACCTCGAGCATCACGTCGCCGATTTTCAGGCACACGTCGTCTTCCGGAATTTCCTCGAGGATCTCGAGTACCAGTCCGTTCAACGTCTTCGGCCCGTCGGTCGGCAGTTTCAGGTGCAGCCAGCGGTTCAGCTCGCGCAGCGGCATGCTGGCCGACACGATGCATTCGCCGTGCTCGTCCCAGCCGCCCGCGCGTTCGCTGCGCGGCATCGACGTCGTGAATTCGCCGATCAGTTCCTCGATGATGTCCTCGGGCGTGACGAGCCCCTCGAGTTCGCCGTACTCGTTGACGACGAGCGCGGTGCGCTGCCGGGTTTCCTGGAAGAACTGGAGCTGCTGGACCACCGGCGTGCCGGACGGCACGTAGTACGGTTCGGCGAGCAGCGCGCGCAGCGTCTCGCGGTCGAAATCCTGGTTGTGCAGCCCGGTGAGCGTCTTGCGCACGTGCAGCACGCCGAGCACCTTGTCGATGTCGCCTTCGTAGACGATCAGCCGGTTGTGATAGCAGGTTTCGAGCTGATGCAGGATGTCGTCGAGCGGCGCGTAGAAGTTGAGCGACTCGATCTGGCGGCGCGGCACCATCACGTCGTCGACCGTGATGTTCTCGAGGTCGAACAGGTTGAGCAGGATGCTGCGGTGCTTGGTCGGCATGAAGCTGCTCGATTCGAGCACGATGGCGCGCAGCTCGTCGGCCGACATCCGCTGGTCGCGGCCCGTCTTCGTGTTGATGCGCAGCACCCACAGCACGCCGTTCGCGAGCGCGTTGACGAACCACACGACCGGCTTGAACACGCGCATCAGCGGGGCGATCACGAGGCTCGCGGGCAGCGCGATGCGTTCGGGGAACGTCGCGCCGACGATCTTCGGCGCGATTTCCGCGAACACGATGATCAGGAACGCGACGACGCCGGTCGCGATCGACAGCGCGAGGTTGTTGCGGCCGAACGTATGGAGCGCGAGCGACGTCGTGAGGACCGGGATGATCGTGTTGAACAGGTTGTTGCCGATCAGGATCACGCTGAGCAGCAAGTCAGTGCGCGTGAGCAGCCCCTGCGTGGTTTTCGCGCCGAGTACGCCCTGGCCGGCGAGATGCTTCAGCCGATGGCGGTTGAGCGCCATCATCGCGGTCTCGGAAATGGAAAAGAAGCTGGAACAGAGAAGAAGCAGGAAGACGGCGCCGATTTGCGCCCATAAGGGAATTTGGTCCACGCGTTGGAAAGGGCAGTGAAGGACAGGGATGGGGGAAATATAGCAGAGGCCGGCGACCGCGATGTGTCGCGCGCGACACGAGGGGCCGCGGCGGCCGGACGAAAAAAAACCGTGCACGCGGTGCACGGTTTTTTTAAATCTGGTCGGGGTGAGAGGATTCGAACCTCCGGCCTCTACGTCCCGAACGTAGCGCTCTACCAGGCTAAGCTACACCCCGATTTTTGCTCTTCCGACTTCGCCGTCTTCGTTAAGAATCGCTGCGTCGTCACAAGCAAGAACGTAACTATAACGATGTTTTTTCTAAAAGGGAATACTTTGATGAAGAAAATTTTCGAGACAAGGCATCGCCTCGCGTTCGCGGCGTGTTTACGACTGCCGCGACGTCGAGTATGAGCACAACCCGAGCAGGCTTTCCTTGTAGATCGAATCGGGGAACGCGGCAATCGCCGCGGCTGCCGCCTGCGCTTCCTGGCGTGCGCATTCGAGCGTGTGATCGAGCGCGCCCGAGCGCGTGATCGCTTCGAAAATCGTGTCGAAGCGATCGGTGCCGCCGTGTTCGATCGCCTCCCGTGCGAGCGCCGACTGTTCGGGCGTACCGCGTTCGATCAGATAGATGAGCGGCAGCGTCGGCTTGCCTTCGCGCAGATCGTCGCCGGCATTCTTGCCCATTGCCTCGGCGGTGCCCGCATAGTCGAGCCAGTCGTCCATGATCTGGAACGCGGTGCCGATCCGGCGGCCGTATTCGGCGGCGGCGGCCTCGGTCGGCGCGTCGGCGCCCGCGAGCACCGCGCCCAGGCGCGCCGACGCCTCGAACAGCTTCGCCGTCTTGTAGCGGATCACCTGCATGTAGCGCGTTTCGTCGACGTCCGCGTCGTGCATGTTGAGGAGCTGCAGCACCTCGCCTTCCGAAATGATCGTCGTCGCTTCGGACAGGATCTCCATCACGCGCATCTTGCCGACGCCGACCATCATCTCGAACGAGCGCGAGTAGAGGTAGTCGCCTACCAGCACGCTCGCCGCGTTGCCGAACAGCGCATTGGCGGTCTGGCGGCCGCGGCGCAACTCGGATTCGTCGACGACGTCGTCATGCAGCAGCGTGGCCGTGTGGATGAACTCGACGACGGCGGCCAGCACGTGCCGCTGGTGCGACGTTTCGCCGAGCGCGCCGGCGACGAGCAGCAGCAACGCCGGACGCAGCCGCTTGCCGCCCGCGCCGATGATGTACTCGGCGATCTGGTTGATCAGCAGCACGTCGGACGCGAGACTTTGCCGGATAACGCGATTCACCTGCTCCATGTCGCTGGTGATCGGGGCGAGCAGGTGGGCGGCGCTGAGGGTGGGGGAGGCGGTGGACGACGACATGATGATGGAATTGGGTGATGCCGCGGATTATAAGTCGAATCCGCGATATGCCGGTCTGTCAGACGTACCAGCGGCGCGATTTTGGCCGTCCGGCCGAGGCCCGCGCGCGGCAATCGTCGATCGGCTTTGACTTGGGTGCTAACCCCATGTATAATCACGTGTTTTCCGCGCGTGGTGTGCGGAAAAATTGGATCCAGAGTGAGGTTCTCAATGTACGCGGTCATAAAAACCGGCGGCAAGCAGTACAAGGTTGCCGTTGGCGAAAAACTCAAAGTAGAACAGATACCGGCTGACATTGACGCTGAAATCACGCTCGACCAGGTTCTCGCAGTGGGCGAAGGCGAATCGATTAAGTTCGGTACGCCGCTGGTCAGTGGGGCTTCCGTCAAGGCCACCGTTGTGTCGCACGGTCGTCATGCCAAGGTCACCATCTTCAAGATGCGTCGCCGGAAGCACTACCAAAAGCACGGCGGCCACCGCCAGAACTACACTGAGCTGCGCATCGACGCGATCAACGCGTAAGCGCCTCGGTAAAGGAGCAATCAGATGGCACACAAAAAGGCAGGCGGCTCTTCCCGGAACGGCCGCGACTCCGAGTCGAAACGTCTCGGCGTGAAAGTGTACGGCGGCCAGGCAATCAATGCCGGCGGCATCATCGTGCGTCAGCGCGGTACGCGCATGCACGCAGGCGAGAACGTCGGCATGGGCAAGGATCACACCCTGTTCGCGCTGGTCGACGGTCACGTCAAGTTCGCGACGAAGGGCGCGGACAAGAAGCATCTGGTCATCGTTGTCCCGGCGGCTGCCTAAGTCAGGCACCCACGGGCTTCGTAGCCGAAAGGCCCCGCAGTCTTCGCGGGGCCTTTTTTATTGGGTCGCCGCCCGCAAGTGCGGGCCGGCGACCCTCGCGCAACCGGCATACGATCGGCCGAACGGCAGATTGTTCAAGCGTGCCGGCGCGCGGCACAATAGCGGAAATACTGGGCGGAGTGACGAATGAAGTTCATTGACGAAGCACGAATCGAAGTCATCGCCGGCGACGGAGGCGATGGCAGCGCGTCGATGCGCCGCGAGAAATTCGTCCCGTTCGGCGGGCCGGACGGCGGCGACGGCGGCCGGGGCGGCAGCGTTTACGCGATCGCCGACCGCAACATCAACACGCTGATCGACTACCGTTACGCGAAGAAGCACCTCGCGCGCAACGGCGAAAACGGCCGCGGCTCGGATTGCTACGGCAAGGGCGGCGACGATGTCACGCTGCGCATGCCGGTCGGCACGATCATCACCGACATGGAAACGGGCGAGCTGATCGCCGACCTGACCGAGCACGATCAGCGGGTGATGCTCGCGCAGGGCGGCGCCGGCGGCCTCGGCAACCTGCATTTCAAGTCGAGCACGAACCGCGCGCCACGCCAGAAGACGGACGGCAAGCCGGGCGAGCGGCGCATGCTGAAGCTCGAACTGAAGGTGCTCGCCGACGTCGGCCTGCTCGGCATGCCGAACGCCGGCAAGTCGACCTTCATCTCGTCGGTGTCGAACGCGAAGCCGAAGATTGCCGACTACCCGTTCACGACGCTCGCGCCGAATCTCGGCGTGGTGCGGGTCGGCCCGAGCAAGAGCTTCGTGATCGCCGATATCCCGGGGCTGATCGAAGGTGCGGCCGAAGGCGCGGGCCTCGGGCATCAATTCCTGCGTCACCTGCAGCGTACCGGCGTGCTGCTGCATCTGGTCGATCTCGCGCCGTTCGACGAAAGCGTCGATCCGGTCGCGGAAGCGACGGCGATCGTCGGCGAGCTGCGCAAATACGACGAGGCGCTCTACGAGAAGCCACGCTGGCTCGTGCTCAACAAGCTCGACATGGTGCCGGAAGACGAGCGCGAGGCACGCGTCGCGGATTTCCTCGATCGCTTCGGCTGGGACGGCCCGGTGTTCGAGATCTCGGCGTTGACGGGCCAGGGCTGCGAAGCGCTGTGCTATGCGATCTACGACTACCTCTCCGAACATTCGGACGCGCATCGCGCGGCGGAGGCGGAAGATCTCGCGGCGGACGTGCGTTTCCGCGATGCGCCGCCGGCGAAGGGCGGTGCGGCGCCGGGCGACGACGCCTGAACGGTTAGGTCACGCGCCGGGCGTGCCGCCCGGCGTCGGCGTTCCATCGCGCCCGGCGGGCCGGCATCAGATACAGGAGACAGTGCAGGATGCGTTCGATCATCGCGGATTCGAAGCGATTGGTGGTGAAGGTGGGCTCCAGCCTCGTGACCAACGACGGCAAGGGGCTCGATCATGCTGCAATCGGCCGCTGGGCAGCCCAGATCGCCGCGTTGCGTGCGCAGGGCAAGGAAGTCGTGCTCGTCAGTTCGGGCGCGATTGCCGAAGGCATGCAGCGACTCGGCTGGAGCAAGCGGCCGCGGGAAATCGACGAGCTGCAGGCCGCTGCCGCCGTCGGCCAGATGGGGCTCGCGCAAGTCTACGAAAGCCGCTTCACCGAGCACGGCATCCGCACCGCGCAGATCCTGCTCACGCACGCCGATCTGGCGGACCGCGAGCGCTACCTGAACGCGCGCTCGACGCTGCTCACGCTGCTGCGGCTCGGCGTCGTGCCGATCATCAACGAAAACGACACGGTCGTCACCGACGAAATCAAGTTCGGCGACAACGACACGCTCGGTGCGCTCGTCGCGAACCTGATCGAAGGCGATGCGTTGATCATCCTCACCGACCAGTCGGGGCTGTTCACGGCCGATCCGCGCAAGGACCCGAATGCGACGCTCGTCGGCGAGGCCAATGCGGGCGCGCCGGAGCTCGAGGCGATGGCGGGCGGGGCCGGTTCGAGCCTCGGTCGCGGCGGGATGCTGACGAAGATCCTCGCGGCGAAGCGTGCGGCGCACAGCGGCGCGAATACCGTGATCGCGAGCGGCCGGGAGTCCGACGTGCTCGTGCGCCTGGCGGCCGGCGAGGCGATCGGCACGCAACTGATCGCACGGACCGCGCGAATGGCGGCACGCAAGCAATGGATGGCCGACCATCTGCAGGTGCGCGGCCACGTCGTGATCGACGCGGGCGCGGTCGAGAAGCTGACGGCCGGCGGCAAGAGCCTGCTGCCGATCGGCGTGATCGACGTGCAGGGTGCGTTCGCGCGCGGCGAGGTGATCGCGTGCGTGGGCCCGGACGGGCGCGAGGTGGCGCGCGGGCTCACGAACTACAGCAGCGCGGAAACGAAGCTGATTCACCGCAAGCCGAGCGGCGAGATCGAGGCCGTGCTCGGCTACATGCTGGAGCCCGAACTGATTCACCGCGACAACCTCGTGCTGGTGTGATCACCGGCCGGATTCCGTCGTTCAAATGAAAAAGCCCGCGCGATGCGGGCTTTTTTGTGCGGCGGACGATGTGGCGACCCACATCGCGTGCCGTCAGCGCAACTGCGTCATCGCGGTGCGGTGGAACCGGATGTTTTCGAGGATCTGCCGGGTCGAGCCCTGCGGCATCTTGTTCGCGCAGAAGTAGTCCTGGTAGAGCGCGGAGTGGTAGGCGTTCAGCTCGCCGTTTTCGATACGCCGCCAGTCGTTCTCGACGGTGCGATCCCAGCCGTTGTGGTCCGAATTCAGGCCGGCGTACTGGCGCCACTCGTAGGTGTCGCAGCGGATGCCTTCGTAGTTCACGTTGCGCGCACCGGCCGGGCTCGTGACGACGACTGCGTAGCGCACGACGCCGTCGCTGCCGACGTCGAGCGATTTCGCATCGACGAAGAACTTCAGCGGCGTGTTCTGCGACACGTTGAACGGCAGCAGATCGCCCGTTTGCGGCAGCGGCGGCAGCGTGTCGACGGTGTTTTCCTTCCAGGTTCCCTGACGGTCGAGCAGGTACACGAACTCGCTGTCATCCTTGTTGGACGGCGCTTTCGAGTTCGCGCAGCCGGCCAGGGCGGCCATCGCGGCGATCGATGCGAGCGCGAGAGCAATCGCTTTCAATATGCATTCCTCGTAAAAAAAGGGCGCGACACCAAGGTCGCGCCCGGTCATGCAGTCCGACTCGTCATTTGCCGACGATCACGTGGGGCGGCATCTCGTCCAGCGTGCCCGCTTCCACTTCGATCTCCGAACAGACTACCGATGTGTCGACAATCGTCAGCGTCTGGGCCTGCGCGCCAATGACGCGCGGATAGCGCGACACACGCGGCCCGCGCGGCTTCTCGGCTCGCTGCGCCGGGCGGCGCAGGAAGCGCGACAGTTCCGTCAGCGCCAACTGATAGACATCCCGCTTGAACTCGATCACCGCATCGAGCGGTACCCAATACTCGTTCCAGCGCCACGCATCGAACTCCGGGTGGTCGGTCGCGCGCAAGCAAATGTCGCAATCGCGTCCAACCATCCGCAGCAGGAACCAGATCTGCTTCTGGCCGCGGTAATGACCGCGTACTTCGCGTTTGATGAACTTGTCAGGCACCTCGTAACGCAACCAGTCGCGGGTGCGGCCGATTATCTTGACGTGTTCCGGATGCAGGCCCGTTTCCTCGTGCAGTTCCCGGTACATCGCCTGCATGGGGGTCTCGCCGTACTTGATCCCACCTTGAGGAAACTGCCAGGAATGCTCGCGGAGCCGCTTGCCCCAAAACACCTCGTTGCGCGCGTTCAAGAGGATGATGCCGACGTTCGGGCGAAAGCCTTCACGATCCAGCATACAACCACCTTCGAATCCTTTAAAATTGCTTTGATTATAAACAGATAACGGGCGCTGCGCACCGTGACGGAGCGAATCCGCGCGGGGTACACCGGCTGAATTGTCCCTGATTAGTCTGCTACGTCATCTGCGCCATCGCTGTTCCCGGCGCGCCGCTTTTTCACCTTGAAACTTTTTCGGGCGCCCCGCTTGGGGGCGCCGTTTTTGGAACCGTCCGCATGAAAGCTTCCCGTTTCTTTATCGGCACCCTGAAAGAGGCACCCGCCGACGCAGAGATCGTCAGCCACAAGCTGATGGTCCGCGCCGGCATGATCCGTCGCGTCGCCGGCGGCATCTACAACTACCTGCCGGTCGGCCTGCGTTCGATTCGCAAGGTCGAGGCGATCGTGCGCGAGGAAATGAACCGGGCGGGCGCCATCGAGCTGCTGATGCCGGCCGTGCAGCCGGCCGAGCTGTGGCAGGAGTCGGGCCGCTGGGAGCAGTACGGCCCCGAGCTGCTGCGCTTCAAGGACCGCAAGGACAACGATTTCGTGATCGGGCCGACGCACGAGGAAGTCGTCACCGACATCGCGCGCAACCAGATCAAGAGCTACCGGCAGATGCCGGTGAACTTCTACCAGATCCAGACGAAGTTCCGCGACGAGATCCGCCCGCGCTTCGGCGTGATGCGCGGCCGCGAATTCATCATGAAGGACGCGTATTCGTTCGACAAGGATGCGGCCGGCCTGAACGAGTCGTACCGCAAGATGTACGACGCGTACGTGCGCATCTTCACGCGTCTGGGCCTCGAGTTCCGCGCGGTCGCGGCCGACAGCGGCTCGATCGGCGGCAACTTCTCGCACGAGTTCCACGTGATCGCCGACACCGGCGAGGACGCGATCGCGTACTGCCCGACGTCCGAGTTCGCGGCGAACGTCGAGGCGGCCGAAGCGCTGCCGCTGACGCCTGAGCGCGCGGCGCCGGCCGAAGCGATGGAAAAGGTCGCGACGCCCGGCAAGGCGAAGTGCGAGGCCGTCGCCGAACTGCTGTCGATCCCGCTCGAGCGCACGATCAAGTCGATCGTGCTCGCGACCGACAACGAAGGCGCCGAGCCGACCATCTGGCTCGTGATGCTGCGCGGCGATCACGACCTGAACGAGATCAAGGTGTCGAAGCTGCCGGGCCTGAAGAACCACCGCTTCGCGACCGAGCAGGAAATCGTCGAGTGGTTCGGCACGCCGCCGGGCTATCTCGGCCCGGTCGGCACGAAGAAGCCGGTGAAGGTGATCGCCGACCGCACGGTCGCGAACATGAGCGATTTCGTCGTCGGTGCGAACGAGGTCGACTATCACATCGCGGGCGTGAACTGGGGCCGCGACCTGCCGGAGCCGGAAGTCGCCGACGTGCGCAACGTGAAGAAGGGCGATCCGTCGCCGGACGGCAAGGGCGCGATCGACATCTGCCGCGGCATCGAGGTCGGCCACGTGTTCCAGCTCGGCACCAAGTACTCGGAAGCGATGGGCGCGACGTTCCTCGACGAGTCGGGCAAGCCGCAGCCGATGCTGATGGGCTGCTACGGCGTCGGCATCACGCGCATTCTCGGCGCGGCGATCGAACAGAACTTCGACGACCGCGGCATCATCTGGCCCGAGTCGATCGCGCCGTTCGAGGTCGTGCTGTGCCCGATGGGCTATGACCGCAGCGACATGGTGCGCGAGACGGCCGACAAGCTGTACGCGGAACTCGTCGCGGCCGGCATCGACGTGATCCTCGACGATCGCGGCGAGCGCCCGGGCGTGATGTTCGCCGACTGGGAACTGATCGGCGTGCCGCATCGTCTCGTGATCGGCGAGCGCGGCCTGAAGGAAGGCAAGATCGAGTACCAGGGCCGTCGCGATGCCGAAGCGACGCTGCTGCCGGCCGACACGGCCGCGGCGACGGTCGCCGAGAAGGTTCGCGCCGCGCTCGCGCACTAAGCGCGGCGACCGGGGGACACGATGGAATACACGTTCCTGTCGGCCACCGTGCTCCTCGTGCTGATCACGGATCCGCTCGGCAACATCCCGCTGTTCATTACGGCGATGCGGGATGTGCCGCGCGAGCGGCGCGTGAAGCTGATCCTGCGCGAAGTGGGGATCGCGTTCGTGATCCTGCTGTTCTTCATGCTGGTCGGCGACCGCTTCCTGCGGATGATGAGCCTCACCGACCTGTCGCTGCGGCTCGGCGGCGGGATCGTGCTGTTCCTGATCGCGCTGCGGATGATCTTCCCGCATCCGGACGGCGCGCTCGGCAGCGATCCGCGCGCGGGCGGCGAGCCGTTCATCGTGCCGCTCGCGATTCCGGCGCTGGCCGGGCCGTCCGCGCTCGCGACGGTGATGCTGATGACGTCGCAGGCGCCGGGCAAGATGCTCGAGTGGATCGGCGCGCTGACGGTGACGATGATCGTCTGCGCGATCACGCTGGTGCTGGCCGAAAGGATTCAGGCGTGGCTCGGCGAGCGGACCGTCGCGGCGTTCGAGCGGCTGATGGGCCTCGTGCTCGTCGCGATCTCGGTCGAGATGTTGCTGGCGGGCATTCGCGCGTTCGTGCACCAGTTGCAGCCGTAGCGCGGGCGACGCGGTCGACGAAAAAAAGCGGCGCTCCGGGAAACCGGCGCGCCGCTTTCTATTTATATAGCGGGTATCGCGCGGACAGCGCCGCGATCAGACGTTCGCGGTCAGCGCGCGGATCGTCGGCAGGTTGCGCCAGTAGCCCTTCGCGTCCATCCCGCAGCCGAACACGTAGCGGTCCGGCACCGAGAAGCCGCAGAAGTCGGGGTGCAGCGGTTTCGGCTTCGCGAGCGTCTTCTCGCACAGCACGGCCGACATGAAGCGCTTCGCGCCCATGTCGAGGATGCGGTCGCGGATCGCGGCCATCGTCTCGCCTTCGTCGAGGATGTCGTCGAGCACGAGCACGATGCGGTCCTTCACCGATTCGCGCGGCGCGACGCGCCAGTGCATCTCCGGGCTGCCCTGCGTCGTGTTGCGGTAGCGGGTCAGGTGGATGTAGTCGAATTCGAGCGGGAAATCGAGATGCGGCAGCAGCATCCCGGTAAACACCGCGGCGCCGCCCATCACCGAGAGAACGAGCGGGAACGCGTCGCCGATCTCGGCGCGGATCGCGTCGGCCATCTTCGAGATCGACGCGTTGACGGCGTCGGCCGAGACGATCTCTTCGGAGTGGTCGAAAATGTGGAGGGCTTCTTCGCGGTTCATGTGTTCTGGCGGGCAGTCGGTATACAAATAAGGATGAAGCAGAACGGCAGGCGCGCGCTACGGCAAAAACCCGCGCGCCGGCCGACGGACGGAATCAGCGCATGCCGGGCATCATGCCTTTCAGGCCGCGCATCATCTTCTGCATGTTGCCGCCCTTCAGCTTCTTCATCATCGTACGCATCTGGTCGTACTGGTTCAGCATCCGGTTGACTTCCTGCACGGGCACGCCCGCGCCGGCCGCAATGCGGCGCTTGCGCGTCGCCTTGATGATTTCGGGTTTCGCGCGCTCGGCGGGCGTCATCGAGCTGATGATCCCCTCCATCCGGCGGATCGACTTCTCGGCCTGGCCCATGTCGGCGCCGGCCGCCGCCTGCTGGAACTGCGCGGGGAGCTTATCCATCAGCGACGACAGGCCGCCCATGTTCTTCATCTGCGAGATCTGCGCGCGGAAATCGTTCAGGTCGAAATCGCCGCCTTTCTTGACCTTGTCGGCGAGCTTCTGCGCGGCCTGCACGTCGACGCCGCGCTGCGCTTCCTCGACGAGCGCGAGGATGTCGCCCATGCCGAGGATCCGGTTCGCCATCCGGTCGGGGTGGAACACCTCGAGGCCGTCGAGCTTCTCGGCGACGCCGACGAACTTGATCGGCTTGCCCGTGACGTGACGCACCGACAGTGCGGCGCCGCCGCGCGAATCGCCGTCGAGCTTGGTCAGCACGACGCCGGTGAGCGGCAGCGTGTCGTTGAACGCCTTTGCGGTATTGACGGCATCCTGGCCGAGCATCGCGTCGACGACGAACAGCGTTTCGGCCGGCTTCAGCGCGCCGTGCAACGCGGCGATTTCCTGCATCATCGCTTCATCGATGCCGAGGCGGCCGGCCGTGTCGACGAGCAGCACGTCATGGTAGTGGCGCTTCGCCCAGTCGACGGCCGCGAGCGCGATGTCGACGGGCTTCTGGTCCGGCGTGGACGGGAAGAAGTCGGCACCGACCTGCTCGGTCACCGTTTTCAGCTGCATGATCGCGGCCGGGCGATACACGTCGCACGACACGGTCAGCACCTTCTTCTTGTACTTCTCGCGCAGCAGTTTCGCGAGCTTGCCCACGGTCGTGGTCTTGCCCGCGCCCTGCAGGCCGGCCATCAGGATCACGGCGGGCGGCGTGACCGCGAGGTTCAGCTCGGCGGCCTTGCCCTCGTAGTCGCCGCCGATCACGGCGGTCAGTTCCTTCTGGACCACGCCGACGAGCGCCTGGCCCGGCGACAGGCTGCTGATCACTTCTTCGCCGAGCGCCTTTTCCTTGACCTTGGCGATGAATTCGCGGACGACCGGCAGCGACACGTCGGCTTCCAGCAGCGCGAGACGCACCTCGCGGAGCATCTCCTGCGTGTTCGCCTCGGTGAGCCGGGCCTCGCCGCGCAGCGTCTTGACGACGCGCGCCATCCGTTGAGTGAGATTGTCGAGCATGGGGAGCGATGGACAGTGGGGCCCGAAGGCGCGGCGGAACCGAACAAAGGGAGCCGTCGCGGGAAGGGGGCCTAGTGTAAACTTCGAACATGGATATTGTACTGTATGCCCTCACCGCATTCCTGTACGGCGGCCTCGCCGTCGCAGGCTGGCGCGCGCACCGCCAGGGCGCGACGCCACTCGTCGCGAGCGTGCCGGCCGTGCCGGTCCCCGCGTCGGCCGCGTCCGGGATGAGCGGGGCCGGCCGCGCGCTGCTGTTCGCCGCGCTGCTCGCGCACGGCGTGCTGCTCCACATGACGATCTTTCCGAACGACGCGATGGTGTTCGGCTTCGCGTTCGCGCTGTCCGCGATGTTCTGGCTCGGCGCCGGCATCTACTGGATCGAGAGCTTTTTCTTCCCGCTCGACAGCCTGCGCCTGCTGGTGCTGCCGCTCGCCTGCGGCGCGTCGCTGCTGCCGCTCGTGTTCGGCGGCGTACGGGTGCTGCCTTATGCCGCAGCGCCGCTGTTCAAGCTGCATTTCCTGATCGCGAACATCGCCTACGGGCTGTTCGCGATCGCCGCGCTGCACGCGATCCTGATGCTGATGGTCGAGCGGCGCCTGCAGTCGCTGCGGCACGGCGGGCGCGACGGCTCGACCGGCTGGATCGCGAGCTGGCTCGAAACGCTGCCGCCGCTGCTCACGCTCGAGAAGCTGCTGTTCCGCCTGATCGGCGCCGGCTTCGTGCTGCTCACGCTGACGCTCGCGTCGGGCATCCTGTTCAGCGAGCAGGTCGACGCGCGCGCGTTGCGGCTCGACCACAAGACGGTGTTCGCGATCCTGTCGTGGCTGATGTTCGGCGGGCTGCTGGTCGCCCGCAAGACGTCGGGCTGGCGCGGCCGCGGCGCCGCGCGCTGGGTACTCGTGTCGTTCGCCGCGCTGCTGCTCGCGTATGTCGGCAGCCGGTTCGTGTTCGAGGTGCTGCTGCACCGCTCCGTGGTTTGACCGCAGGTTCCCGATGCGACAGATTCTTCTCCTGATCCTTCTCTTCTTCGCCGGTTCCTGGCTCGCGCGCAAACTGCGCCACGCGCAGGAACAGGCGCAGGCGCGCGCCGGCCGCGGCGCCGGTGGCGGCGCCGCGCGCCCGAACGGCGACGCGCGGTCGCTGCCCGAGCCGATGGTGCGCTGCGCCGAATGCGGCGTGCATGCGCCGAAGGGCGACGCCGTCGCCGCGAGCGGCGAATACTTCTGCAGCGCGGAGCATGCGCAGCGACACGCCGCGCGCGTGAACGGCCGCGACGCGCGATGAGCGACGCACCGGTGTTGTCGGTCGACGCGAACGGCTGGGTGCGCGAAGCGCGCCATGCGCCGTCGCCGAACTTCGAGGCGCGGCCCGCGGGTGCGGCGCCGACGCTCGTGGTCGTCCACAACATCAGCCTGCCGCCCGGCGAATTCGGCGGCGACGCGATCGAGGCGCTGTTCCTGAATCGCCTCGACTGCGATGCGCACCCCTATTACCAGAGCCACCTGCGCGGCGTGAGGGTGTCCGCCCATTTCCTGATCCGCCGCGACGGCGAACTCGTGCAGTTCGTGTCGTGCGACGAGCGCGCGTGGCACGCGGGCTCGTCCGAGTTCTTCGGCCGTACGCGCTGCAACGACTTCTCGATCGGCATCGAGCTCGAGGGCGCGGACGACGTGCCGTTCGACGATGCGCAATACGCGGTGCTCGCCGCGCTCTCCCGCGCGCTCGCCACACGCTATCCGGTCGACGCGTTCGCGGGGCACTCGGACGTCGCGCCGGGCCGCAAGACCGACCCGGGCCCGCACTTCGATTGGCAACGCTTCGCGAGCGATGCCGGTTTTTCCGCCGAATACTTTCCTTTCCGTCAGCACTGATCGCGGGGTTTTTTGATCGGAGAAAGTTTTTTCTCCGATCAATGCCTTGCCGTGTCTGCGCGCGAGCGATGTCAAGACCTCCATCGCAAATTATCCGTTTGGACGTCCTCCGAATGTCCACTATACTTGGTGCCAGTTGAGCGGTTCTGTACTAGATATAGTGTGTGTTGCAGGGGAAAACCCGAGCGGCACCGGCCGGCGGGCAACGCCGGCGAACAGGGTTCTCACGGCGGCGCGTCAGGCCGGGCGGTCCGGGCGTCGCGATCAGCGCAGCGAACATCGACGGGGCAGGGTAGACATGACGAAGCACACGACCGGCTGGGTTGTCGCGCATCGACCGAACCGGCTTCCCCGGCGCATCGCTCGCCTCTTACCGCTCGCGCACCGCGTTGCGCAGCGTTCGTTTTAATCCGCGGTTCTCTCCGCACCATCCAACACCAGGAGCTTTGCACATGCAAACCACCGACAACGCGACGTCCCAGTACGAGAGCGCCTCGAGCCGTCCGCTCGGCGGGACCGAACAGGGCGCGAAGGCGCTCGCGCCGCAGGCCACGTTCGCCGACTACAAGGTGATCCGCCGCAACGGCAGCGTGGTGTCGTTCGAACCATCGAAGATCGCGATCGCGGTGACCAAGGCTTTCCTGGCCGTCAATGGCGGGCAGGGCGCGGCATCGGCGCGCGTGCGCGAGCAGGTCGAACAACTGACGCACAACGTCGTTCGCGCGCTCGTGCGCAGCCGCCCGAACGGCGGTACGTTCCATATCGAAGACATCCAGGACCAGGTCGAACTCGCGCTGATGCGCGGCGGCGAGCACAACGTCGCGCGTGCGTACGTGCTGTATCGCGAGAAGCGTCACCTCGAGCGTCAGCACGCGGGCGAGGAAGCGGCGGCAGCGGGCGGCGAGTCGACGACCGGCATCAACGTCGTCGACAACGGCGTCACGCGCCCGCTCGACCTGAACGCGCTGCGCGCGTTGATCGTGTCGGCGTGCGACGGCCTCGGCGCTGCGGTTAACCCTGATCCGATCGTCGCGGAGACGGTGAAGAACCTGTACGACGGCGTGCCGATGAGCCAGGTCTACGACTCGGCGATCCTCGCGGCGCGCACGATGATCGAAAAGGATCCGGCGTACAGCCAGGTCACGGCCCGCATCCTTCTGCATACGATCCGTCGCGAGATTCTCGGCGAGGAAGTCGTGCAGGCCGAGATGTCGACCCGCTATGCCGAATACTTCCCGCAGTTCCTGAAGCGCGGCGTCGACGCCGGCCTGCTCGACGACAAGCTGCTGCAGTTCGACCTGAAGCGCCTCGGCGAAGCGCTCGACGCGAACCGCGACCTGCAGTTCGGCTACCTCGGCCTGCAGACGTTGTACGACCGCTACTTCCTGCACGTCGAAGGCACCCGCATCGAAATGCCGCAGGCATTCTTCATGCGCGTCGCGATGGGCCTGTCGCTGAACGAGATCGACCGCGAAACGCGCGCGATCGAGTTCTACAACGTGCTGTCGAGCTTCGACTTCATGAGCTCGACGCCGACGCTGTTCAACTCGGGCACGCATCGTTCGCAGCTGTCGTCGTGCTACCTGACGACGGTCGCGGACGATCTCGACGGCATCTATGAAGCGCTGAAGGAAAACGCGCTGCTGTCGAAGTTCGCCGGCGGCCTCGGCAACGACTGGACGCGCGTGCGCGCACTCGGCTCGCATATCAAGGGCACGAACGGCAAGTCGCAAGGCGTGGTCCCGTTCCTGAAGGTCGTGAACGACACGGCCGTCGCGGTGAACCAGGGCGGCAAGCGCAAGGGCGCGGTCTGCGCGTACCTCGAATCGTGGCACCTCGACATCGAGGAGTTCCTGGAGCTGCGCAAGAACACGGGTGACGATCGTCGCCGTACGCACGACATGAACACGGCGAACTGGATTCCCGACCTGTTCATGAAGCGCGTGATGGAAGGCGCCGACTGGACGCTGTTCTCGCCGTCGACCTGCCCGGACCTGCACGACAAGTTCGGCGCCGATTTCGAGAAGGCTTACACGGCTTACGAAGACAAGGTCGCGCGCGGCGAGATCAAGCTGTTCAAGAAGATCCCGGCGCAGCAGCTGTGGCGCAAGATGCTCGGCATGCTGTTCGAGACGGGCCACCCGTGGATCACGTTCAAGGATCCGTGCAACGTGCGCTCGCCGCAGCAGCACGTCGGCGTCGTCCACTCGTCGAACCTGTGCACGGAAATCACGCTGAACACGAGCGACACCGAAATCGCGGTGTGCAACCTGGGCTCGGTGAACCTCGTCGCGCACCTGGTGAAGCAGGCCGACGGCAGCTACGCGCTCGACCACGACAAGCTGAAGCGCACGATCAGCGTCGCGATGCGCATGCTCGACAACGTGATCGACATCAACTACTACGCGGTGCCGAAGGCGCGTAACTCGAACCTGAAGCACCGTCCGGTCGGCATGGGCATCATGGGCTTCCAGGACTGCCTGCACCTGCTGCGCACGCCGTACGCGTCGCAAGAGGCGGTCGAGTTCGCCGACCGTTCGATGGAAGCCGTCTGCTACTACGCGTACTACGCGTCGACCGAGCTGGCCGAAGAGCGCGGCCGCTACTCGAGCTACCGCGGCTCGCTGTGGGATCGCGGCATCCTCCCGCAGGACACGCTGAAGCTGCTGACGGAAGCGCGCGGCGGCTACGTCGAGGTCGACACGTCGGAATCGCTCGACTGGACGACGCTGCGTTCGCGGATCGCCGCGCACGGCATGCGCAACTCGAACTGCGTCGCGATCGCGCCGACGGCGACGATCTCGAACATCATCGGCGTGTCGGCCTGTATCGAGCCGACCTTCCAGAACCTGTACGTGAAGTCGAACCTGTCGGGCGAATTCACGGTGGTGAACGAGTATCTCGTCCGCGACCTGAAGGAACGCGGCCTGTGGGACGAAGTGATGGTCGCCGACCTGAAGTACTTCGACGGCATGCTGTCGCGCATCGACCGCATCCCGGCCGACCTGCGCGCAATCTACGCGACCGCGTTCGAGGTCGACCCGACGTGGCTGGTCGAAGCGGCATCGCGTCGCCAGAAGTGGATCGACCAGGCGCAGTCGCTGAACATCTACATGGGCGGCGCGTCGGGCAAGAAGCTCGACGAGGTCTACAAGCTCGCATGGCTGCGCGGCCTGAAGACGACCTACTACCTCCGCACGATGGCGGCGACGCACGTCGAGAAGTCGACGGTCGCACACGGCGCGCTGAACGCAGTGCCGACGGGCGGCTCGGGCAGCGGCGGCGCGCAAGGCGCGGCGGGCGGCTTCGGTGCGACGGGCGGCGGTGCGTCGTCGGGCGCGGTCAGCGCGGCGCCGGCACTCGCGCCGGTCGAAGCGGACGGTCCGGTGTGCACGATGCGTCCGGGAGACCCCGGCTTCGACGAATGCGAAGCGTGCCAGTAACGCAGTGCGCCTGACCTGAGAAGCAGGCCCGAGCGGCGCACACGACGACCGATCGAGGTTGAAGTGTGCGCCGCGCTCAACTAAAAAAATGATAAGGAATCTGTAACGCGACACCTGCGTTGCAGGCAATGACAAGCGATCGAAACATCTCCGACGGCGTCGCGTTTCGATCGACGTTCGATGCGTCGAGCGCACCTCGCGATACAAGCGCGACTCACATCGCGCGCTGCATGAACGACGATGCGTTGCTCAAAGTGTTGTATCGAGGTCGCAACGCGAATCGAAAAAAGGATTTTTCGTGAGCGAACCCTTTTATCGCTCAGGAAAAGATGGTACAAACCGTTCTAAATTGATGGTGAGAATTTATGCTCAACTGGGATGACGAGAAGACTGCCGTAACCCCCGCGAGCGGAGCGCAGCAAAACGCGATGCGCACCTCCGCCGGGATGGCTGTCGGAATGCAGGCTGCAACGCCTGCCGCCCATCAGGTCCGCGACATTTTCGAAGGCGATCTTGCGGTGCCGCCGCAAGCATCGGCTGTTCCCGCCGGCGGTACGGAAGCGCGGGTCAATGTCGCCGACAAGCGCATCATCAACGGCCAGACTGACGTCAATCAGCTGGTGCCGTTCAAGTACAAGTGGGCGTGGGAAAAGTATCTGGCCGGTTGCGCGAACCACTGGATGCCGCAGGAAATCAACATGTCCCGCGACATCGCACTGTGGAAGGACCCGAATGGTCTGACCGAGGACGAGCGCCGCATCGTGAAGCGCAACCTCGGCTTTTTCGTGACGGCCGATTCGCTCGCGGCGAACAACATCGTGCTCGGCACGTACCGCCACATCACGGCGCCGGAGTGTCGGCAGTTCCTGCTGCGCCAGGCGTTCGAAGAAGCGATCCACACGCACGCGTACCAATACATCGTCGAATCGCTCGGTCTCGACGAAGGCGAGATCTTCAACGCGTACCACGAGGTCACGTCGATCCGCGCGAAGGACGAATTCCTGATCCCGTTCATTCATACGCTGACGGACCCGGCCTTCAAGACCGGCACGCTCGAAGCGGATCAGAAGCTGCTGAAGTCGCTGATCGTGTTCGCCTGCATCATGGAAGGCCTGTTCTTCTATGTCGGGTTTACGCAGATCCTCGCACTCGGCCGCCAGAACAAGATGACGGGTGCTGCGGAGCAATATCAGTACATCCTGCGCGACGAGTCGATGCACTGCAACTTCGGCATCGACCTGATCAACCAGATCAAGCTCGAGAACCCGCATCTCTGGACCGCGGAATTCCGCGCCGAGATCCGCGAGCTGTTCAAGCAGGCTGTCGAACTCGAATACCGCTACGCCGAGGACACGATGCCGCGCGGCGTGCTGGGTTTGAACGCGTCGATGTTCAAGAGCTATCTGCGCTTCATCAGCAACCGCCGTTGCCAGCAGATCGGCCTCGACCCGCTGTTCCCGAACGAGGAAAACCCGTTCCCGTGGATGAGCGAGATGATCGACCTGAAGAAGGAACGCAACTTCTTCGAGACGCGTGTGATCGAGTATCAGACGGGGGGCGCGCTGTCCTGGGAATAACCCGCAGCAGCGAACCCGTTACATGATGGAGCAGCCGGTGGCCTCTCGGCCCCGGCCCAAGGTTTAGGAGCAAGAACGCCTGATGCAAAGCATGCCCGGTGCCTTAACGGCCCAACGATACGACAGGCACTTTGCGAACCCTTCAGTGGGATGGGCAAACTTCCCTCCGGAAAAAGCGGACGGCCGTGTGGCGGTCCGCTTGATCAAGCGATTAGGGGTAGCGGCGCGGGGCGCGCCGGCTACCGACTTGATTTGGCGCGCGAGGCCGGGCGGTCACGCGCGCCATACCGTATTCATTAGCGTAAGCGCGCGGTATCTGCGTACGCCGATGAATAGCCCGCTTCGAAGCGCACGTCCTGAACAGCGTCCGCGGGAAGCGGGTTTTGACGAAGGGTGTAGTTTGAACTGACTCTCATCTGAACCTGAAGGAGAACAACATGGCTACTGCCAAGAAGAAACCGGCTGCTAAGAAGGTTGCTGCCAAGAAGACCGTTGCGAAGAAGGCTGCTGCTCCGGCGAAGAAGGCCGCGGTGAAGAAGGTTGCTGCGAAGAAGGTCGCGGTGAAGAAGGTTGCCGCGAAGAAGGCAGCACCGGCGAAGAAGGCCGCTGCAAAGAAGGTCGCAACGAAGAAGGTCGCAACGAAGAAGGTTGCAGCCAAGAAGGTTGCAGCGAAGAAAGTCGCGGTGAAGAAGGTTGCTGCAAAGAAGGCGGCGCCGGCCAAGAAGGCCGCCGCGAAGAAGGTTGCAGCCAAGAAAGTCGCAGTGAAGAAGGTTGCTGCGAAGAAGGCCGCACCGGCGAAGAAGGCTGCTGCTAAGAAGGCTGCGCCGGCGAAGAAGGCTGCCGCGAAGAAGGCCGCGCCGGCGAAGAAGGCTGCCGCGAAGAAGGCTGCGCCCGCCAAGAAGGCTGCCCCTGCGAAGACGGCTGCCGCACCGGCGAAGAAGGCTGCTGCGCCGAAGAAGGCCGTCGTGAAGAAGGCTGCGCCGGCAACGACCGCGTCGACCGCATCGGTCGCGCCGGCATCGGGCGTGAAGACCGCGCTCAACCCGGCAGCGGCATGGCCGTTCCCGACCGGCAGCCGTCCGTAATCGCGGCTGAGCAGCATCACCCGGACACTCACGTGGTGTCCGTGGGTTGAGTAGCGCTACTCAATCAGTCCCGTCACCTGGCTCAGGTGGCGGGATTTTTTTCGTCCGCATGAGCCGCTGGCAGGTCGCCGATGGGTTGGCCGATGCGAGCGCGGAAGGAAACGGGCGGACGAAAAAAAACGCATGTGCGGCTTCGCACATGCGTTCGACCGCGGCTTGCGCCGCGTGCTGAGGATACCGGTTAGTGCGTGACGCGCGTGACGCCGCCGCTCGACAGCAGGCGTACGCGCTCGCCGGCGCGGAACGCTTCGCCGCTTGCCGCCTGCGTGATCGAGCGCAGATCGCCGTTGTCGAGGCGCACGGTGATTTCGACACCGTTCGCCGTGCTGAGGTTTTCGCCGACCGCGTTACCCGCGACCGCGCCGACGAGGCCGCCGGCGATCGCCGTCAGGATCGAGCCCTTGCCGCCGCCGATCGCGCTGCCCGCGACCGCGCCGAGTGCGCCGCCGCCGAGCGTGCCGATCGCGCTGCCGCCGCCGTCGGACTGGATGCGCACCGCACGGACGCTTTCGACCGTGCCCATGCGGACCGTCTGTTCGCGCTGCGCCTGGCCGACGCTATAGACATCCGCCGAACCGGGTGCCGTGAAGCAGCCGGCGAGGGTCAGCGTGGCCGTCAGCATGGCCGCGAGCGTGAGGGTTTTTTTCGTCAACATCTCTGCTCTCCCACAATATTCATTTGAGACTGTAACCGAACGCAGTCTCGAAGCGTGCGTCGATTTCGGCGCGCGTCAGTACGTAAGTCTGGGGCCCTTGATGGGCGATCTTGAGCGAGCCCATCAGGCTCGCGAGGCGGCCGGTGGTTGCCCAGTCGAGGCCATGCTCGATGCCGTAGAGCAGGCCGCCCCGGAAGGCGTCGCCGCAGCCGGTCGGATCGGCGATGCGCTCGGCCGGCACGACCGGAATCTGCTCCACCCCCTGCTTGTGGCGGATGGTCGCGCCGTGCTCGCCACGCGTGATGACGAGCGCGTCGACCCGGCTGGCGATTTCATCTTCGGACCATCCCGTCTTGTCGCTCACCAGCTTGGCCTCGTAGTCGTTGACCGCTACATAGGTCGCAAGTTCAATGCTGCGGCGCAGCGTCGCACCGTCGAACAGCGGCAGACCCTGGCCCGGATCGAACACGAACGGCACACCGGCCTTGGCGAGCTCTTCCACGTGCTGCACCATCCCGTCGAAGCCGTCCGGGCCGACGATCGCGAGCTTGATGTCCGGCGCGTCACCCGCATGGTTCAGGTGCGATTGCATCATCGCGCCCGGGTGGAACGCCGCGATCTGGTTGTTGTCGAGATCGGTCGTGATCATCGCTTGCGCGGTGTACGTATCGGGCAGCACGCGAACGTGGTCGCGGCGCAGGCCGAGCTGGTCGAGCCGGTCGAGATACGGCTGCGCATCCAGCGCGCCCATCGTGCCCATGATCCGCGCATCGCCGCCGAGCAGGTGCAGCGCATACCCGATATTGCCCGCGCAGCCGCCGAATTCGCGTCGCATCGTCGGCACGAGGAAGCTCAGGTTGATGAGGTGCACCTGGTCGGGCAGGATGTGCTCGCGGAACCGCCCTTCGAAGGTCATGATGGAGTCGTAGGCGATCGAGCCGCAAATCAGCGTAGCCAAGGTGTGCGTTCCTGTAGAAATGAGGGGCCCTGCGCGACAACGCCGCGCGAAGGGCGCGGCGCGGCAGGGGATAAGCGGAAGAAAGCTTACTTCAGTGCGGCGAGCGCTGCATCGTAGTTCGGCTCGTCCTTGATTTCGCCGACGAGTTCCGCGTGGATCACCTTGTCCTGCGCGTCGAGCACGACCACCGCGCGTGCGGTCAGGCCGTTCAGCGGGCCGCTCGTCACGTCGACGCCGTATGCGTTCGCGAACGCACGGCCGGTGCGGAACGTCGATGCCGTCACGACGTTCGCGAGGCCTTCGGTCGTGCAGAAGCGCGTGGCGGCGAACGGCAGGTCGGCGGACACGACGATCACGACCGTGTTGTCGAGCGACGACGCGGCTTCGTTGAACTTGCGGGTCGACGTCGCGCAGGTCGGCGTGTCGAGGCTCGGCACGATGTTCAGCACCTTGCGCTTGCCGGCGAAGCTGGCGAGCGACAGATCGGCGAGATCCTTGCCGACCAGCTTGAAATCGGCGGCTTGCGCGCCGACGGCCGGGAACGTGCCGGCGAGATCGATCGGGTTGCCACCCAGCGTAACTTTGCTCATGTTCGTGCTCCGAAATAGCGCGCCGCTCGGGGCGCGCGGGTTGAGACGGGCGCGCGAGCGCGCCGCGGCGCGTCACGGATAGAAGATCTGGACGCGGAAATTCGAGGCGGGCGTGCCGTTCGTTTCGAGGCGGACGACCATCGTCTGCGTCGTGCCGGGCGGCAGCCCGGCGTCGATCGGCGTGCCCGGGCGCACGTAGTCGCGCGGCGCCAGCACGCGGCGCACGGTGACGTGATTGGTGTCGTCGAGCAGCGTGAGTTCGAGCGACGGGTACGCGAGCGCGACGCGGTAGCGGTTCGTCAGCGGCACCTTCAGTTCGAGCTCGCGCGGGCCGTCGAGCTGGCGCAGGTCGGTCGCGTCGAGCCGCAGCCCGTCGATCGCGCGCGGCGGCGTGACCGTGCAGCCGAGCGGCGCGCACGCCTGCCGGAACCAGCCCTGCGTGACGGGCCAGTAGATCATCAGCGTTTCGCGTTGCCACCACGCCAGCTGCGCGACGAGCAGCCCGACCAGCGCGGCCGCGACCAGGCCGCCGAAAAAGCCGCCGAGCATCCCGCGTCGCTGCGGCGCGCGCGTTTCGCGCGTGACGGCGAAGTGCGGGCGATCGTCGTCGGTCAATGCGGCGGGGAAGGGGACGGCCGGTTGGACGGCCGGTTGGACGGCCGGTTCATCGGCTGCCGCTGCGGTCGGGGCTTGCTCGTGCCGGGCGAAGGTGTCGGGTTCCGATGCTGTTTCGGCTTCGGTGACGGCCGGTGCGGGCGTGAACGCGAAACGCGGTTCGCGCGGCGCGCGTTCGTCGTCCGGCGTCGCGAAGTGCGTGGGGACGACGGGTTCGACCGGTTCGGCGGCGGCTTCCGTTTCCGACGGAAGATGGGCGACGAAACGGGGCTCGTGCGGATCGTGCTCGGCGGGCGAGCGCGAGGGCGTGGCCTCGTCGGGTTCGTGCGGTTCGTACCGCGTTTGCGGCGAATGCGGTTCTGCCGGTTGCTCGACGGCAGTCGATGCGTCGAGCTCGGCCGGAGCGGTCGCGAATGACTCGGGCGTACCCGACAGGTGGACGACGCCCGCTTCCGTGGACGGGAGCGCGACCGGTATCAACGGCTCGGTGCGCACGGTCTCGACGCTGTGCTGCAACGACGGATCGACGCCGGCGTCGAGCCACGGCGCCCACATGTCCCAGCCTTCCGGCTTGTAATCGGCGCCGGTCGGCAATTCGGGCGGCGCGTCAGGGAGGAACAGCCGAGCCGGCGCGGCCTGCTGGCTTGCGTCGCCGCCGTGCGGCGCGGCAGCCGGCTCCGTCAATGCCGGTTCGGGCTGCGGCGCGTACTCGGGAACGAGCGATTCGGCGGCGTTGAAGACTTCGTGGCAATGCCCGCAGCGCACGAGCCCCTGATGCAGCGAGAGCTGTTCCTGCTGCAGCCGGAAGACGGTTTCGCAATGAGGGCAGCGCGTCGCAAGAAGCATGTCGAGCCGGGCGGCCTGCTGGCCAGAGTGAAGGACAGCGCTATTCTAATGGCTTTCGCGGCGGGTTCCGGCAAGGCATACCCAGCCTTCATGTTCGCGCCAGACCGAGATGTCGACGTAGCGCGCATAAACGGCCGCGACTTCGTCCGCCTGGCGCGCGAGCACGCCCGACAGCGCGATGCGCCCGCCGGGCTTGACCTTCGACGCGAGCATCGACGCCATCAGCTTCAGCGGATTCGACAGGATGTTCGCGACGACGATGTCGAATTCGCCGTCCGGGCACGCGTCGGGCAGACCGTACGTGACTTCCGCCCGATTGCGCTCGCTGTTCTGGCGCGCCGATTCGACCGCCTGCGGATCGATGTCGATGCCGATCACGGGGTTCGCCCCGCATTTCTTCGCGAGGATCGCGAGAATGCCCGAGCCGCAGCCGTAGTCGAGCACCGACTGGCCGGGCTTTACCGACTGCTCGAGCCACTCCATGCACAGGCGGGTCGTGGGATGGCTGCCGGTGCCGAACGCGAGGCCGGGGTCGAGCTCGAGGACGAGCGCATCGGGATCGGGCGCATCGTGCCACGACGGCACGACCCAGATCCGCTCGCCGATCGGGATCGGCTCGAACTGCGACTGCGTGAGCCGCACCCAGTCCTGCTCCTCGACTTCGCGCACGACGAACTTCGGCGTTTCCGCGATGCCGATCTCGTTCGCGGCCGCCGCGAGCAGCACGGCCGGCTCGTGGTCGGCCGACAGCAGCGCGACCACGCGCGAGTGCTGCCACGCGGTGCGATCGGGCACGAGGCCCGGCTCGCCGAAGAGCGGCTGTTCGTCGGGCGTGTCGGCGTCGGCGTCCTCGACGGACACCGACAGCGCGCCGAGATCGAGCAGTGCGTCGGACAGGGCCTCCGCATGCTCGCGGGCCAGTTCGACGACGAGTTCGCGATAACTCATGCTTACGCTTCTTCCGGTGCGACCTGCTGCTTCTGTGCGAGCCGGTTTTCGAGGTAATGGATGCTGGTGCCGCCTTCGACGAACTTCGCGTCGATCATCAGCTCGCGGTGCAGCGGAATGTTGGTCTGGATGCCTTCGACGACCATTTCCGACAGCGCGATGCGCATCCGGCGGATCGCCTGCTCGCGCGTCGCGCCGTAGGTGATCAGCTTGCCGATCATCGAATCATAGTTCGGCGGCACGAAATAGCCATTGTAGGCGTGCGAATCGACGCGCACGCCGGGGCCGCCCGGCGTATGCCACGACGTGATCCGGCCCGGCGACGGCGTGAACTTGAACGGATCTTCGGCGTTGATCCGGCATTCGATCGCATGTCCGCGGAACTGGATGTCGCGCTGGCGCAGCGTGAGCTTCTCGCCGGCCGCGATGCGGATCTGTTCCTGCACGATGTCGACGCCGGTGATCAGTTCCGATACCGGGTGCTCGACCTGCACGCGCGTGTTCATCTCGATGAAGTAGAACTCGCCGTTTTCGTACAGGAATTCGAACGTGCCCGCGCCGAGGTAGCCCATCTTCTTGCACGCGTCCGCGCAGCGGTCGCCGATGCGGTCGATCAGGCGGCGCGGAATGCCGGGCGCCGGCGCTTCCTCGATCACCTTCTGGTGGCGGCGCTGCATCGAGCAGTCGCGCTCGCCGAGCCAGATCGCGTTCTTGTGCGCGTCCGACAGCACCTGGATCTCGATGTGGCGCGGGTTCTCGAGGAACTTCTCCATGTACACCTGCGGGTTGCCGAACGCACGGCCGGCTTCCTCGCGGGTCATGTTGACCGCGTTGACGAGCGCGGCTTCGGTGTGCACGACGCGCATCCCGCGCCCGCCGCCGCCGCCCGCCGCCTTGATGATGACCGGATAGCCGATCGCGCGCGCAATCTTGACGATTTCCTTCGGATCGTCCGGCAACGCGCCTTCCGAGCCCGGCACGCACGGCACGCCGGTCTTGATCATCGTCTGCTTCGCGGTGACCTTGTCGCCCATCATGCGGATCGTTTCCGGGCGCGGGCCGATGAACGTGAAGCCCGACTGCTCGACGCGCTCCGCGAAATCGGCGTTCTCGGACAGGAAGCCGTAGCCGGGGTGGATCGCCTCGGCATCGGTGACTTCCGCGGCGCTGATCAGCGCCGGCATGTTCAGGTAGCTCAGGTTCGACGGGGCCGGGCCGATACAGACGGCTTCGTCCGCGAGGCGCACGTACTTGGCTTCCTTGTCGGCTTCCGAGTAGACGACCACCGTCTTGACGCCGAGTTCGCGGCACGCGCGCTGGATGCGCAGCGCGATTTCACCGCGGTTGGCAATGAGGATTTTTTCAAACATAGCGAGTATTCGTCTCTTCGAGGGGCGCGCGAACGGCGCCTGGCGAGCATCGGCGGCGCGCGGCCGGCAGGGCCGCGCGGCGGGCTTAGCCGATCACGAAAAGCGGCTGGCCGTATTCGACGGCCTGGCCGTTCTCGACGAGGATTTCCTTGATCACGCCGGCCTTGTCCGACTCGATCTCGTTGAGCAGCTTCATCGCTTCGATGATGCAGATCGTCTGGCCTTCCTTGACCGTGTCGCCGGCCTGCACGAACGGGTCGGCGCCCGGCGACGGCGCGCGATAGAACGTGCCGACCATCGGCGACGTCACGACGTGGCCCTGCGGGACGGCCGGTGCGGCGGCTGCGCCGGCTGCCGGCGCGGCAGCGCCGTCGGTCGGCAGCGCGGCCGACGGAGCCGGCGCGCTGACTTGCGGGGCATACCCAGCCGTCGGCTGCACGTAGACCGGCGGTGCGTTCTTGACGATGCGCACCTTGCCTTCGCCTTCCGTCACTTCCAGCTCGGAGATGCCGGATTCGGAAACGAGGTCGATCAGAGTTTTCAGCTTACGAAGATCCATCGGGAATTCCCCTTTCAATACGTGAAAGCGCCGGTTAGGGGCCGGCGCTGAATCTAGATCGCGAAATCAGCCGCGCGACGCGCCTTGCAGCTTGTCCAGCGCGTACTCGAGCGCGTACAGATAACCTTTCCAGCCGAGCCCGCAGATCACGCCTTCGGCCTGGTCGGAAAAGTAGGAGTGGTGCCTGAACGCTTCGCGGCGATGCACGTTCGACAGATGAACCTCGACGAACGGGATGCCGACGCCGGCGATCGCGTCCCGGATCGCAACGCTCGTATGCGTATACGCGGCCGGATTGATCAGGATGAAATCGGTCTGTTCCTCCCGCGCGGCCTGGATGCGGTCGACCAGCGCGCCTTCATGGTTGCTCTGGAACGACGACAGTTCGGCGCCGGCCTCCTGGGCGCGCGCGGCAAGCGCCTGATCGATCTGCGCGAGCGTGACGCGGCCGTACACCTCCGGTTCCCGGGTGCCGAGAAGGTTCAGGTTGGGGCCGTGCAGCACCAGCAATCGTGTCATGGTCGCTTCTATTTCTGCGGAATTGCGCGAACTTTAGCGCTATTTAGAGAAATTTGTCTAGTTTTGCCGAACGGCCAGGCGCGCCGGACCCGCAAGAATTACCGGTGCGGCCGCAAAGTATTCGCGAATTTCCGCGAAATTGCGGCGATTGACCTGCAAATCGCCGCCAACGCGCGGGCTGCCGTTCGGACGGATTACAGTGCGTCGAGCGTCTTTTTCAGCTCGGCCGGTTGGATTTGTCCCAATTTTGTCTCGCGAATCTTGCCGGTTTCGTCGATGACGACGGTAAACGGCAGCGCGCCGGCCGTATTTCCGAAATTACGGGCCAGGTCGGCGCCCGCATAGCCGCTGACGAAGACCGGATAGTCGACCTTCACCTTCTGCAGGAAGTTCTTCACGTTCTGCCCGGAATCGACGCCGATTCCGACGAAACGGATGCCTTTTTGCTTGTACTGGTGCGACAGCGCAACGAGCTCGGGCATCTCCTCGACGCACGGGCCGCACCAGGACGCCCAGAAATTGACGACGACTTTCTGGCCCTTGAAGGCCGCCAGCGTGGCCGGCTTGCCGTCGACGCCGGTGAGCGACGACGCCCACAGCTGGTCGACCGGGTTGCCGTGGGCGGCCGGCGCGGCGACGGCGACGCCGTCGTCGGCCGTGCCGCGGAACCAGTGGCCGGCGGCGATCCCGCCGGCAATGGCGGCGGCCGCGACCACCGCGAGCGCCAACATGCGTTTCATCATCATCGTTCAATCATTCCGGTTCGGAAGGAGCCTGGCCTGCGCCGACGAGCGCCCGCAGCGCCGCGGCGTCCGCGCGGGCGACGCGGCCGCGCGCGTCGGCCTTTACCGCGCCGCGCAGGTCGTCGCTCGCATACAGCGCGAGATGGATGCCGATCGCATCCACGTCGCGCCGCGGGCGCCACAGGAAACTGAGCGTCTCGACGTCGCCGCGGCCCGCGAAATGCCGCGTCTCGGACACGTCGTACTGGACGTTCTGGTTCAGCAGGTAGATCGCGACGTCCTTCGGGTTATCGGTGAATGCCTGCAAATGGATATCCGAATGCGCGTTCGCGGTGCCGTTCAGCACCGCGCCCGTCACATAAGGATGGAACTCGGCGAGCCGGCCCATCCAGTCGAGCGCGATCTCGCGCAGGCGGCGCAGTTCGTCCGGCTGCGTGTCGCTCTGGAACAGCGCGAGGTACTCGCGCAGTTCTTCCTCGATCTGGTCGTTATCGGGCAGCCATTCGCCGGCAACGCGCGAATCGCCCAGTAACTGGCGCGCGGCCTTGCGTTTCGCGCCGGCGTAGTCCTGGCCGTCCTCCGCGATCAGGCGGGCGGCGGACTGGGCGATTTCCTCGCGGACGCGCCGCGGGTCGACAAGAGGTTTGCGAGACATGATCCGGCAATCATACTCGATCGCCACGGCGCCCGAGCACGGGTGCGGCGGCCCCCGGTCCAAGGGCGCCGGCACCGTTCGCGCGCATCGTTCGGGCCGCCGGGCGTCGCAGGCCGTCAGTTACAATAGTGCTCTTTGTGTCGCGGCCAGGTCGTTGGGCGGGCGCCGGCTCCACGGCCTCGCCGGCGCGCCGCGCACGCATCCTTTCCGAATCGACGGCGCCCGGCGGCGCGAAAGCATTCATCTATGCACATCCACATTCTTGGCATCTGCGGCACCTTCATGGGCGGTCTCGCCGTACTCGCACGCGAGGCGGGCCACACGGTGACGGGTTGCGACGCGGGCGTCTACCCGCCGATGAGCACGCAGCTCCAGGCGCAGGGCATCACGCTGATCGAAGGCTACGGCGCCGAGCAGATCGATCTGAAACCGGACCTGTTCGTGATCGGCAACGTCGTCACGCGCGGCAATCCGCTGATGGAGGCGATCCTCGATCGCGGCCTGCCTTACGTGTCGGGTCCGCAGTGGCTCGGCGAGCACGTGCTCGCCGGCAAATGGGTGCTCGCGGTCGCGGGCACGCACGGCAAGACGACCACGTCGTCGATGCTCGCTTGGCTGCTGGAAGACGCCGGGCTGAACCCGGGCTTCCTGATCGGCGGCGTGCCGCTGAACTTCGGCGTGTCCGCGCGGCTCACCGATTCGAGCTTCTTCGTGATCGAAGCGGACGAGTACGACACGGCATTCTTCGACAAGCGCTCGAAGTTCGTGCACTACCGGCCGCGCACCGCGGTGCTGAACAACCTCGAATTCGATCACGCCGACATCTTCCCTGATCTCGCCGCGATCGAAACGCAATTCCATCATCTGGTGCGCACCGTGCCCGGCGTCGGGCGGATCGTCACGAACGGCCGCTCGGATGCGCTCGAGCGCGTGCTCGCGCGCGGTTGCTGGAGCGAGGTCGAGCGTTTCGGCGTCGACGGCGGCTGGCAGGCGCTGCCGGCCGAGGACGGCGTGCCGGTCGACGAACGCTTCGCGGTGTATTCGCACGCCGAGCGCGTCGGCGAAGTCGCGTGGCAGGTGCAGGGCGACCACAACCGGATGAACGCGCTCGCGGCGATCGCCGCCGCGCGCCACGTCGGCGTGCCGCCGGCGCAGGCCGCGGTTTCCCTCGCGTCGTTCCGCAACGTGAAGCGCCGCATGGAAGTGCGCGGCAGCGTGGACGGCGTGACCGTGTACGACGATTTCGCGCACCATCCGACCGCGATCGACACCACGATCGCCGGTCTTCGTGCACGCATCGGCCGCCAGAATGCCCGCATCCTCGCCGTGCTCGAGCCGCGCTCGAACACGATGAAGCTCGGCGTGATGAAGTCGCAATTGCCGGCGAGCCTCGCCGATGCCGATCTCGTGTTCGGCTACGGCGCGCCGACCGGGCGCGATGCGCTCGGCTGGAATCTCGCCGAGGCGCTCGCGCCGCTCGGCGACCGCGCGCGCGCATTCGACGATCTGCATCTGCTGGTGAAGGCGGTGGTCGAGGCCGCGCGTCCGGGCGACCATGTGCTCGTGATGAGCAACGGCGGCTTCGGCGGTGTGCACCAGAAGCTGCTCGACGCGCTCGGGAGCCGCCCGTGATCCTGTATCTGCACGGCTTCCGGTCGTCGCCGGAATCGCAGAAATCGCGGCTGCTCGCCGCACGGATGGCCGAACTCGGCCGCACCGGCGAGTGGCGGTGCCCGTTGCTGTCGGTGTCGCCGCTCGACGCGATCGCGGTGGCGGAAGCCGAGGTCGCGGGCGCACGCGACGTGACCGTGATCGGCAGCTCGCTCGGCGGGTATTACGCGACGTGGCTCGCCGAAAAGCATGGCTGGAAAGCCGTGCTGCTGAATCCGGCGATCGTGCCGCAGCGCGATCTCGAGCAGCATCTGGGCGAGCAGCCGTTGTGGCACGGCGGCGGCACGATCGTCGTCGAGCGCCGTCATCTGCACGAACTCGACGCGCTGCGCGTGCCGGCGATCACGCGCGCCGACCGCTACTATCTGTTCGCGGCAACCGGCGACGAAGTGCTCGATTACCGCGAGATGCTCGCCCATTACCCGGGCGCGAAAACCCGCGTGATCGACGGCAGCGATCATGGAATCAGCGAATTTGCCGACTATGTCGACGACGTTCTCGCGTTTTGCGACGGAAAGACGTCATAAACCGGCCACGTGCCGATCGAATTCCCATCATCATGCGGCGCCGCCGACGCGGCGCCCGGCAGTCTGAACGAGAGTACTGAGTGAACGTTTTCTTCGAGGAATCGGGCAGTTTCAAGGCGGGCAGCGTGCTGTCGCGCCAGGGCGACGCGTTTCAGGTCGAGTTGCCCGGCGGGCGGCGCGCGAAGGTGCGCGCGAAAGACGTGCTGATCGAATTCGACAAGCCGGCTGCAGGCGAACTGATGCAGGAGGCCGACACGGCCGCGCAGCAGATCGATCTGGACTTCCTGTGGGAATGCGCGCCGGCCGACGAGTTCGCGTATACGGCGCTGGCCGCCGAATACTTCGGCGCGACGTACGGCCCGGTCGAGCGCGCGGCGCTGGTGCTGCGGCTGCACGGCTCGCCCGTCTATTTCCGCCGCAAGGGGCGCGGCCAGTACCAGCGCGCGCCGGAAGAGCAGCTCAAGATGGCGCTCGCGTCGCTCGAGCGCAAGCGCCAGCAGGCGCTCGTGCAGGCGCAGTATGAAGAGGAGCTGAAGGCCGGCAAGCTGCCGGAAGCGTTCGCGGGCAAGGTGCTCGGGCTGCTGACGCGGCCGGACAAGAATTCGATCGAGTACAAGGCGATGGAAGCGGCGGCCGGCGCGCGCGGCGTGTCGCCGGCGCGGCTGATGCTCGACTGCGGCGGCATCGAGTCGCCGCGTGCGCTGCACGAAGCGCGCTTCCTCGCGGAATTCTTCCCGCACGGCACCGGCTTTCCGCCCGTCACGGTCGGCCCGCTGCCGGACGACCTGCCGCGCGCGAACGTCGAGGCGTTCTCGATCGACGACATCACGACGACCGAAATCGACGACGCGTTCTCGGTCGAGCACCTGTCCGACGGCCGGGTGCGGATCGGCGTGCACATCGCGGCGCCGGCGCTCGGCATCGTGCGCGGCGATCCGGTCGACGCGATCGCGCGCGCGCGCCTGTCGACCGTTTACATGCCGGGCGACAAGATCACGATGCTGCCGGACGACGTCGTCGACGTGTTCACGCTGAAAGAGGGCGATTACCGGCCGGCGCTGTCGCTGTACATCATCGTCAACCGCGAGACGCAGGACATCGTCGCGAACGAGACCCGCGCCGAGCTCGTGTTCGTGAAGAACAACCTGCGCCACAACACGCTCGACGAGCTCGTCAACGAAGAGACGCTCGCGGCCGGCACCGGCGACTACCCGCACAAGGACGACATCGCCGTGCTGTGGCCGCTCGCGCAGGCGCTGTTCGAGAAGCGCCAGGTCGCGCGCGCGGGCTACGGCCTGAAGCGCGAGGTGCAGCGCAACACCGACTACAACTTCTACGTCGAAGGCGAGCACGTGACGATCACGCCGCGCCGCCGCGGCTCGCCGCTCGACCTGATCGTGTCGGAGCTCGCGATCCTCGCGAACTCGACCTGGGGCGCGTTCCTGCACGACCACACGGTGCCGGGCATCTACCGGTCGCAGCGCGGCTTCGGCGCGCCGGGCCCGAAGCGCACGCGGATGCAGACGACGGCCGCGCCGCACGAAGGCCTCGGCGTCGCGCAGTACGCGTGGAGCACGTCGCCGCTGCGCCGCTACGTCGACCTCGTGAACCAGTGGCAATTGCTCGCGTGCGTGCAGCACGGCGTCACCGCGAAGCTCGCCGCGCCGTTCAAGCCGAAGGACGCCGATCTCTACGCGGTCGTGCAGGGTTTCGACGATACGTACACGGCCTATGCCGACTACCAGCGCCGGATGGAATATTTCTGGTGCCTGCGCTGGCTCAAGCAGGAACAGAAGAAGCAGGTCGTCGCGAGCGTCGTGAAGGGCGATCTCGTGCGCCTCGAGGAAATCCCGCTGCTGCTGCACGTGCCGGGGCTCGGCGTGCATGCGCGCGGCACGCGCGTGCTGCTCGACGTGATGTCGCTCGACGAGCTGACGATCGAGGCGTCGGTGCGCCTCTTGAACGTGCTCGACGCGCCGACCGTGACGAGCGGCGACGCGGCCGACGAAGAGGATGATGTCGAAGGCGGCGACGACACGCTGGTCGACGCGCAAGACGCGTCGGCGCAAACCGAGGCCGAGGCGCTGGCCGAGTCGGGCGACGCGGCGGCAGAGGGCGGCGAAGCCGCGAGCGGCAACGACGGCGAAGAGGGACGCGCATCATGAACGCAGTTGCGTCGACGAGCGGCACGGACCGCTATGTCGTGTTCGGCAACCCGGTGGCGCACAGCAAGTCGCCGTTCATCCATGCGCAGTTCGCCGCGCAGACCGGCGAGCCGATCGAGTACGCGCACCGGCTCGCGCCGATCGACGGGTTCGAGGCCGCCGTGCGCGCGTTCGTCGCCGAAGGCGGGCGCGGCGCGAACGTGACGGTGCCGTTCAAGCTCGACGCGCATGCGCTCGCCGACACGCTGTCGCCGCGCGCGGCGGCGGCAGGCGCGGTGAACACGCTGCGCATCGATGCGGACGGCCGCCTCCACGGCGACAACACCGACGGCGTCGGCCTCGTGCGCGACATCGAAGCGAATCTCGGCGTGTCGCTCGCGGGGGCGCGCATCCTGCTGCTCGGCGCGGGCGGCGCCGCGCGTGGCGTCGTGCTGCCGCTGCTCGACCGCGGACCGCTGTCGATCGAAATCGTGAACCGCACCGCGAGCAAGGCCGAAGCGCTCGTCGGCCAGTTCATGCAGGCCGCGCACGATGCGGGCTGCACGCTCGCGGGCGGCGGCCCCGGCGTCGTGCGGGCCGAACCGTACGACGTGGTGATCAATGCGACGGCCGGCAGCCTCGATGCCGCGCTGCCGGAATGCGACGCGGCCGCGTTCGGCGCCGGCACGCTCGCGTACGACATGATGTACGGCGCGCAGCCGACCGTGTTCATGCAGCATGCGGCGTCGCTCGGTGCGCGCACGGCCGACGGGCTCGGGATGCTGGTCGAACAGGCGGCCGAATCGTTCTTTATCTGGCGCGGCGTGCGGCCGG
This sequence comes from Burkholderia sp. A2, assembly GCF_001729305.1. NCBI lineage: Bacteria > Pseudomonadati > Pseudomonadota > Betaproteobacteria > Burkholderiales > Burkholderiaceae > Burkholderia > Burkholderia sp. A2. Next base: position 227,444 of record NZ_LZXX01000024.1, on the reverse strand, counting down.
ATGGCGCACCGGTGCTGGCCGCGCTGCGCCAGGCGCTCGCGGCGAACTGAACGGAGCGCGGCACGTGGTGGCGGTGAGCGGCACGCAGCGCACGCGGACGGTGAGCGTCGCGCGCTGGATCGTCTACGCGGGATCGGTGTTCGCGCTCGCGTGGCTCGCGACGCAGCTGTTCTATCTCGCGCAGATCGCGCTGTGGTCGTTCGTGAACCCGGGCTCGACCGCGTTCATGCGCACCGACGCGTGGTGGCTGTCGCGCGACACGCCGCCCGCGCAGATCCGGCACCAGTGGGTGCCGTACGACCAGATCTCGCGCAACCTGAAGCGCGCGCTGATCGCGTCCGAAGATTCGACCTTCGCGACCAACAACGGCTATGACGTCGACGCGATCCTGCAGGCGTGGGAGAAGAACAAGGCGCGCGGCAGGATCGTCGCGGGCGGCTCGACGATTACACAGCAGCTCGCACGCAACCTGTTCCTGTCGCGCGAGAAGAGCTACATCCGCAAGGGGCAGGAGCTGATCATCACGTGGATGCTCGAAACGGTGCTCGACAAGGAACGCATCTTCGAGATCTACCTGAATTCGGTCGAATGGGGGCGCGGCGTGTACGGCGCGGAAGCGGCCGCACGCTATTACTACAGGATTCCCGCGAGCCGGCTCGGTGCGTGGCAGTCGGCCCGCCTCGCGGTGATGCTGCCGAAGCCACGCTGGTTCGATGCGCATCGCGGCTCGGCCTACCAGGCGCAGCGGGCGGCGGTCATCGCACGGCGGATGGGCGCGGCCGAGCTGCCGCAATCCGAGTAAGCGGCGCGTCAGCGCCGCTGCATTGTCCTTTCTGTCGCAAAGGCGCGATTGGTGCGCTGCAGCGCATGCGTGTCCACACCATTTCGGGCCGCATCCTTTAGACGAATCCGTCTATTTCGCTTTGCCGAGCAATACCGATGACCGCGCGATTTTGTTGGTCGACATCGCACGAAACCGGTGCTTTTTTAGTCGTCGCCGGTAAACGCGAAAGTCGATGAAAGCGACGTGAAATGCAACGTTTCGCGAATCGAAGCATTCCTGAAAGGTGTGCGCTGCACCGGTTGCGCGCCGAATATTTCCAAATTTTTCAAAGCCGGCGGGCTCGCGTATATTGGCCGGCGCCTCGGCTCATCGGCCGCAATCGAGGCGGGGGGCGGCTTATCCGGCTGCTCGACATAAAAAACATCCGGGAAGGAACGCAACGATGCCAGCGAGCAAAGCGAAGCTGTTGTTGGGGGTGGTGTGTTCTTCGCTGATTCTGACGGCCTGCAATGACGACGTGACGTCGTCGTCTGCAGCGAGCGCCGCCAATTCAGCCGACCCCGCCGGTCAGGTCGACCGCGCGTACAACGATCCAAACAGTTATTCGTCGAGCGCCAACGCGTCGCTCGACGCCTCCGCCGCGGTCGAAAAGGCCGCCGTCACGCACCATCAGATCACGCTGAACGGCAAGACGATCCGGTACACGGCCACGGCCGGCCACCTCGTCGCGCGCAATCCGCAGACGGGCGCGCCCGAAGCATCGTTCTTCTACGTCGCGTACACGGCCGACAACCAGCCCGCGGCGAAGCGGCCCGTCACGTTCCTGTACAACGGCGGCCCCGGCTCGGCCTCGGTGTGGCTGCACCTCGGCTCGTTCGGCCCGCGCCGGATCCAGACCAGCGACCCGAATGCGAACACGTCGACGTTCCCGTTCGTCGACAACCAGGAAACCCTGCTCGACACGACCGACCTCGTGTTTGTCGATGCGATCGGCACCGGCTTCTCGGAAGCGGTCGCGCCGAACACGAACCAGACGTTCTGGGGCGTCGACCAGGACGCCGGCGCGTTCCGCGATTTCGTGACGCGCTACCTGAGCGTGAACCAGCGCAACGATTCGCCGAAGTACCTGTTCGGCGAGTCGTACGGGACGCCGCGCACCGACGTGCTCGCGAACCTGCTCGAGACGGCCGGCGTGAAGCTCGACGGCATCGTGCTGCAGTCGTCGATCCTGAACTACAACACGAACTGCGACATGGCGAGCGACTATGTCGGCAACTCGAACAACGGCGCGAGCCCGGTGAGCTGCGCCGGCTTCGTGCCGTCGTACGGCACGGTCGGCGCGTATTACCAGCTCGACAACCCGAATCCGTCGAACCTGCCGCAGTATGCGGACCAGATGCGGCTGCTGACGGCCGGCAGCTACGCGCCCGCCGTGAACGCGTACCTGGCGAGCCACACGCCGCCGCCGCCGAGTCTCGTCACGACGATGGCGAATTCGACCGGCGTGAAGCAGGCGTTGTGGAATGCGGACTTCAACGTGGTCCCGACCTTCTTCGACAACAGCTTCCAGCTGTCGCTGGTGCCGGGCACGCTGATCGGCCGCTACGACGCACGCGTGAACGTGCCCGTGTCGAGCCCGCTCGCGGCCGACGGCGATCCGTCCAGCTCGTTCATCACGAAGCCGTTCACCGACACGATCGGCAGCTATCTGCCGAACGAACTGAAGTACACCGCGCAGTCGGCCTACTCGGTGAGCAGCAATGCGATCAACACGTGGGACTGGACGCACGACGGCCTCGCGATGCCCGACACGATCCCCGATCTGGCCGCGGCGCTGACGCTGAACCCGGCGCTGAAGGTGCTGTCGCTGAACGGGTATCACGACATCGCGACGCCGTTCTACCAGACCGAGCTCGACCTCGCGCGGCTCGGCACGCAACCGAACCTGACGATCCGGGACTATCAGGGCGGGCACATGGTCTATCTCGACGATACGTCGCGCCCGCAGGAGAAAGCCGACCTCGTGACCTTCTACAACGCGGCCGCGCACTGATTGCGCGAGGCCGGCGACAGGCGTCCTCGTCGGCGCCGCTCGCCGGCAGTCGACGACCTCATTCCAGACTGGAGCCTGACATGAAGAATCGTTTCATCGTCGTTGCCGCGGCGCTCGCATGCGTCGGCGCCGCCGCATCCGTTTCCGCGTTCGCGCAGGCGAGCGACGCCGCCGCCGCGCCGGCGCGTGCGCGCCAGGCGCAGCTCGGCGATCCGTACGTGCCGCCGGCCGCGCGCCATGCGACCGCCGGCACGCAGACCACCGGCGCCGCGTTGCATGCGCAGGTGGTGCGCAAGCTCGCGCGGCAGTTCAGCGCGGCCGACACGCAGAACACGGGTTCGATTACGGAGTCGCAGGCGCGCGCGGCAGGCCTCGGCTATGTCGCGAACCACTTCCGGCAGATCGACGCGGGCGGCAGCGGCCGCGTGTCGTTCGCCGACGTACAGCGCTACATGCAGGCGCGCAGCACGAGTCAGCAGTAAGCGCGGGACGGCGTGAACAAACGGGGGGCGGAACCTGCGGCACGGCAGGTCCCGCCCCCGCGCGCATGGCGCGGCCAGCGCATCGAGCCCGCCGCCGATTCCGCATGAATTCTCATTATCTGGACAACGCATTCAAATATTGGAGACGAGTGCGTGCGCTCCTACAATCCGAAGCACATCGACAGCTTCGGACCCACGCATCGCGCGGCGCCCGTCGCACACGGAGACACCTTCCATGAAGTTCGCCGGGCGCCTTACTCGGTGCATCGACCGCCGCCACGCCGCCGCACCGGACGCCGTTCCGGCGCCGCGCGAGCGGCTTCACCGATTCCGTTGAAGACGCCCCGTTCCATGACCAAGATGCCAGACTCCCTTGCCCTCGACGCCCGGCGCGCGATGCCGGCCGATACGTCGCTGACCGACAGCATCGGCGCGACCAGCACGCCGCTCGACCTCGCCGCGCAGCAGGCCGGCACGCAGACGCTGCTGCGCGGCCTCGCGATCCTCGAGGCGATCGCGAACGGCGCGCGCGACATGCGTGCGATCGGCGCCGCGCTCGGCACGACGCGCAGCACGACGCACCGTCTCGTCAGCAGCCTCGTGCAGGCGCGCTATCTGCGCCAGGTGCAGGGCGGCTACCTGCTCGGCCCGAAGCTGATCGAGCTCGGCACGATCGCGCTCGAGCAGATGCCGCTGACCGCGGTGGCGCGCCCGCATCTGGAAGCGCTCGCGGAAGCGACGCTCGACACGATCCATCTCGGCGTGCGCGACGGCGACGACGTGCTGTACATCGACAAGATTCCCGGCACGCGCGGCCTGGAGATGCGCTCGCGCGTCGGCCACCGGATGCCGCTCGCGTCGACCGGCATCGGCAAGGCGATGATGCTCGACCTCGATCCCGATCTGTGGCGCTCGCTGTTCGAAGCCGCGCGGCGCGCGCTGGCCGGCGTCAACTTCAAGCCCGACAACCGGCCCGAGACGAGCGCGTTCCTGCAGCGCATGGCCCATTACGCGGCCGGCGGCTATACGTTCGATCTCGAGGAAAACGAGGCGTCGATCCGCTGCGTGGCCGCGCCGATCCGCGACGCGTCGGGTGCGATCGTCGCGGCGGTGTCGGTCGCCAGCACGATTCCGTACATGCCGCACGACCGCATGGACGAACTGATTCCGCTCGTGCAGCGCGAAGCGCGAGCCATTTCCGCGGAACTGGGCTGGAGCCCGCCGCAGGGTACCCGCAGGATCAAACGATGACGACTTCGACCCGGCCCGTTCCGGATGCCAGTTCCGCGTCCCCGTCGCTGATCGCGCTCGACTGGGGCACCACGTCGCTGCGCGCGTATCTGTACGACGCGCACGGCGTGCCGATCGATATGCGCAGCCGGGCGGCCGGCGTGATGCACGTGCCCGGCGGCGGCGCGCGCGGGTTCGACGCGGTGTTCGAGGAAGCGTGCGGCGACTGGCTCGACCGTACGCCCGGCCTGCCGGTGCTCGCCGCCGGGATGGTCGGCAGCGCGCAGGGCTGGCGCGAGGCGCCGTACGTCGCGGTGCCGGCCGGCGCCGACGCGCTCGTCGCGGGCCTCATCACGGTCACGACGGCGCGCGGCGCGACGGTCTCGATCGTGCCGGGCGTGATCGCGACGGGCGAATTGCCCGACGTGATGCGCGGCGAAGAAACGCAGATCGTCGGCGCGCTCGCGAGCGATCCGATGCTTGGCGCCGATCGTTCAGGGGTACTGATCGGCCTGCCGGGCACGCATGCGAAATGGGCGTGGGTGAAGGACGGGCTGATCGAACGCTTCCAGACCTTCATGACGGGCGAGCTGTTCGCGGTGCTGCGCGATCACACGATCCTCGGCCGCACGATGCGCGCGGGCGAATCGCCCGATCGCGCGGCGTTCCTGCGCGGCGTGGCGGTCGCACGCGGCGCGCAGCGCACGGGCCTGCTCGCGACGATTTTCAGCACGCGCACGCTGGGGCTGACCGACCGGCTCGCCCCCGATGCGCAGGGTGACTACCTGTCCGGCCTGCTGATCGGCCATGAGCTCAACGCGCTCGACGCGATGCTCGCGGAGCGCGGCATCGCGCTCGCGGACCAGCCGCTGCTGCTGATCGGCGACGACGGTTTGTGTTCGCGCTACGTCGATGCGCTCCGGGTATTCGGTCATGCGCGTGCGCGTGTCGTCCCGCATGCGACCGAGCGCGGCCTGTGGCGGATCGCGTCGCGCGCCGGGCTCGTACGCGCGGACGGCGAGCCAGTCTGTGCCGACCAGTGAACTGCTTGAAGAGGAATTGCCGATGCCGTCCGACCTGACATTGCCCGCACCGTACACGCCCCACGCCGCATTGATGCGTGCGTTCGACGCGTGTCCGCTGATCGCGATCATGCGCGGCATCACGCCCGCCGAAGCGGCCGACCATGGCCGTGCGCTGTACGAAGCCGGCTTCCGGATCGTCGAGGTGCCGCTCAACTCGCCGGAGCCGTTCGACAGCATCGCGGCGCTGCGCCGTGCGCTGCCCGACGACATGATCGTCGGCGCGGGCACCGTGCTGCGCGCCGAGTACGTCGACCGCGTGCAGGACGCGGGCGGCGCGCTGATCGTGATGCCGCACGGCGACGCGGCCGTGATCCGCCGCGCACGCGAGCGCGGGCTGGCGAGCGCGCCGGGCGTCGCGACGCCGACCGAAGCGTTCGCGGCGCTGACGCATGGCGCCGACGTGCTGAAGATGTTCCCGGCCGAGCAGCTCGGCGTGATCGTCGTGAAGGCGTGGCGCGCGGTGATCGACCGCGCGGTGCCGCTGATTCCGGTCGGCGGAATTTCGCCGGACAACATGCAGCCGTTCCTCGACGCCGGCGCGAACGGCTTCGGGCTCGGCTCGGCGCTGTACCGCCCCGGCCAGTCGGCGGACACGACCGCGGCGAATGCGCGCGCGTTCCAGGCCGGCTTGCGCGCCGCACGCGGCGGAGCCGCATGATGGGCCGCCTCGCGGGCAAGGTTGCGATGGTGACGGGCGCGGGCCGCGGCATCGGCGCCGCGATCGCGCGTGCGTTCGTGCGCGAAGGCGCGGCCGTCGCGCTCGTCGATCTCGACTTCCCGCAGGCGCGGCACACGGCCGCCGCGATTGCACGTGAATGCGACGGCGCGCGCGTGCTGCCGCTGCAGGCCGACGTCGCGCGGCAGCAGGCGGTGCGCGATGCGCTCGCGCAGACGGAAGCCGCGTTCGGCCCGCTCGACGTGCTCGTGAACAACGCGGGCATCAACGTGTTCGCCGATCCGCTGACGATGACCGACGACGACTGGCGCCGCTGCTTCGCGGTCGATCTCGACGGCGTGTGGCACGGCTGCCGCGCGGCGCTGGAGGGCATGGTCGAGCGCGGCCGCGGCAGCATCGTGAACATCGCGTCGACGCATGCATTCAGGATCATCCCGGGCTGCTTTCCGTACCCCGTCGCGAAGCACGGCGTGCTCGGCCTCACGCGTGCGCTCGGTATCGAATACGCGGCGCGCAACGTACGCGTGAACGCGATCGCGCCGGGCTACATCGAGACGCAACTGACGCGCGACTGGTGGGACACGCAGCCCGATCCGGCCGCCGCGCGTGCCGAGACGCTCGCGCTGCAGCCGATGAAGCGGATCGGGACACCGGAGGAGGTCGCGATGACGGCCGTGTTTCTCGCGTCCGACGAGGCGCCGTTCATCAATGCCGCGTGCATCACCGTCGACGGCGGGCGCGCGGCGCTGTATCACGACTGACACAAGTGACGTGACGATTCGAAAGACCGCACGTGCGACGGCCGCGCGCACGCTGCGTCGAAACCAACAAGCGGCTGCATCCTGTTCGATGAAAACAAGGAGACACTGGAGATGAAACGCAGAACGTTCGTAACGCTGGCCGCCGCGGCCGCGGTGGTGATGGGCAGCCCGGTCGCGCACGCGGCCGACCCGGTCAAGATCGGCTTCCTCGTGAAGCAGCCGGAAGAGCCGTGGTTCCAGGACGAGTGGAAATTCGCCGAGATCGCCGCGAAGCAGAAGGGCTTCACGCTCGTGAAGATCGGCGCGCCGTCCGGCGAGAAGGTGATGAGCGCGATCGACAACCTGTCCGCGCAGAAGGCGCAGGGCTTCATCATCTGCACGCCCGACGTGAAGCTCGGGCCGGGCATCGTCGCGAAGGCGAAGTCGCACAACCTGAAGATGATGACGGTCGACGACCGCCTCGTCGACGGTGCGGGCAAGCCGATCGAGTCGGTGCCGCACATGGGGATTTCCGCGTACAACATCGGCAAGCAGGTCGGCGACGGCATCGCGGCCGAGATCAAGAAGCGCGGCTGGGACATGAAGGACGTCGGCGCGATCGACATCACCTACGAGCAGCTGCCGACCGCGCACGACCGCACGAGCGGCGCGACCGACGCGCTGGTCGCCGCCGGCTTCCCGAAGGCGAACGTGGTCGCGGCGCCGCAGGCGAAGACCGACACCGAGAACGCGTTCAACGCGGCGAACATCGCGCTCACGAAGAACCCGCAGTTCAAGCACTGGGTCGCGTACGGCCTGAACGACGAGGCCGTGCTCGGCGCGGTGCGCGCGGCCGAAGGGCGCGGCTTCAAGGCCGACAACATGATCGGCATCGGCATCGGCGGTTCCGATTCGGCGTTGAACGAGTTCAAGAAGCCGCAGCCGACGGGCTTCTACGGCACCGTGATCATCAGCCCGAAGCGCCACGGCGAGGAAACCTCGGACCTGATGTACACGTGGATCACGCAGGGCAAGGCGCCGCCGCCGTTGACGCTGACGACGGGCATGCTCGCGACGCGCGACAACGTGTCGAAGGTGCGCGAGGAGATGGGGCTCGCGTCGAAGTAAGCGGCCCGCCGGCTGCCGCGCGACGCGGCGGCCGGCGGTCGATGGATCTGGAAGTGGGGAGACGACGTGTCAGCGGCACTGCGTTTTGACAATATCGGCAAGGTATTTCCCGGCGTGCGCGCACTCGACGGCATTTCGTTCGACGTGCATGCAGGCGAGGTGCATGGCCTGATGGGCGAGAACGGCGCGGGCAAGTCGACGCTGTTGAAGATTCTCGGCGGCGAATACCAGCCCGATGCGGGCAGCGTGCTGGTCGACGGCCAGCCCGTGCAGTTCGCGAATGCGGCCGCGTCGATCGCGGCCGGCATCGCGGTGATTCACCAGGAGTTGCAGTACGTGCCCGACCTGACGGTCGCGGAGAACCTGTTGCTCGGCCGCCTGCCGAATGCGTTCGGCTGGGTCAGGAAGCGCGAGGCGAAGCGTTACGTGCGCGAGCGGCTCGCCGAGATGGGCGTGGACCTCGATCCCGACGCGCGGCTCGGGCGGCTGTCGATCGCGCAGCGGCAGATGGTCGAGATCTGCAAGGCGCTGATGCGCAATGCGCGCGTGATCGCGCTCGACGAACCGACGAGTTCGCTGTCACATCGCGAGACGGAAGTGCTGTTCAAGCTGGTCGACGATCTGCGCGCGCAAGGCCGCGCGCTGATCTACATCTCGCACCGGATGGACGAGATCTACCGGCTGTGCGATGCATGCACGATCTTTCGCGACGGGCGCAAGATCGCGTCGCACGAAGCGCTGGCCGACGTGCCGCGCGAGCGGCTCGTCGCCGAAATGGTCGGGCGCGAGATCGCGGACATCTACCATTACGCGCCGCGCGCGCTCGGCGACGTGCGGTTCTCCGCCGAAGGCGTCGACGGCCCGGCATTGCGCGAACCCGCCAGCTTCTCGGTGCGCGCGGGCGAGATCGTCGGCTTCTTCGGGCTCGTCGGCGCGGGCCGCAGCGAGCTGATGCGGCTCGTGTACGGCGCGGACCGCCGGCGCGCGGGCGTGCTGACGCTCGACGGCAAGCGCATCGACGTGAAGCGCACCGGCGACGCGATCCGTCACGGCATCGTGCTGTGCCCCGAGGACCGCAAGGAAGAAGGGATCATCGCGATCGCGTCGGTCGCGGAGAACATCAACATCAGCTGCCGCCGCCATTCGCTGCGCGCGGGGCTCTTCATCAACGGCAAGACCGAAAGCGAAACGGCCGATCGTTTCATCCAGCGGCTGAAGATCAAGACGCCGAACCGGCGGCAGAAGATCCGCTTCCTGTCGGGCGGCAACCAGCAGAAGGCGATCCTGTCGCGCTGGCTCGCGGAGCCCGACCTGAAGGTCGTGATCCTCGACGAGCCGACGCGCGGGATCGACGTCGGCGCGAAGCACGAGATCTACGACGTGATCTACCGGCTCGCGGAGCGCGGCTGCGCGATCGTGATGGTGTCGTCGGAACTGCCGGAAGTGCTCGGCGTGTCCGACCGCATCGTCGTGATGCGCGAAGGCCGGATCGCCGGCGAGCTGCCGCGCGCCGAGGCGAACGAGCACGCGGTGCTGAACCTCGCGCTGCCGCAGACGAGCGCGGTCGAGGCGGCCTGACGCGGCCGGCTACGTCCGGACAAGCCCGGGACATTCGAATCGAACACGCGCGGCGCGGGCCGCGCGATGCAGGAGCAGGAGACACATCATGCAAGCCAACGAAAACCTTGCCAGCGCCGCAGTGAAGTCGGCCGACGCGCTGGTGCCACAGCAGAGCGACCGCCAGAAGTGGTGGCAGCATCTGACCGAATACAGCCTGATCGCGATCTTCGCGGTGATGTTCATCACGATGTCGCTGACCGTCGATCACTTCTTCTCGATCGACAACATGCTCGGCCTCGCGCTGTCGATCTCGCAGATCGGCATGGTCGCGTGCACGATGATGTTCTGTCTCGCGTCGCGCGACTTCGACCTGTCGATCGGCTCGACCGTCGCGTTCTCGGGCGTGCTGTGCGCGATGGTGCTGAACGCGACCGACAACACATTCGTCGCGATCGTCGCCGCGGTCGCGGCCGGCGCCGCGATCGGCTTCGTGAACGGCGCGGTGATCGCGTACCTGCGGATCAACGCGCTGATCACCACGCTCGCGACGATGGAAATCGTGCGCGGGCTCGGCTTCATCGTGTCGAAGGGGCAGGCGGTCGGCGTGTCGTCGGATACGTTCATCGCGCTCGGCGGGCTGTCGATGTTCGGCGTGTCGCTGCCGATCTGGGTCACGCTGCTGTGCTTCATCGGGTTCGGCGTGCTGCTGAACCAGACCGTCTATGGCCGCAACACGCTCGCGATCGGCGGCAACCCGGAAGCATCGCGGCTCGCGGGGATCAACGTCGAACGCACGCGCGTATACATTTTCCTGATCCAGGGCGCGGTGACCGCGCTCGCGGGCGTGATCCTCGCGTCGCGCATCACGTCGGGCCAGCCGAACGCCGCGCAAGGCTTCGAGCTGAACGTGATCTCCGCGTGCGTGCTCGGCGGCGTGTCGCTGATGGGCGGCCGCGCGACCATCTCGGGCGTCGTGATCGGCGTGCTGATCATGGGCACCGTCGAGAACGTGATGAACCTGCTGAACATCGACGCGTTCTACCAGTACCTGGTGCGCGGCGCGATCCTGCTCGCGGCCGTGCTGCTCGACCAGCTGAAGAATCGCGGCGTACGCGACTGACGAATCCACGGAGACGATCCGCATGACCATCGACACATCAGTGCAGGGCACGCACACGGCGGCGAGCGACGCGCGCTTCGCGCGCTACCCGAGCCTCGAGGATCGCGCGGTGCTGATCACGGGCGGCGCGACCGGCATCGGCGCGTCGTTCGTCGAGCACTTCGCCGAACAGGGCGCGCGCGTCGCGTTCGTCGACCTCGACGCGGCGGCCGGCGCCGCGCTGGCCGAACGCCTCGCGCACGTGCGTCATGCGCCGCTGTTCCTGTCCTGCGACCTGACCGACGTCGACGTGCTGCGCGGCGCGATCGACGCGATCCGCGCGCGCATCGGCGCGATCGCGGTGCTCGTGAACAACGCGGCGAACGACGCACGCCATGCGATCGGCGACGTGACGCCCGCGTCGTTCGACGCGGGCATCGCGGTGAACCTGCGCCACCAGTTCTTCGCCGCGCAGGCGGTGATCGACGACATGAAGCGCCAGGGCGGCGGCGCGATCATCAATCTCGGCTCGATCAGCTGGATGCTGAAGAACGGCGGCTATCCCGTCTACGTGATGGCGAAGGCGGCCGTGCAGGGCCTGACGCGCGGCCTCGCGCGCGATCTCGGCCCGTTCGGCATCCGCGTGAATTCGCTGGTGCCCGGCTGGGTGATGACCGACAAGCAGCGCCGGCTGTGGCTCGACGACGCGGGCCGCGCGGCGATCAAGGCCGGCCAGTGCATCGACGCCGAACTGCTGCCCGCCGACCTCGCGCGGATGGCGCTGTTTCTCGCGGCCGACGACAGCCGGATGATCACCGCGCAGGACGTGATCGTCGACGGCGGCTGGGCCTGACCGCTCGCACGACCTGCATCGTTTCTTCGACGAAGGAAAGGAGCTCACCATGACCGCCACGTCCTCGCGCGCATCGTCGTCCGCCAGCCAGTCGCGCCGCGCGCGCCTGGCCGCCGCCGCCCAGCCGGTCAGCCCCGGCCCGCAGACGGCCGTGTTCGCGCAGGGCGTCGGCGCCGCGCCCGCGGCGGTCGTCACGCTGTCGAACGCGTCGCTGCGGCTCGACGTGCTGCCGCACCTCGGCGGCGGCATCGCGCGCTTCGACTGGCGCGGCGACAACGGCGTGCTGATGCCGGTGTTCCGCCGTTGCGAACACCCGGAGACGGCGACGGACCCGAACGAGCTCGCGTGCTATCCGCTGCTGCCGTACTCGAACCGGATCGGCGACGGACGTTTCGAATGCGACGGGCGCAAGGTCGCGGTGCCGCGCAACCGCCGCGACGAGCCGCTGCCGATCCACGGCGACGGCTGGCTCGCGCCGTGGCAGGTGGACGAGGCGACCGACACGTCGCTGCAACTGTCGCTCGACCGCGCCGCCGGCGCGCCGTACGCGTTCCGCGCGATCCAGTCGTTCGAACTCGACGACGCGACGCTGTCGATCGCGCTGACGATCGAGAACGCGGGCCGCGCGCGGCTGCCGTTCGGGCTCGGCGTGCATCCGTTCCTCGTGCGCGATGCGGTGACGGAGCTGGCCGCGGCGGCGGGCGGGCTGTGGCTGTCGGGCGCCGATTTCCTGCCGGTGCGGCACGTCAGCGTGCCGCCGGCCTGGCAGTTCGGGGTCGCGTATCCGCTGCCGGCCGCGCTCGTCAATCACGCGTTCACCGGCTGGGGCGGCCACGCGACGGTGAGCTGGCCGCGCCGTCGGCTGTCGTTGACCGTCGCGGCCGACGCCGACGCGTACGTGCTCTATACGCCGCCGGGCGAGGATTTCTTCTGCTTCGAGCCGGTCGATCATCCGATCAATGCGGTGAACCTGCCGGGCGGCGCGACCGCGCACGGAATGACGCTGCTCGCGCCCGGCGAGCGGCTCACGCGGCGTTTCGCGTTTACCGTCGGGCGCACCGATGCGCGCAGCAATGCCGCGACGCGCGGGGGACGCCGGCGACACGGGTAAAATACGCGGTCTACCAACGGTTTGCCGCGAGTACCCGCCATGTCTTCCCCGCTTACTTTCATTGAATCGCTGCGCGCCGCGTGGCAGCGCACGAATTCGCTGCTGTGCGTCGGCCTCGATCCCGAGCCGTCGCGCTTTCCCGTGCAGTTCGACGGCCAGCCCGACGCGATCTTCGAATTCTGCCGGCAGATCGTCGACGCGACCGCGCCGTACGCGAGCGCGTTCAAGCCGCAGATCGCGTACTTCGCCGCGCATCGCGCGGAAGACCAGCTCGAGCGGCTGATCGCGCATATCCATCTCCAGCATCCGGGCCTGCCCGTGATCCTCGACGCGAAGCGCGGCGACATCGGCAGCACGGCCGAGCAGTACGCGCGCGAAGCGTTCGAGCGCTATCGCGCGGACGCCGTCACGGTGAACCCGTACATGGGCTACGACTCGGTCGAGCCGTACTTCGAGCATGAGGGCAAGGGCGTGATCGTGCTGTGCCGCACGTCGAACCCGGGCGGGTCCGACCTGCAGTTCCTCGATACGAACGGGCGGCCGCTGTACCAGGTCGTCGCCGATCTCGCGGCGAACAAGTGGAATGCGAAGAACGGCCAGCTCGGCCTCGTGGTCGGCGCGACGTTCCCGAAGGAAATCGAGATCGTGCGCGGGATCGTCGGCGACATGCCGCTCTTGATCCCGGGCATCGGCGCACAGGGCGGCGACGTGCAGGCGACTGTCAACGCGGGCCGCACGGCCGACGGCACGGGGATGATGATCAACTCGTCGCGTGCGATCCTGTACGCGAGCAAAGGCGAGGATTTCGCCGAAGCCGCGGCGCTCGCCGCGCAGAAGACGCGCGACACGATCAACGCGCATCGCTGAAATACGGGCCGCCCACTCCGGGCGGCCTTCGATCGCCGCGTCCGCGTCCGCGGGCCGCGCGCCTTTATCGCGTGGTCGCCGTCCTGGCGCACGCGAACAATTTCCCGTCGCTTCCGTACCGCACGTGCGCAATTTAGTCGCGCCATGCTGCCGTCTGTCATCGATTCGTCACAAAAATGTCAAGAAAAGGAGCGACGCCATGCCCAAGCTGTCCCGCCGTCTTCTGAGCGCGTTCGCCGCGTCGCTGTGCATGACGTTCGCCCATGCGGCCGACCTGGCGCACTGGCCCGCCGACAGCGCGAAGGCGCTGAACGCGATGATCGCCGCGCACGCGAACCGCGGCGACTACGCGGTGTTCGACGCCGACAACACGACCTACCGCTACGACCTCGAGGAAGCGCTGCTGCCGTATCTCGAGAACCGCGGCGTGCTGACGCGCGATTCGCTCGACCCGTCGCTGAAGCTGATCCCGTTCAAGGATTCCGCCGACTACAAGGAATCGCTGACGAGCTACTACTACCGGCTGTGCGAGATCGACGATCTGGTCTGCTATCCATGGATCGCGCAGGCGTTCGCCGGGCAGTCGCTCGCCGACCTGAAGCGCCACATCGACGCGATGCTCGCCGACGGCAAGCCGATCCCGATCCGCTACTGGCAGGGCGACAAGGTCGTCGACGGCACGGTGAACCCGCCGCGCTTCTTTCGCGGAATGCAGGAGCTGTACAACGCGCTGCGCGAGAACGGCATCGACGTCTACGTGATGACGGCCGCGCACGAGGAACTCGCGCGGCTCGTGCTGGCCGACCCGAAGTACGGCTACAACGTGAAGCCGCAGAACGTGATCGGCGTGACGACGCTGCTGCGCAACCCGGCGACCGGCGCGCTGACGACGTCGCGGCTGCAGATCAAGGCCGGCAAGTACGACGAGGCCGCGAACCGCAATCTCGTGATCACGCCGTTCCTGATGAACCCGATGACGTGGTACGAAGGCAAGCTCGGTTCGATCGTCGGCTGGATCGACCAGTGGAAGAAGCCGGTGCTCGTCGCGGGCGACACGCCGACGTCCGACGGCTACATGCTGCTGAACGCGACCGACGTCGCGCGCGGCGGCGTGCGCGTGTGGGTCAACAAGAAGGACAAGCAGATGACGCAGATCCGCGCGTGGTCGGACGAATCGGCCGCGAAGCAGAAGGCGCTCGGGCTGCCGGTGACGGCGGACAAGAACTGGATCGTCGTGAAGCCCGACGCGATTCAGTAAGCGAGCAGGAAGGGCGCGGCACGCGCGCCCGGCCCGATCAGCGTTCGCGTTCGTCGAGTAGCTTCAGCAGCCCGCGCAGCGCATGTGCGGCCGCCTGCGTGCGGATCTGTTCGCGGTCGCCCTTGAACACCAGCGTTTCGACGTCGGTATGCAGCCGGTTGCTCCAGCCGAACGATACGGTGCCGACCGGCTTCTTCTCGCTGCCGCCGCCCGGGCCCGCGATGCCGGTGACGGACAGCGCGACCTGCGCGCGGCTGTTGCGCAGCGCGCCTTCGGCCATCGCGCGCGCGACGGGTTCGCTGACCGCGCCGTGCTTGTCGATCAGGTCGGACGGCACGCCGATCATCTCGATCTTGGCCTGGTTCGAGTACGTGACGAAGCCGCGCTCGAACCACTGGCTGCTGCCGGAAATGTCGGTGATCGCCGCGGCGATCATGCCGCCGGTGCAGGATTCGGCGGTGGCGAGCGTCAGGTGCTCGTCACGCAGCTTGTTGCCTGCGCGGATCGCAAGCTGATGGACGACGGAATCGGTTGGCATGCGCGTCGGGGAACGGAAGTCGGGAAATCGGTCAGCCGGCGACGGAGCGCCACAGCGCGATCACCAGCAGCGTCATGAACGCGGCGACGAGGTCGTCGACCATGATGCCGAGCCCGCCTTTCAGGCGGCGGTCGAAGTAGCGGATCGGCGGCGGCTTCAGCATGTCGAAGAAGCGGAACGCGACGAACGCCCACAGCTGGCCGACGAAGGTCGCGGGCGTGACGAACAGCATCACGAGCCAGATCGCGACGATCTCGTCCCAGACGACGGCGCCCGGATCGGACACGCCGGCCTGCTTCGCGGTGAAGCCGGTGATCCAGGTGCCCGCCACGAAGCCGACGGCGATCAGCGCCCACCATTCGGGCACCGTCAGGTAGCGATTGAGCACGACGAACGTGAGCCAGCCGAACAGCGAGCCGAACGTGCCGGGCATGATCGGCGCGAGCCCGCTGCCGAAGCCGAGCGACACGATATGCGCGGGGTGCGACAGCATGAAGCGGGCCGTCGTGCGGGTCGGCGCGGGCGGCGCGGCGCCGGGCTCGGCCGCGGCGTGCGCGGGCGTCGGATCAGTCTGCATGGAAGTGGTCGAAACCGTGCAACGTGAGAGCGAGGGGCGCGCCGGCGGCGTCGCGCCACGCGATGGCAGGTTGCGCCGACGGCGCGGACAACGCGTGTATTGTACCGATTCGCGTGACCGGCACGCCGGCCGTGGCGCCCGCCGCTTCGACCGCCGCGCGGGCCGCCACCGGCGCCGTGAAGCACAGTTCGTAGTCGTCGCCGCCGGCCAGCGTGCAGCGGCGCTGCACGTCGGCCGGCAGCGTCGCGAGCGCGGCCGAGCGCGGCACCGCGTCGGCGTCGATCTCGGCGCGCACGTTCGAGCGCGTCAGGATGTGCTGGAGATCGCCGGCGAGGCCGTCGGAGAGATCGAGCGCCGCGTGCGCGACGCCCGCAAGCGCGAGCCCCAGCGCGACGCGCGGCTCCGGACGCTCGAGCGCGCGCCGGAATGCGGCGGCCTCCTCCACGCCGGCCGTCCATTCGCCGCGAGCGACGCCGAGCCCCGCGCGCGCATCGCCGAGCGTGCCGGACACCCACACGTCGTCGCCTTCGCGCGCGGCATCGCGCCGCAGCGCCGCGTCGGGCGCGACTTCGCCGAACACGGTCACGCACAGGTTCAGCGGCCCGCTCGTCGTGTCGCCGCCGATCAGTTCGCAGCCGTATCGCTCGGCCAGTGCGAACAGGCCGTTGCTGAACGCCTCGAGCCACGCCGCGTCGGCGCGCGGCAGCGCGCATGCGAGCGTGAAGGCGCGCGGCGCGGCGCCCATCGCGGCGAGGTCCGACAGATTGACCGCGAGCGTCTTGTGGCCGAGCGCGTCCGGCGCGACATCGGGGAAGAAGTGGCGGCCCTCCACCAGCATGTCCGTCGAAATGGCCAGCAATTTCCCGGATCGGGGCGCGATCAGCGCGCAATCGTCGCCGATGCCGAGCGTCGACGCGCGGGCGCCCTGCGCGGCGCGGCGCGTGAAGAAGCGTTCGATCAGCGAGAACTCGGAGAGGGCGGCTGGCACGGCGGGCGATCCGAAACGATTGAAGGAACGGCATTGTACGAGGCGGGCGGCGGCGCTTCTGCACCATCCAGACCATTTTTGTCGCGGCCGTCGCACCCGAATCGCCGGTCTGGCGGCCAATGATTGGCGCTACAATGCCGTCGAACAGTTATTCTAATCCGCCCGTCAAGAGACACATGTCCACCCAAGCCTCCTCCAAAGCCAAGCTCCGCGAAGCCGCGCTCGACTATCACGAATTTCCGACCCCCGGCAAAATCGCGATCGCCCCGACCAAGCAGATGATCAACCAGCGCGACCTCGCGCTCGCGTATTCGCCGGGCGTGGCGTTCGCGTGCGAGGAGATCGTCGAGAATCCGCTGAACGCGGCGCGCTTCACCGCGCGCAGCAACCTGGTCGGCGTCGTGACGAACGGCACGGCGGTGCTCGGTCTCGGCAACATCGGCCCGCTCGCGTCGAAGCCGGTGATGGAAGGCAAGGCCGTGCTGTTCAAGAAGTTCGCGGGCATCGACGTGTTCGACATCGAGCTGAACGAGTCGGACCCGCACAAGCTCGTCGACGTGATCGCCGCGCTGGAGCCCACCTTCGGCGGGATCAACCTCGAAGACATCAAGGCGCCGGACTGCTTCATCGTCGAGCGCGAAGCGCGCAAGCGGATGAAGATCCCGGTGTTCCACGACGACCAGCACGGCACCGCGATCGTCGTGGCCGCGGCCGTCACGAATGGCCTGAAGGTCGTCGGCAAGGACATCAAGAAGGTCAAGCTCGTGGCGTCCGGCGCGGGCGCGGCCGCGCTCGCGTGTCTCGACCTGCTGGTCGACATCGGCCTGCCGCTCGAGAACATCACGGTGACCGACCTGGCCGGCGTGGTCTACAAGGGCCGCACCGAGCTGATGGATCCGGACAAGGAGCGTTTCGCGCGCGAAACCGACGCCCGCACGCTGGCCGAAGTGATTGACGGCGCGGACATCTTCCTCGGCCTGTCGGCCGCAGGCGTGCTGAAGCAGGAGATGGTGAAGGGCATGACCGAGCGCCCGCTGATCCTCGCGCTCGCGAACCCGACGCCGGAAATCCTGCCGGAACTCGCGCTCGAAGTGCGCCCGGACGCGGTGCTGGCCACCGGCCGTACCGACTACCCGAATCAGGTCAATAACGTCCTGTGTTTCCCGTTCATCTTCCGCGGCGCGCTCGACGTCGGCGCGACGACGATCACGCGTGAAATGGAGATCGCGGCCGTCAATGCGATCGCCGAACTCGCGCAGCACGAGCAGAGCGACATCGTCGCGACCGCGTACGGTATCCAGGATCTGTCGTTCGGGCCCGAATACCTGATTCCGAAGCCGTTCGATCCGCGCCTGATCGTGAAGATCGCGCCGGCCGTCGCGCAGGCCGCGATGGACGGCGGCGTCGCGACGCGCCCGATCGAGGACATGGAGGCGTACCGCGTCCATCTGCAGCAGTTCGTGTATCACAGCGGCACGACGATGAAGCCGATCTTCCAGATCGCGCGCGCCGCGCCGGAAGAGAAGAAGCGCGTCGTGTTCGCGGAAGGCGAAGAAGAGCGCGTGTTGCGCGCCGTTCAGATCATCGTCGACGAAAAACTCGCGAAGCCGATCCTGATCGGCCGCCCGTCGGTGATCGAGCATCGTATCCAGCGCTACGGCCTGCGCCTCACGCCCGGCACCGATTTCACGGTCGTCAACACTGAGCACGACGAGCGCTACCGCGACTTCTGGCAGACGTACCACAAGATGATGGCGCGCAAGGGCATCAGCGAGCAGCTCGCGCGCGTCGAAATGCGTCGCCGCACGACGCTGATCGGCTCGATGCTGGTGAAGAAGGGCGAAGCGGACGGGATGATCTGCGGCACGATCAGCACCACGCACCGCCACCTGCACTTCATCGACCAGGTGATCGGCAAGCGTCCGGGCTGCAGCGTGTACGCGGCGATGAACGGCCTCGTGCTGCCGGGCCGCCAGATCTTCCTCGTCGATACGCACGTGAACGTCGATCCGACCCCGGAGGAGCTGGCCGAGATCACGATCATGGCCGCGGAAGAAGTGCGCCGCTTCGGCATCGAACCGAAGGTCGCGCTGCTGTCGCATTCGAATTTCGGCACGAGCAATGCCCCTTCGGCGAAGAAGATGCGCGATACGCTCGCGATCCTGCAGGAAACCGCGCCGGAGCTGAAGGTGGACGGCGAAATGCACGGCGACGTCGCGCTCGATGCGGCGCTGCGCAAGGAAATCCTGCCGGAATCGACGCTCGAAGGCGACGCGAACCTGCTGATCCTGCCGAACATCGACGCCGCGAACATCGCATACAACCTGCTGAAGACGGCCGCGGGCAACAACATCGCGATCGGGCCGATCCTGTTGGGCGCCGCGGAGCCGGTGCACGTGCTGACCGAATCGGCGACCGTTCGTCGCATCGTCAACATGGCGGCGCTGCTGGTCGCCGACGTCAACGCCGCGCGCTGAGCCGGAACGACCTCGCGGCGCCGGTCGCCCCGGCGCCGTGGGTCGGGCGAAATGTAAACAAAGGCAAAAAGAGGCGTGCCCGCAATGGGCACGCCGCGGGCAGGGCGCAACCGCGCTTCCCATAAGCAACAGCAGCATCGCTCCACCCCGGGTAATAGAGTGCGGCAAGGAGGCAGGGTCTTGCCATACGAGCGATGCCGCCCGCATTTTATCTCATGTAAGATAAATGTAGTGTAATTTCGGTAAGAAATACGGAATAACGGGTGTCGCGGGGCTTTCGATTCCCAAACGGACATTGATTCGCGCGGCCAATAACGCTACGCTAACGCCTTTGTTGGTCGTCAACTACTTGATTTAACAGCGGGAACCCTGGTTCATGGCACGCAAGTGGCTCCGCAACGGCGCGCTCGCGTCCGTCTTCGCGATGTTCGCGATGGGTATCGTCGGCACGCCGACGGGCAGTCTGGTTTCCGCCGCTTACGCACGGGAGGCCGTTCCGGCCGACGTGGCCGCGAGCGGGCTCGATACGATCCCGACCGCCCGTCTTCCGCGCGAGGCCGTGACCACGCTGGGCCTGATCGGCGCCGGCGGCCCCTATCCGTACGAGAAAGACGGCGTGGTGTTCGGCAATCGCGAGCGGATCCTGCCGAAGGCGAAGCGCGGCTACTACCATGAGTACACGGTGCCGACGCCGCGTGCGCGCAATCGCGGCGCGCGCCGGATCGTCTGTGGCGGGCCGTTGCGCCGGATCGACAACTGTTATTACACGGGCGACCACTACAACAGTTTTAAACGTATTGTTGAATGACTTCGGGACGAATGGCATGAGCGACTCCATCTACGCGCACGATACGGCGGCGGCGGAACTGTTCGCGGCCGGCGACGGCAATCTGTTTCAGCGTGTGATTCAGCTGCACGCGGCGGCGCAGGCCGGCGGCACGCCGGAGCAACAGGAAGCCGAGCCCGGGCTTTCATCGAACGAGGAGCCTATGAGCCTTTTCACGACCGTGCGACCCAATCTCGTGCAGTCGATCCGCGCGTTCCGCGTGCAGGATCTCGCCGACGAAGCCGGTCGGCTCGGCCAGCATTTCCTGTATGCGTATTGCGGCGCCGCGCAGTCGAAGCAGGAAGTCATGGAAACGATCGCGACCTCGTTCCTGTTTCCGAAGCATTTCGGGAAGAACTACGACGCGCTGTACGACTGCCTCACCGACCTCGTCGCGAAGGCCGGCGCGCAGCCCGGCTTCGTGATCGTCCTGGAAGGGCTGCCGATCGCGCAGAAATTCGACAAGGAAGGGCGCGAAACGCTGCTCGACGTGTTCCGCGAGGCGGCCGAATTCTGGGCCGAGCGCAAGGTCGCGTTCCGCGTGTTCTACTCGTTCGCGTAAGCGCACGGTCGGCCCGCGCGGCCGATTCGGCGATTCGGTAACAAGCCCGCTTCGAGCGGGCTTTTTTGCGTGTGCGACTCGCGCTCGGCTGCATGGCGCGACGCGCTGACGCGCGTCACCACCCGCCCCAGCGCGCCGCCACCGCCGCGAGCACGGCCGCGCCGGCCGTCTCGGTGCGCAGCACACGCGGCCCGAGCGACAGCGCGGTGAACCCGCGTGCGCGGGCCGCATTTTCCTCGTCGGGCGACAGCCCGCCTTCGGGCCCGATCAGCAGCGTGACGGCCGCCGCGGGCGGCGCGTCGGGCAGCGACGCGAACGGGATGCTCGCGCGCGGGGACAGCAGCAGCCGCAGTTCGCCGTCGGCCGGCGCGGCCGGCAGCGCATCGAGCCACGCGTTGAACCCGGCGACCGGCACGACGTCGGGCACGCGGTTGCGTCCGCATTGCTCGCACGACGCGCGCACGACGCCGCGCCAGTGCGCGACGCGCTTGTCCGCCCGTTCGCCGGACAGCTTCACGACCCCGCGCGCGGTCGACAGCGGTACGACCGCCGCGACGCCGAGCTCGACGGCCTTCTCGATCACCCAGTCCATCTTGTCGCCGCCGGCGATCCCCTGCGCGAGCGTCACGCGATAGGGCGGTTCGGCCTCGACAGGCTCGAACGTATCGATCTGCGCGAGCGCGTTGCGCTTGTCGAGCTCGACGAGTCGCGCGCGGTACTGGCCGCCCGTGCCGTCGAACAACGCGAGCACGTCGCCCGGCTGCAGGCGCAGCACCTGCACGTGGCGCGCGACGTCGGCCGGCAAGGCGAGCGTGGCGTCGGCGCGCAGCGCGGCGTCGACGAAAAAGCGCGGCACGGCCGCGGTGGTGGTGGCTTCATTCATGCGTGTGGCGGTTTCGGTCATGCGTCGAGACGGCACCCGAGCGCCCAGCGGTAGCCGTCGAGATCCTCGATCTGCGCGAACCGGTCGCCCCAGAACTGGTCCTGCGGCGCGCTCAGTGATTTCGCGCCCGCATCGAGCGCGCGCTGCCAGGTGGCGTCGACGTCGTCGACATACAGATAGAACGATTGCGGCGCGGTGGCGTTCGCGCGCTTCGGCGTGAGCGCGGGCGAACCGAACGCGCCTTCGGGCGCGAACATCACGATCAACTGGCCGCGATAGGCCATCTCGACGTGCATGATCGCGCCGTCCTCGTCGTGCACGTCGCGTACGGTGAAGCCGAATGCGGCCTTGAAGAACTCGATGGCCGCGCGCGCGTTGCGTACGGCCAGGTAGGGCGTCAACCAAGGCACGTTGGCCGGACGTGGATCGGTCATGAAAATCTCCTGTTGCACGGTGTCGGCGCGTCGGCGCCTGCGCCGGTCTCATGCTGGAACAATGGAACGTTGCGGCCGTCCGGATGTTCAGCGGCGAACGCCCAGTGTATCGCGCAGCGCGCGCGGCAGGGTAAAGAGGGACGCATGCAGCCGCGCATCGTAATAGCGCAAGCCGCCGACGCGGCGGGCCGCGAGCCGGTCGTCGACGTCGTGCGCGAACAGCGCGGCCGCATCGAGCGTGTCGCTCGCGATCGCCATCAGCCACTGCGAGCCGTACAGCGGCACGTGCGCGGACAGCAGATCGACGACCGCGAAGCTCGCGCGCAGGTCGTCGAGCAGCGCGGCGATGCGCGCGGCATGGAACACCGGCGAGCCGAGATGCATCGAGATCGCGCCGCAGCGCGTGAGGATCCGCTTGAGCCGCGCGTAGAACGCACGCGTATAGAGGCCGGCCGCCGGCGAATCGGGCGGCGTGAGGTCGAACACGACGAGATCGAAATGTTCGACCGTCGATTCGACGAAATGCGCGGCGTCGCCGATCACGACCTCGACGCGCGGGTCGTCGAGCGCGCCCTGGTGCACGTCGTCGAGATAGCGGCGCGCCATCCCGACCACCTCGTCGTCGAGTTCGGCGATCACGATCCGCTCGATGCACGCGTGCTTGAGCAACTGGCGTGCGGCGCCGCCGTCGCCGCCGCCGAGCACGAGCGCCTTCCTCGGGCACGGATGCGCGAGCGCGGCCGGGTGCGTCATGCACTCGTGATAGACGAACTCGTCGCCGACCGACGTCATCGGCCGGCCGTCCAGCGTAAACAGCCGGCCGAGCTGCGGCGTTTCCCAGACCTCGATCTGCTGGTGCGCGGATGCGACGTGCGCGAGCCGCCGCGCATTCGGGAAGCCGTAGGTGGCGTCGGGCGTCGGGTGAAAGAGAAGGGTGGTGCTCACGGGCGGGCCGCTGGGGCAGGGAGTTCCGACGCCTGAATTATAGGAGGCGGGCGGTTGGACGGAAAACCGTGCCGGAACACTATGCGCCGACAAGGGAAATGTCGGCCCATCTGTTAAAATGACGAGCTTTGCAGCCCCGTCCGTTGGCTCCGTCCGCTTCGCGTCCGTCAGGCGCCGCACCGCGCGCCGGGAACGATTGACGCTCGAGCTTCCGGATGCCGCCGTGCCCCCGTTTCCTCGACTCGTTCTCCGGACTCGACATGACGACTTCGTCTCCCGCCTCCACCACCCTGATGGCCAACGCGATCCGTGCGCTCGCGATGGACGCCGTCCAGCAAGCGAACTCCGGCCACCCCGGCATGCCGATGGGCATGGCCGAAATCGGCGTCGCGCTGTGGTCGCGCCATCTGAAGCACAACCCGACGAACCCGCACTGGGCCGACCGCGACCGTTTCGTGCTGTCGAACGGTCATGGCTCGATGCTGCTGTACTCGCTGCTGCACCTGACCGGCTACGACCTGCCGATCGAAGAGCTGAAGAACTTCCGCCAGCTGCACTCGAAGACGCCGGGCCACCCGGAATACGGGATCACGCCGGGCGTCGAGACGACCACCGGCCCGCTCGGCCAGGGTCTCGCGAACGCGGTCGGCATGGCGCTCGGCGAAGCGCTGATGGCCGACGAGTTCAACCGTGACGGCGCGAAGATCGTCGATCACCACACGTACGTGTTCCTCGGCGACGGCTGCCTGATGGAAGGCATCTCGCACGAAGCCTGCTCGCTCGCGGGCACGCTGAAGCTGAACAAGCTGATCGCGCTGTACGACGACAACGGCATCTCGATCGACGGCGACGTCGTGAACTGGTTCCACGACGACACGCCGAAGCGCTTCGAAGCGTACGGCTGGAACGTGATCCCGAACGTGAACGGCCACGACGTCGACGCGGTCGACGCAGCCATCGCGAAGGCGAAGCTGTCGGACAAGCCGACGCTGATCTGCTGCAAGACGGTGATCGGCAAGGGCGCGGCCACGAAGGCCGGCGGCCACGACGTGCACGGCGCGGCGCTCGGCGCGGAAGAAATCGCGAAGACGCGCGCGGCGCTCGGCTGGACCTGGGAGCCGTTCGTGATTCCGCAGGAAGTCTATGCGGCATGGGACGCGAAGGAAGCCGGCAAGCGCGCGGAGTCCGAATGGGACGCGACGTTCGCCGCCTATCGCGCGAAGTTCCCGGCAGAAGCCGCCGAATTCGAGCGCCGGATGGCCAACAAGCTGCCGGCCGACTGGGCCGAGAAGGCTGCCGCTATCATCGCCGGCGCGAACGAGCGCGCCGAGACGGTCGCGACCCGCAAGGCGTCGCAGCAGGCGATCGAAGGGCTCGCCGCCGCGCTGCCCGAGCTGCTCGGCGGCTCGGCCGACCTGACCGGCTCGAACCTGACCAACTGGAAGGCGTCGAAGGCGGTGCGCGCGAATCCGGAAGGCGCGGGCGTGCTGCTCGGCAACCACATCAACTACGGCGTGCGCGAATTCGGCATGAGCGCCGCGATCAACGGCCTCGCGCTGCACGGCGGCCACAAGCCGTTCGGCGGCACGTTCCTGACGTTCTCCGACTACAGCCGCAACGCGCTGCGCGTGGCCGCGCTGATGAAGGTGCCGTCGATCTTCGTGTTCACGCACGATTCGATCGGCCTCGGCGAAGACGGCCCGACGCACCAGTCGATCGAGCACGTGTCGAGCCTGCGCCTGATCCCGAACCACGACGTCTGGCGTCCGGCCGACACGGTCGAGACGGCCGTCGCGTGGACCCACGCGGTCGCCGCCGACCGCCCGTCGAGCCTGATCTTCAGCCGCCAGAACCTCGCGTTCAACCCGCGTACCGATGCGCAGATCGCCAACATCGAGAAGGGCGGTTACGTGCTGAAGGACTGGGATGAAGAGATCGTCGCGCGCAAGATCATCCTGATCGCGACGGGCTCGGAAGTCGAACTCGCGATGAAGGCCGTCGAGCCGCTCGCGCAGCAGGGCATCGCGGCGCGCGTCGTGTCGATGCCGTCGACCAACGTGTTCGACCGCCAGGACGCCGAATACCGCGAACGCGTGCTGCCGCACGGCGTGCGCCGCGTCGCGATCGAAGCGGGCGTGACGAGCTTCTGGCACAAGTACGTCGGCCTCGAAGGCGGCGTCGTCGGGATCGACACGTTCGGCGAATCGGCGCCGGCCGGCGTGCTGTTCAAGTACTTCGGCTTCACCGTCGAACACGTCGTCGAGACGGCCAAGGCCGTGCTGGCCTAAAAGCATGTGCGGCGCGCGCCACCCGTTGCGCGCGTCGCCCCGTGAAGCTGCACGAAACGAATTTTTTCAGCCATCAGGAGATAACCATGACGATTCGCGTCGCAATCAACGGCTACGGCCGTATCGGCCGCAACACGCTGCGCGCGTTCTATGAAAACGGCAAGAAGCACGATCTCGAGATCGTCGCGATCAACGACCTGGGCGATGCGAAGACCAACGCGCACCTGACCCAGTACGACACCGCGCACGGCAAGTTCCCGGGCGAAGTGTCGGTCGACGGCGACTACCTCGTCGTGAACGGCGACAAGATCCGCGTGCTGGCGAACCGCAACCCGGCCGAACTGCCGTGGGGCGAGCTGGGCGTCGACGTCGTGATGGAGTGCACGGGCTTCTTCACGACGAAGGAAAAGGCGAGCGCGCACCTGAAGGGCGGCGCGAAGAAGGTGATCATCTCGGCGCCGGGCGGCAAGGACGTCGACGCGACGATCGTCTACGGCGTGAACCACGACGTGCTGAAGGCCGAGCACACGGTCATCTCGAACGCATCGTGCACGACGAACTGCCTCGCGCCGCTCGTCAAGCCGCTGAACGACAAGATCGGCCTCGAAACCGGCCTGATGACGACGATTCACGCGTACACGAACGACCAGGTGCTGACGGACGTCTATCACGAAGACCTGCGCCGCGCGCGTTCGGCCACGCACAGCCAGATCCCGACGAAGACGGGTGCCGCATCGGCCGTCGGCCTCGTGCTGCCGGAACTGAACGGCAAGCTCGACGGCTACGCGATCCGCGTCCCGACGATCAACGTGTCGATCGTCGACCTGTCGTTCATCGCGAAGCGCGACACGACGGTCGAGGAAGTCAACGCGATCATGAAGGAAGCATCGGAAGGCGCGCTGAAGGGCATCCTCGGCTACAACGACGCGCCGCTGGTGTCGATCGACTTCAACCACAACCCGGCTTCGTCGACGTTCGACGCGACGCTGACCAAGGTGTCGGGCCGCCTCGTGAAGGTGTCGAGCTGGTACGACAACGAGTGGGGCTTCTCGAACCGCATGCTCGATACGGCAATCGCATTCGCGAACGCGAAGTAATCGCGCACGTCGCGCGGCCGCCGGAAGGCGGCCGGCGTGGCGAACGAACCCGGCCCGGGGTTTCCCGGCCGGGTTTTTTATTGCCCGGCGTTCGCCGTCACGTGCTCGATCGCATCGACGAAAGCCCGCTTCAGCGGGCTGTCGAGATCGGTCCACGCGAGCCCGATGCCGCTGCGGTGACCGGCCAGATCGAGCGGCCGCGCGAGCACGTTCGGCGGCAGCGCGCTCGCCGCCTGCGCCGGGATCAGCCCGATCCCCATTCCCGCCGCGACGAGCGCGAGCATCGTCGTGAACTCGCCGAACTCCTGCGCGATCTCGAGCGTCGTGCCTGCGCGGCTCAGCGCGAGCAGCATGTCGTCGTGAAAGCCCGGCGCGTAGCGGCGCGCGAGCACGAACGTGGGGTGGCCGCTCAGGTCGGCCGGCGCGATCGTGTCGCGCGCGGCGAGCGGATGCTCGAGCGGCAGTGCGACGACGAACCCTTCCTCGAGCACCACGCGCGTGTCGATACCCGGATACGCGGCCGGCAGCCGGACCATCCCGAAATCGATTCGCCGGTCGCGCAGCGCGGCGATCTGGTCGGGCGTCGGCATGTCCTTCAGTTCGAGCGCGATCAGCGGATAGCGCTCGCGCATCGTGCGCAGCACCGCCGGCAGCAGCGCCGGCAAGACCGACGACACGAACGCGATCCGCAGCGTACCGATTTCGCCGCGGCTCGACAGCCGCGCCGTCTGTTCCGCGCGCGCAGCTTGCTGCAGCGTCGCCCGCGCTTCGGGCAGGAACACGCGCCCGGTGTCGCTCAGCTCGACCTTGTGCCGGTCGCGCTCGAACAGGCGCGCGCCGAGCTCCGCCTCGAGCGCCTTGATCTGCATGCTCAGCGCGGGCTGCACGATGCACAGGCGCTGCGCGGCGCGCCCGAAATGCAGCTCTTCCGCGAGCGTGACGAAGGCGCGCAATTGCTTGAGTTCCATGGGCGGCGGGTGCGAGACGTACGGTAATCAATTTTCATGATAACCGGATCAAAAAAGACCATTGGCGTGGACCGGGCCGGCGGCCGAAGATACCGTCAACGCGAGACCGGCCGCGACGGGCAGCCGGCTCGACTGGCACGAGGAGACATCCATGACCCACGCGCTTGACCGGTTCCGCCTCGATGGCCGCCGCGCGCTGATTACCGGTTCCGGCCGCGGGATCGGGCTGACGCTCGCCCGCGGGCTCGCGGAAGCCGGGGCGGCAATCGTCATCAACGATCGCAATGAAGAGAAGGCCGCGACGCTCGCGCGCCAGTTCCGCGACGAAGGCTTCGCGGCCGACCACGCGGTGTTCGACGTGGCCGAGCACGCGCAGGTACGCGCGGCGGTCGACGATTTCGAGGCGCGCGTCGGCGCGATCGACATCCTGGTGAACAACGCCGGCATCCAGCGGCGGGCGCCGCTCGACGCATTCGACCCGGACGACTGGCATGCGCTGATGCGCGTGAACCTCGACGGCGTGTTCAACGTCGCGCAGGCCGTCGCGCGGCACATGATCGCGCGCGGCCGCGGCAAGATCATCAACATCTGCTCGGTGCAGAGCGAGCTCGCGCGGCCGACGATCGCGCCGTACGCGGCGACCAAGGGCGCGGTGCGGATGCTGACCAAAGGGATGTGCGCGGACTGGGCGCGCCACGGTATCCAGGCGAACGGGCTCGCGCCCGGTTATTTCGAAACCGAACTGAATCGCGCGCTGGTCGACGACGCGGCGTTTTCGGACTGGCTGTGCAAGCGCACGCCGGCCGGCCGCTGGGGGCAGGTCGACGAGCTGTGCGGCGCGGCGATCTTTCTCGCGTCGGCCGCATCCGATTTCGTGAACGGCCAGACGCTGTTCGTCGATGGCGGGCTGACGAGCGCCGTCTGACAAGGAGAATGTCGTGCGTATGCGTTGCATGTGTGTCGTGATCCACGGGCCGAACGACCTGCGGGTCGAGGAGCAGGACGCGGGCGAGATTGGCCCGGGCCAGGTGCGCGTCGACGTCGCGATGGGCGGCATCTGCGGTTCTGACCTTCATTACTTCCGGCATGGCGGCTTCGGCGCGATCCGGCTGCAGCAGCCGATGGTGCTCGGCCACGAGGTAGCCGGCACGGTCGCGGAAGTGGCGCCGGACGTGACGTCGGTGCAGGTCGGCGACCGCGTCGCGGTCAATCCGAGCCGGCCGTGCGGCGCATGCCGCTACTGTCTCGAAGGGCTGCCGAACCAGTGTCTCGACATGCGCTTCTACGGCAGCGCGATGCGGATGCCGCACGTGCAGGGCGCGTTCCGTAACGCGCTCGTGTGCGACGCGGTGCAATGCGTGAAGGTCGCCGATCACGTGCCGCTGTCGCTCGCGGCGCTGGCCGAGCCGTTCGCGGTCGGGCTGCACGCGGTGTCGCGCGCGGGCCCGCTGATCGGCAAGCGCGTGCTCGTGTCGGGTTGCGGGCCGATCGGCGTGCTGGCGGTCGCGGCGGCGCGCGTGCACGGTGCGGCGGAGATCGTCGCGACCGACGTCGTCGACGCGCCGCTGGACGTGGCGCGCGCGCTCGGCGCGGACCGGGCGATCAACGCGGCGGCCGATAGCGGCTGGGTCGAACGCTACAGCGCCGGCAAGGGCACGTTCGACGTGATGATCGAGTGTTCGGGCAATGCGCGCGCGCTGCGCGACGGGCTGGACGTGATGCGGCCGCGCGGTGTTGTCGTGCAGCTCGGGCTCGGCGGCGACGTGAGCCTGCCGCAGAACGTCGTGGTCGCGAAGGAACTGTCGATCTGCGGCTCGTTCCGCTTCCACGCGGAATTCGCGCTGGCGGTGCAACTGATCAACGCGGGGCGCGTCAACCTGCGGCCGGCCGTCACGCGCGTGTTCCCGATGCGCGACGCGAACCTCGCGTTCGAACTGGCGGGCGACCGCCAGCGTGCGATGAAGGTGCTGATCGATTTCGCGAACGAGGCCGCTTGACGGTGCGGCGTTAGCGTCGCGACGGCAGCGGCGCCGTTGGCAAAAAGGCACGCCCGCGATGCGCGGCGCGTGCCTTTTTCGTCGGGCGTCGGCGCGGGAGGGTTACGCGCCGGGCGTCGGGAAGAAGACGCCTGCGCGCTGCGCGGCGTTCGCGATATGCGTTTCGATCGCGGTGCCGGCGGCGGCCGCATCGCGCGCGATCAGCGCGTCGACGATCGCGCGGTGCTCGTGCCACGTCGACAGCAGCAGCTCGCGCCGGTAGAAGGGCATGCGCTGGCTTTCCTTCATGATGTCCGCGCTGCTGCGCAGGATCGACTCGATCGCCGCGTTGCCGGCCAGATGGATGATCCGCATGTGAAAGTCGAAGTCGAGCCGCGATGCCTCGTCGAGCACGCTGTCGGTCAGCGCGACGTGCAGGTCGGCGAGGTTGTCCTCGAACCACGCGATGTCGTCGTCGCTGACGACGTGCGCGGCCATCCGCGCGGCGAACCCTTCGAGCGCGTAGCGCATCTGGTAGGTGTCGGGCGGTGACGACTGCTCGGCGAATCGCCACGGATGCGCGGCCGACGCCTGCGCGCTTTCGACGTACACGCCCTTGCCCGCGCGGATGCGCAGCATCCCGAGCGCCTCGAGCGTCGACAGCGCCTCGCGCAGCGACGCGCGGCTGATCTCCAGCTCCTCGGAGAGCTGGCGCTGGGCCGGCAGCAGGCTGCCGACCGGGTACACGCCTGCCTCGATCCGGTCGCGGATCGTTGCGATGGCGGTGTCGGTCACGGTATGCGGAACATTTTTCATGGTGTGAACGATGGCCGGTCTGACCGGCATTGTAATCCGCACGCAGGCCGTGCACGACCGGCTACGGGAAAGCCACGATCCGCCCCTTTCCGACGCGCCGCCCGCACGTGCGCGGGGGCGGGAAATCCCTATTTTGTCCGTCCTTGACGCGACTATATCGGCTTCCTACTATCCACCATAACATCACTGGTCTTACCAGTATGAACAGACGAAACTGCAACCGTTGGATCGGGAGAGCGCCGTGTCGAAATTCCTCAATTCGCTGTTTGGCCGGGTAGTCGTCGCACTGATACTCGGGGTCGCGCTCGGCGCGTTCTTCCCGCATTTCGCCGAGTCGCTGCGCCCGCTCGGCGACGGCTTCCTGAAGCTGATCAAGATGGTGATCGGCCCGATCGTGTTCTGCGTCGTGGTCAGCGGGATGGCCAATGCGGGCGACCTGAAGAAGGTCGGCCGGGTCGGCCTGAAGGCCGTCGTCTACTTCGAGGTGATGACGACGCTCGCGCTTGGCATCGGGCTCGTGCTCGCATGGGTCACGCGCCCGGGCGTCGGGATGAACATCGACCTGCGCTCGCTCGATGCGGCGTCGCTGTCGACGTACGCTAAAAACGCCGAAAGCCTGAAGGATACGGCCGGCTACCTGATGAAGATCATCCCCGACACCGCGATCGACGCGTTCGCGAAGGGCGACATCCTGCAGATCCTCGTGTTCGCGGTGCTGTTCGGCTCGGCGCTGTCGCTGCTCGGCGACAAGGCGCAGCGCGTCAATTCGCTGATCGAGGAACTGTCGCACGTGTTCTTCCGGATCATCGGCTTCATCATCAAGCTCGCGCCGCTCGGCGTGCTTGGCGCGATCGCGTTCACGACCGGCAAGTACGGCGTCGCGTCGCTCAAGCAGCTCGGCTACCTGGTTGCGGTGTTCTACCTGAGCTGCTTCGTGTTCGTCACGGTCGTGCTCGGCGTGGTGATGCGGCTCGCGGGCTTCTCGGTGTTCAAGCTGATCCGCTACCTGCGCGAGGAACTGTCGATCGTGCTCGGCACGGCGTCGTCGGACGCGGTGCTGCCGCAGGTGATGAGCAAGCTCGAATACATGGGCATCAAGGATTCGACGGTCGGCCTCGTGATCCCGACCGGCTATTCGTTCAATCTCGACGGCTTCTCGATCTACCTGACGCTCGCCGTGCTGTTCATCGCGCAGGCCACCAACACGCCGCTGTCCACGCACGACCTGATCGTCGTGCTGCTCGTGTCGCTCGTCACGTCGAAGGGCGCGCACGGCATTCCCGGCTCGGCGATCGTGATTCTCGCGGCGACGCTGTCGGCGATCCCCGCGATTCCGGTGCTCGGCCTCGTGCTGATCCTGCCGGTCGACTGGTTCGTCGGCATCGCCCGCGCGCTGACCAACCTGATCGGCAACTGCGTCGCGACGGTGGTCGTCGCGGTATGGGAGAACGACATCGACCGCGCCCGCGCGACGCGCGTGCTGAACCGCGAGCTGCGCTACGTGGCCGACGCGCCGGGCGGCGCCGCACCGGTCGCAGGCGATCAGGCCCACGCGCTCTGAGCGCGACGCCCGGGCGGCGCGGCTTCCCCGGCCGCGCCGCGCGACCGAACTTCATGCGACCGGCGCGCTGATGCGCCGGCGCTTCTCAAAACGATGGAGACGACATGGCAGCCCCCATTCTCGATCCGAACGCGCCGGCTTTCACGCGGCGCTACATGAACCTCGCCGACCCGCGCCTCGGCGCGCAGGCGCTCTTCGCCAGCGACGAATTCTTCGCGCCGAAGGAGCGCATGCTCGATCCCGAGCCGGCCGTGTTCATTCCCGGCAAGTACGACGACCACGGCAAGTGGATGGACGGCTGGGAAACGCGCCGCAAGCGCACGACCGGCCACGATTTCTGCGTGGTGCGCCTCGCGCGGCCGGGCGTGATCCATGGCGTCGATCTCGACACGAGCCACTTCACCGGCAACTTTCCGCCGGCCGCGTCGATCGAGGCCTGCGCGGTGGACGGCGACACGCCGCCCGACGACGCCGAGTGGCGCACGATCGTCCCCGCGACGACGCTGCAGGGTAATTCGCATCACTACGTGAGCGTCGACGATGCGCGGCCGGTCACGCACCTGCGCGTGAACCTGTATCCGGACGGCGGGCTGGCGCGGCTGCGCGTGTACGGCCAGCCGCAGCGCGACTGGCGTCACGTGCCGGCGGGCGAGCTCATCGATCTCGCGGCGATCGAGAACGGCGGCTATCTCGTGGCCGCGAACAACCAGCACTTCGGCCCGGCCTCGCAGATGCTGATGCCGGGGCGCGGCGCGAACATGGGCGACGGCTGGGAAACGCGGCGCCGCCGCGAGCCCGGCAACGACTGGGCGATCGTCGCGCTCGCGCGGCCGGGCATCATCCGGCGCGTCGAGGTCGATACGGCGTTCTTCAAGGGCAATTTCCCCGACCGCTGCTCGCTGCAGGCCGCGCACGTGACGGGCGGCACCGACGATTCGCTCGTCACGCAGGCGATGTTCTGGGCCGAGCTGCTCGGCGAGCAGAAGCTGCAGATGGATCACGTGCACACGTTCGACCAGCTCGCGGCGCTCGGCCCCGTCACGCACGTGCGGTTCAACATCTTCCCGGACGGCGGCGTGTCGCGCCTGCGTCTGTGGGGCGAGCCGGCTTGAAGGAGGCAGCGGCATGAGCGGAACCCCGATCCTGCGCGTCGAGCGCCTGACCCGCGAAGCGTTCGCGCCGTTCGGCGACGTGATCGCGCTCGAAGGCGCGCGGCATTTCCCGATCAACGGCGGCACGACCGAGCGCTTTCACGATCTCGCGACGATCGATGTGTGCGCGGACGGCGGTCGGCCGCTCGTCAGCGTGTTTCGTGCGCAGCCGCGCGCGCTGCCGGTCGCGGTCACGCTGATGGAGCGCCATCCGCACGGCAGCCAGGCGTTCATCCCGCTCGCGGCGGTGTCGCGCTACGCGATCGTCGTCGCGCCGGCCGGCGAATTCCGGCCCGACGCGATGCGCGCTTTCCTGGCCGAGGGCTGGCAGGGCGTCAATTATGCGAAGGGCGTCTGGCACCATCCGCTGCTCGCGCTCGACGCGGTCAGCGATTTCGTGATCGTCGATCGCGGCGGCCCGCAGCCGAACTGCGACGAGATCCCGCTGGAGCGCGCGTGGGCGCTCGATCTCGAGCCGGCCTGCGCGCGCGCCGAAGGGCTTTCGTAAGCATGCCGGGCGCACGGCACGTGCGCCGAAAAAGCACACGGCCCGGGCGGCGAGATGCCGGCCGGGCCGTGCTGTGTGCGGGTGGCGCGATTCAGTGCTTGCGGTGCGGGCAGTTCTCGGTCGTGCACGAACCGTACATCGCGAGCGAGTGCTCCTGGAGCCGGAAGCCGCGCTCCTTCGCGATCGCCTGCTGGCGGCTCTCGATCTCGGCGTCGAAGAATTCCTCGACGCGGCCGCAATCGAGGCACACGAGGTGGTCGTGGTGCGAACCTTCGTTCAGCTCGAACACCGCCTTGCCGGATTCGAAGTTGCTGCGCGACAGCAGGCCGGCCTGCTCGAACTGCGTGAGCACGCGATAGACGGTGGCGAGCCCGATGTCGAGCTGCTCGTTGAGCAGGTTGCGGTAGACGTCTTCGGCCGTCAGGTGACGCACGGGGCTCTGCTGGAAAATCTCGAGAATCTTGAGGCGCGGTAGGGTGGCCTTTAGCCCGATATTCTTGAGATCCGTCGGATTGGTCATGGCTAGGCATCCCTAGAGTACAATGCAGGGCTTCAATGTTACCGGCTTTTCGCCGTTCCAGATATACGCGCGGCCTGCACGCGGGCCAGCACGGTGAAGGAAATGATCCCAGAATCGCTTTCGCACTTTCAGAGGAGTCGCATGCGGAGTGCCATCATCGCTGCCGCCGCCGTCGTCGCGCTGGCGGGTTGTTCGTCGTACGACAGCGTGACGCAGCGCATCGCGCAGAGCATCACGCCGTATCGGATCACCGTCGTGCAGGGCAACTTCGTGTCGCAGGAGAAGGCCGCACAGTTGCAGGTCGGCATGACGCGCGAGCAGGTCCGCGCACTGCTCGGCACGCCGCTGCTCGCGGACATGTTCCACGCGGATCGCTGGGATTACCTCTTCTACTTCAAGCGCGGCTCGACGTCGATCGTCCAGCAGCGCGACCTCGTCATCAACTTCTCGGGCGATCGCGTCGCGAGCTGGACCGGCGCCGACAACCTGCCGTCCGAGCTCGACCTGCTCGCCGACATCGACGGCGACCGCGGCGGCAAGAAGGCGAAGGCCGCTGCCGCGGCGAAGAAGGCGTCCGAAGCCGCGGCGGCCGCGAGCGCCGCGCAGGCTGCTGCTGCCGCGAGCCCGGCCGCCGAGCCGGCGTCCGGCGCGGTGGTCGACCAGGATGCGAACGCGCAGGCGGCGCGCGCGGCGAACCGCGCGACCAACCAGGTGTCGGGCCAGGGTTCGGCGTCGCGCCGGTTCACGCCGGCCGCGCAGGCCTCGGGCGGCGCGCCCGTACCGGGCGGCCAGCCGCCGGGCGCCGCGCCGGCGATCCAGCCGCAGTTCCAGTTCCATCGTCCGCCGCAGCCGAACGCGACGAACGAAGCGGCGCCGCCGGTCGGCCCGCAAGGCTCGGACAACCTGCAGAACCAGCCGCTCACCGCACCGGCGCAGTAAGCGGCCGGCGTGCGGAAACGGGGCGGCATGCGCCGCCCGCCTTTAGACCTGTCGTGTAGAAAGCCATGAAGATTGCGATTGCCGGCGCATCGGGCCGAATGGGCCGGATGCTGATCGAAGCCGTTCTCAACGATGCCGACGCGCAGCTCGTCGGCGCGCTCGACCGCGCCGGTTCGCCGTTCCTCGGCCAGGATGCCGGTGCGTTTCTCGGCAAGGACACCGGGATCAGGCTGACCGACGACCTCGACGCCGTGTTCGCGCAGGCCGACTATCTGATCGATTTCACGCGTCCGGAAGGCACGATGGCGCACATCGAGGCCGCGTTGCGCCACGACGTGAGGCTCGTGATCGGCACGACCGGCTTCAGCGCCGAGCAGAAGGCCGAGCTGCAGGCCGCGGCGGCCAAGATCGGCATCGTGTTCGCGGCGAACATGAGCGTCGGCGTGAACGTCACGCTGAAGCTGCTCGAATTCGCGGCGCAGCATTTCTCGCACGGCTACGACATCGAGATCATCGAAGCGCATCACCGCCACAAGGTCGACGCGCCGTCGGGCACCGCGCTGATGATGGGCGAGGCCGTCGCCGGCGCGCTCGGCCGCTCGCTCGACGACTGCGCGGTGTACGGCCGCCACGGCGTGACGGGCGAGCGCGATCCGTCGTCGATCGGCTTTGCCGCGGTGCGCGGCGGCGACATCGTCGGCGACCACACCGTGCTGTTCGCCGGGATCGGCGAGCGCATCGAGATCACGCACAAGTCGTCGAGCCGCGTGTCGTACGCGCAGGGCGCGTTGCGTGCGGTCCGCTTCCTGTCGGCGCGCGGCGCCGGCCTGTTCGACATGCAGGACGTGCTCGGCCTGCGCTGACCCCGCGAGGAAACTCCGATGGCGATTCCCACCGGCGTTGTCCACTACCTCGAAAGCGGCGATGCGATCACGCATGCCGTCTCCTATGTGCTGCTGGCGATGTCCGTCGCCAGTTGGTGCTTCCTCCTCATGAAAGCCTGGCTGCTGGTCCGCGCGAAGCGGCAGGGGCCGCGCGCGCTCGCCGCGTTCTGGCGCGCGCCGTCGCTCGACGCGGGCATCGCCGCGCTGGCCGGCGCCGATCGCGAGCGCGTGTTCGTGCCGCTCGCCGAAGCCGCGCGCGACGCGGCCGACGACCACGACCCGGCCGCGCTGGCCGCGCGCGTCGAGCGCGGCGAACGCGTGTTGCGCGCGTTGCGTCATGCGATGCTGCGCTCGCAGCGGCGCCTCGAATTCGGCCAGGTGCTGCTCGCGTCGATCGGCAGCACCGCGCCGTTCGTCGGGCTGCTCGGCACCGTGTGGGGCATCTATCACGCGCTCGGCAGCATCGCCGCAAGTGGGCAGGCGCAGATCGAGAACGTCGCGGGGCCGGTCGGCGAGGCGCTGATCATGACCGCGTTCGGGCTCGTCGTCGCGATTCCCGCAGTGCTCGCGTACAACATCCTCGGCCGGCTCGTCCGGCAACTCGCCGAGGAACTCGACGGCTTCGCGCGCGATCTGCACGTATTCGTGTGCGCGCAGGGCGCCTGACGCGCCGGCTCCGGAGGAACGACCATGGCATTCGGCGGGCTCGAGCACCACAAGACGTCCGCGCCGATGGCGGAGATCAACATGACGCCGCTGATCGACGTGATGCTCGTGCTGCTCGTCATCTTCATCATTACCGCGCCGCTGATGACGCATGCGATCCGGCTCGACCTGCCGAAGGTCGCGGCGAGCGTCGCGCGCGACACGCCGCAGTCCGTCACGTTGTCGATCGACGACGCGGGCAAGCTCTACTGGGACGACGCGCCCGTGGCGCTCGACGCGCTGCCCGCGCGGTTCCGGGCGGCTGCCGCGGGCGCCGCGCCGCCCGAGTTGCGGCTGCGCGCGTCGCGCGCGACGCGCTACGACGTGATCGCGCAGGTGATGGGCGCCGCGCAGGCCGCGGGGCTCACGCGGATCGGCTTCGTGACCGACGTGCCGCCGGCGGGTACCGCGGCGCCCGCCGCCGCGGGCGCGCGACACTGACGCGCCGGCGAACCGCCGCGCGGATGATCATCACGCGGGTCCGCGCCCGCCGCGGGAACGGGCCGCGCGCCGCAAGACCGGCCGGATGGGCCGGCGCTGACGGTATAATCAACGTTTTTCCCGGTTGGCAGGTTTTTTCCAGGTAACCCGGAATTTTCCCGGTAACCCGGGAAATATCCGGAAACCCCGAACAGGTCCCGCAACAGCGAACCTGCAGTGCCGCCGGGCACGCACGATTTTCGATCCAATCCTGCGCGCGAGCCGTCGCGCCGCTTAAAGCCTAGCCCGAACCACACCATGCACGAGAGATACGTACCCGCCGACGTCGAAGCCGCCGCCCAGGGCGACTGGCGCGCAGCCGATGCCTACAAGACGAAGGAAGATTCGCAGAAGCCGAAGTTCTACTGCGTGTCGATGCTGCCGTATCCGTCCGGCAAGCTGCACATGGGTCACGTGCGCAACTACACGATCAACGACGTGATGTACCGCTATCTGCGGATGAACGGCTACAACACGCTGATGCCGATGGGCTGGGACGCGTTCGGGATGCCGGCCGAGAACGCCGCGATGGCGAACGGCGTGCCGCCCGCGAAGTGGACCTACGACAACATCGACTACATGAAGGGCCAGATGCAGTCGATGGGCCTCGCGATCGACTGGTCGCGCGAAATCGCGACGTGCAAGCCCGAGTACTACAAGTGGAACCAGTGGCTGTTCCTGAAGATGCTCGAGAAGGGCATCGCGTACAAGAAGACGGGCACCGTGAACTGGGACCCGGTCGACCAGACCGTGCTCGCGAACGAGCAGGTGATCGACGGCCGCGGCTGGCGCTCGGGCGCGCTCGTCGAGAAGCGCGAGATCCCGATGTACTACCTGCGCATCACGCAGTACGCGGATGAGCTGCTGAACGACCTCGACGGCCTCGGCTGGCCCGAGCGCGTGAAGATCATGCAGCAGAACTGGATCGGCAAGAGCTTCGGCGTGAACTTCGGCTTCCCGTACGAACTCGACGGCGAGCAGAAGCTGCTGCGCGTGTTCACGACGCGCGCCGACACGATCATGGGCGTCACGTTCTGCGCGATCGCGGCCGAGCACCCGCTCGCCACGCGCCTCGCGCAGGACAAGCCGGAACTGCTCGCGTTCATCGAAGAATGCAAGCGCGGCGGCGTCGCCGAGGCCGACGTCGCGACGATGGAGAAGAAGGGTGTCGCGACCGGCTTCTCGGTCAAGCACCCGCTCACCGGCGAGCCGGTCGAGGTGTGGATCGGCAACTACGTGCTGATGAGCTATGGCGAAGGCGCGGTGATGGGCGTGCCGGGCCACGACGAGCGCGATTTCGCGTTCGCGAAGAAATACGATCTGCCGATCAAGCAGGTGATCGCGAGCGAAGGGCAGACGTACTCGCTCGACGCATGGCAGGAGTGGTACGGCGACAAGGAAACCGCGGTCTGCGTGAACAGCGGCAAGTACGACGGCCTGCGCTACGCGGAAGCGGTCGATGCGGTCGCCGCCGACCTGAACGCCGGCGGCTTCGGCGACAAGCAGGTCACGTGGCGCCTGCGCGACTGGGGCGTGTCGCGCCAGCGCTACTGGGGCACGCCGATCCCGATCATCCACTGCCCGTCGTGTGGCGACGTGCCGGTGCCGGAGCAGGACTTGCCCGTCGTGCTGCCGGAAGATCTCGTGCCGGACGGCTCGGGCAACCCGCTCGCGAAGTCGGAAGCGTTCCTGAACTGTTCGTGCCCGAAGTGCGGCGCGGCCGCGAAGCGCGAAACCGACACGATGGACACCTTCGTCGATTCGTCGTGGTACTTCTCGCGCTACACGGCGCCGGACGCCGAGACCATGGTCGACGCGCGCACCGATTACTGGATGCCGATGGATCAATACATCGGCGGCATCGAGCACGCGATCCTGCATCTGCTGTATTCGCGCTTCTGGACCAAGGTGATGCGCGACCTCGGCCTCGTGAAGTTCGGCGAGCCGGCGAAGAACCTGCTCACGCAGGGGATGGTGCTGAACGAGACGTACTACCGCGAAGACGCGGCGGGCAAGAAGACCTGGTACAACCCGCTCGACGTGACGGTCACACACGACGACAAGGGCCGCCCGGTCGGCGCGACGCTGAATGCGGACGGTCAGCCGGTGGTGCTCGGCGGCATCGAGAAGATGTCGAAGTCGAAGAACAACGGCGTCGATCCGCAACTGCTGATCGACCAGTACGGCGCCGATACCGCGCGTCTGTTCACGATGTTCGCCGCGCCGCCGGAGCAGCAGCTCGAGTGGTCGGGTGCGGGCGTCGAAGGCGCGAGCCGCTTCCTGCGCCGCGTATGGAGCTTCGGCTACGGCAATCGCGAAGCGCTCGCCGCCCGCGCCGGTTTCGACGCGGCGACGCTCGGCGATGCCGACAAGGCGCTGCGCCGCGAGATCTACAGCGTGCTGAAGCAGGCCGATTTCGACTACCAGCGCCTGCAGTACAACACGGTCGTGTCGGCCGCGATGAAGATGCTGAACGCGATCGACGGCGCGAAGGGCGCGACGCCCGCCGTGCTGCGCGAGACGTACGGCGTGCTGCTGCGCGTGCTGTACCCGGTCGTGCCGCACGTCACGTTCGAGCTGTGGAAGGCGCTCGGCTACGCGGACGAATTCGGCCCGCTGCTCGATGCGCCGTGGCCGAAGGTCGACGAGGCCGCGCTCGAGCAGGCCGAGATCGAACTCGTGCTGCAGGTGAACGGCAAGGTGCGCGGCGCGCTGAAGGTCGCGAAGGACGCGAGCCGCGACGCGATCGAAGCGGCGGCGGTGGCCGACGAGGCATTCGCGAAATTCAGCGACGGCAAGCCGGCGAAGAAGATCGTCGTCGTGCCGGGCCGCCTCGTGAACATCGTCGTCTGACGGCCGCCGGCCGTCGGACGTACCCAGAAGGAGCGAAGGTGATCCGCAGATCGTTTTTGATGCTCGTCGGCAGCGCGGTCGTGCTGTCGGCATGCGGCTTCCAGTTGCGCGGCCAGCAGGACTACGCGTTCAAGCACCTGTTCGTGGCCGGTGCGCCGGCGTCCGTCGGGGCGCGGCTCACGCGCCTCGTCGAGGCCGGCAGCGACACGAAGATCGTCAAGTCGGCGGACGACGCCGACGCCGTGCTGCGCATGTGGGAGTCGCGTGGCCAGAACACGCTGACGCTCAACAAGTACGGCTCCGCGCAGGAATACGCGCTGTTCTACACGCTGAACTACACGCTGACCAGCAAGGACGGCACCGTGCTGATCCCGCCGAGCGCGATCGCGCTGAACCGTGCGATGACGTACAGCGACCAGTACACGAACGCGAAGGCGCAGGAAGCCGACATCCTGTACGGCGACATGCAGAACGACGCGGTCGATCAGCTGATGCGGCGTCTCGCGATCGTCCATTCGCTGACGCCGGCGCCGGAGGACGTGGTGCCGGGCGTGGCGCCGCGCGCGCCGCTGCCGCCGCCGCCGCTCTGATCGCGGGCGCACGCAGCGATGCAATTGCGACTTGATGCGCTGGAGCCGCACCTCGCGAAGGGGTTGGCCGGGCTCTATACCGTCTACGGCGACGAGCCGCTGCTCGCGCAGGAAGCGTGCGACCGCATTCGTGCGGCCGCGCGCGCGGCCGGCTTCACCGAGCGTTCGGTGCATACGGTCGAGCGCGGCTTCGACTGGAGCGTGCTGCTCGGCGCGACCCAGGCGATGTCGCTGTTCGGCGAGCGCCAGCTGATCGAGCTGCGCATTCCGTCGGGCAAGCCGGGCAAGGAGGGCGCCGATGCGCTGAAGACGCTCGCGGCCACGCCCAATCCGGATGCGCTGATGCTCGTCACGTTGCCGCGCCTCGACGCGGCCACGCAGAAATCCGCATGGTTTACCGCGCTGCAGAACGGCGGCGTCGCGCTGAAGATCGATCCGGTCGATCGTGCGCAACTGCCGAACTGGATCGGCCAGCGTCTGTCGATGCAGGGCCAGCGCGTCGCGTCCGGCGACGACGGGCGGCGCGCGCTGCAGTTCATCGCGGAGCGCGTCGAGGGCAACCTGCTCGCCGCGCACCAGGAAATCCAGAAGCTCGGGCTGCTGTATCCGCAGGGCGCGCTGTCGTTCGAGCAGGTGCACGACGCGGTGCTGAACGTCGCGCGCTACGACGTGTTCAAGCTGAACGAAGCGATGCTCGCCGGCGACGCCGCGCGGCTCGCGCGGATGATCGACGGGCTGAAGGGCGAGGGCGAGGCGATCGTGCTCGTGATGTGGGCCGTCGTCGAGGAACTGCGCACGCTGCTGCGGATCAAGCGCGGCACGACGGCCGGCAAGCCGCTCGCGACGCTGCTGCGCGAGAACCGCGTGTGGGGGCCGCGCGAGCGGCTGATCGCGCCCGCGCTGAACCGCGTGTCGGAAGCAGTGCTCGAAAAGGCGCTCGCGTTCGCCGCGAAGCTCGACCGGCAGGTCAAGGGGCTCACGGCCGTCACGCCGGGCCGCCGCACGCAGGACGAACCGCCGCCCGACCCGTGGGACGGGCTGTTCCAGCTCGCGATGACGGTCGCGGGCGCCCGCGGCGAGCGACCGCCGACCGCGGGTCGCGTGCGACGCTAAGTCCCGTTCGGGCCTTCAGCGCGCGCTGCGCAACCCGCTTACAATGCTTTGATGACCGGCGCGCCGCCCGGCGCGGCGCGGTTTGGCGGCCGTTACCCCGCCGGATGGCCGTCCCGCTTCCCCCACGAATTCATGCCGCTCCACGCGGCTCGCTTCTCGAGTCACACGATGGATATCGATCAGTACATGACCGACCTGGGCCGTCGCGCCCGGCACGCTTCCCGCGCGATGGCGCGCGCCAGCACGGCCGCGAAGAACGCGGCGCTCGACGCCGTGGCCCGCGCGATCGAACGCGACGCGCAGGCGCTGAAGGATGCGAATGCACGCGACGTCGCCCGCGCCCGTGAAAAGGGGCTCGATGCGGCGTTCGTCGACCGCCTGACGCTGTCGGACAAGGCGCTGAACACGATGGTCGAAGGGCTGCGCCAGGTTGCGTCGCTGGCCGATCCGATCGGCGAGATCGGCAACCTGAAGTTTCGCCCCAGCGGGATCCAGGTCGGCCAGATGCGCGTGCCGCTCGGCGTGATCGGCATCATCTACGAGTCGCGCCCGAACGTGACGATCGACGCGGCCGCGCTGTGCCTGAAGTCGGGCAACGCGACGATCCTGCGCGGCGGCTCCGAAGCGCTCGAGTCGAACGCGGCGCTCGCGAAGCTGATCGGCGAAGGGCTCGAAGCGGCCGGGCTGCCGCAGGATGCGGTGCAGGTCGTCGCGACGGCCGATCGCGCGGCGGTCGGCAAGCTGATCACGATGACCGAATTCGTCGACGTGATCGTGCCGCGCGGCGGCAAGAGCCTGATCGAACGGCTGATCAACGAGGCACGCGTGCCGATGATCAAGCACCTCGACGGCATCTGCCACGTGTATGTCGACGATCGTGCCGATCTCGCGAAGGCGCTGACCGTCTGCGACAACGCGAAGACGCATCGCTACGGCACCTGCAACACGATGGAGACGCTGCTCGTCGCGAGCGGCATCGCCGCGCAGCTGCTGCCGCCGCTCGGCACGCTGTATCGCGACAAGCAGGTCGAACTGCGCGTCGATGCGGCCGCGCGCGCGGTGCTCGCCGATGCGGGCATCGGCCCGCTCGTCGACGCGACGGAAGAAGACTGGCATACCGAATATCTGGCGCCGGTGCTCGCGATCAAGGTCGTCGACGGCCTCGACGCCGCGATCGAGCATATCAACCACTACGGCTCGCATCACACGGATGCGATCGTCACCGAGGATCACGACCGCGCGATGCGCTTCCTGCGCGAAGTCGATTCGGCGAGCGTGATGGTCAACGCGTCGACGCGCTTCGCGGACGGTTTCGAATTCGGCCTCGGCGCGGAAATCGGCATCTCGAACGACAAGCTGCACGCACGCGGCCCCGTCGGCCTGGAGGGGCTGACGTCGCTGAAGTACGTCGTGCTCGGGCACGGCGAAGGCCGTCAGTAAGTCAACCGCGAGGCGCACAATCGATGGCAATGCTCTGGGTCAAGACGTTCCATGTCGTTCTGATCGCCGCGTGGTTCGCGGGGCTCTTCTACCTGCCGCGCATCTACGTGAACCTGGCCATGGAGACCGATCCGGCCGCGGTGCGGCGCCTGCTGCTGATGGCGCGCAAGCTGTTCCGCTTCATGACGATGATCGCGGTGCCCGCGCTCGCGTGCGGGCTGTGGCTGTGGCTCGTGATCGGCATCGGGCAGGGGCAGGGCTGGATTCACGCGAAGGTGACGGTGGTGTTGCTGCTGATCGTCTACCACGCGTATTGCGGGCATCTGCTGCGGGTGTTCGAGCGCGGCGAGAACACCCGCACCGACAAGTGGTATCGCGTGTTCAACGAGCTGCCGGTGCTCGGCATGCTCGCGGCGGTCGCGCTGGTCGTGATCAAGCCGTTCTGAGCGGCGCGGCCGGCGAGTACGCCGCCATCGAATCATGTGCGACGGCGCCCCTCGGGGCGCCGTTCGTCGTTTACGCGCGGCGTTTCGCGACGGCTAGTCCTTGGTCGGGTCGTCGATCCGGCGCCGCGTGATCGCCTCCTTCGCGCGGCCGACCCGTTCCATCAGCGCCGGCCCGCGCGACAGCGCGACGCCGACCGCGAGGATGTCGCCGATCGCGAGATGCGACATCCGCGACGTCATCGGCGAGAACACGTCCGTTTCCTCCGCGACGTTCGACGCGAGGCTGACCGTCGCGAGCTTCGCGAGCGGCGAATGGCTCTGCGTGATCGCGACGACTTTCGCGCCGCACGCGAGCGCGGAGCGCGCGGCGTCGACGATGTCGCGCGTGCGGCCGGTGTTCGAGATCGCGACGACGACGTCGTGCGGCCCGAGCAGCGCCGACGACATCGAGAACGTGTGCGGATCCGAATACGCGACGCTCGGCACGCCGAGCCGGAAGAACTTGTGCTGGATGTCCTGCGCGGCGATGCCCGAGCCGCCGGCGCCGTAGAACTCGATCCGCGACGCGTTCGACAGCAGCGCGATCGCATCGGCGACGCTGCCCGCCGACAGGCTGTTGCGTACCTCGATCAGCGCGCCGATCGTGCGGTCGAACACCTTGCCGATGATGCCGGGCGCCGGCTCGTCGGGCTCGACGTCGCGGTATACGGACGACACGCCCGGCGCGACGCTCTGCGCGAGCCGGATCTTGAATTCGCGAAAGCCGCTGCAGCCGAGCGCCTGGCAGAAGCGTGCGATGGTGGGCTGGCTGACGCCCGCGCGGGTCGACAGCTCGGTCATCGCGAGGTCGAGCACCTCGCGCGGCGCGGCGAGGATGTAGTCGGCGAGCTTGCGCTCGGACGGGCGCAACTCGGCGCGGATCGCTTCAATGCGGGGCAGCATGGGACGGCAGGTG
Organism: Burkholderia sp. A2; assembly: GCF_001729305.1. Lineage (NCBI taxonomy): Bacteria > Pseudomonadati > Pseudomonadota > Betaproteobacteria > Burkholderiales > Burkholderiaceae > Burkholderia > Burkholderia sp. A2. Next base: position 182,998 of record NZ_LZXX01000024.1, on the reverse strand, counting down.
GAAATCAGGTTCGGATGAGCGAGTGTATCGCACTCAAATTGTAGAAAATCTACATGAAAATACTAGCGCAATCGCACTGGTTTGAATGCGAGGCTAGCCACGCGAATTAGGGTTTTTACCGATTGGAGCCTTGATGGTAGCGGGAATAACGGTTGCGCGTACGTCGATCCGCATTGCGTGCTTGTAGTTTTTCTACTAGACTTGCTTCGTTCGATCGACGAAGCTCGACCGTCCCCACGATTCCAACCGCCGGTGTCGGCCGGCATACAGGAGCGCCCAGCATGACGTCGCTGCACCCCACTCTGGCGAAGGTCACCGAACGCGTGATCGCCCGCAGCCAATCGACCCGTTCCGCCTATCTGCAGCGCATCGACGGCGCGCAAGGCAAGTTCCCGGCACGCGGCGCGCTGTCGTGCGCGAACCTCGCGCACGGCTTCGCGGGCCTCGAGGGGAACGACAAGTTCTCGATCAAGGCGATTCGCGAGCCGAACATCGGCATCGTGTCCTCGTACAACGAGATGCTGTCCGCGCACGCGCCGTACAAGGATTTCCCCGACATCATCAAGGCGGCCGCGCGCGAGAACGGCGGGGTCGCGCAATTCGCGGGCGGCGTGCCGGCGATGTGCGACGGCGTCACGCAGGGCAACCCGGGGATGGAGCTGTCGCTGTTCTCGCGCGAAGCGATCGCGATGGGCACGGCGATCGCGCTCACGCACAACATGTTCGACGCGGCGCTCTGCCTCGGCATCTGCGACAAGATCGTGCCGGGCCTCCTGATCGGCGCGCTGCAGTTCGGCCATCTGCCGACGATCTTCGTGCCGGCCGGCCCGATGACGAGCGGCCTGTCGAACGACGACAAGGCGAAGATCCGCCAGCAGTTCGCGACCGGCCAGGTCGGCCGCGACGCGCTGCTCGAAGCCGAATCGGCCGCGTATCACGGCCACGGCACCTGCACGTTCTACGGCACCGCGAACAGCAACCAGATGCTGATGGAGCTGATGGGGCTGCACCTGCCGGGCTCGGCATTCGTTCATCCGCACACGCCGCTGCGCACCGCGCTGACGGCCGAGGCTGCGCGCCGCGTGCTCGACCTGACCGTCGAGCGCGGCCAGTACACGCCGATCGGTCATGTGATCGACGAGAAGGCGATCGTCAACGGGATCGTCGCGCTGCTCGCGACGGGCGGCTCGACCAATCACACGCTGCACCTCGTCGCGATCGCGCGCGCGGCCGGCATCCTGATCGACTGGAACGACTTCGACGAATTGTCGGCGGTCGTGCCGCTGCTCGCGAAGATCTACCCGAACGGCAAGGCCGACGTGAACCATTTCCACGCGGCGGGCGGTGTCGCGTTCCTGGTGCGCAACCTGCTCGAAGGCGGGCTGCTGCACGAGGACGTGACGACGGTCGCCGGCAAGGGCCTTGCGCACTACACGAAGGAGCCGAAGCTGATCGACGGCAAGCTGACGTGGGTCGACGGCGCGGCCGAGAGCCACGACACGAAGGTGCTGCGCGGCATTCGCGACCCGTTCCAGCCGGACGGCGGCCTGCGCCTGATGCAGGGCCGGCTCGGCCGCGGCGTGATCAAGATCTCGGCGGTCGCGCCCGAGCACCGCAAGGTGAAGGCGCCCGCGATCGTGTTCGACTCGCAGGAAGCCGTGCAGGCAGCGTTCGATCGCGGCGAGCTGAAGCGCGATTTCGTCGCGGTGGTGCGCTTCCAGGGCGCGCGCGCGAACGGCATGCCCGAACTGCACCGTTTGACGCCGCTGCTCGGCGTGCTGCAGGATCAGGGCTTCCACGTCGCACTGGTCACCGACGGCCGCATGTCGGGCGCGTCGGGCAAGGTGCCGGCCGTGATCCACGTGTCGCCGGAAGCGCTGCTGGCCGGCCCGATCGGCAAGGTGAAAACGGGCGACATGCTCGTGATCGACGCGGAGGCCGGCGTGCTCGACATCGAGCTCGACGACGCCGAATGGCACGCGCGCCCGGTCGCGCAGCCGCAGCACCAGGCCGAGAACGAAGTCGGTTTCGGCCGCGAACTGTTCGGCGTGTTCCGCGCGGCGGCCGCACCGGCCGAGCAGGGCGCATCGGTTTTCGGGACGCTGGTCGGCGAAACGGCTGCCAGCGTCGCCGCATGAATTTCAAGGAGCCAATTCAATGAAGACGATTGCTGAAATCGTGAAGCTGGGCCCGGTCATTCCGGTGCTCGCATTCGACTCGGTCGAGCAGGGCGAAAACGTGTCGCGCGCATTGCACGCGGGCGGCGTGAAGGTGCTCGAGATCACGCTGCGCACGCCGGCGGGCCTCGAGGCGATCCAGCGCGCGAGCCAGCTCGCGGACGACATCGTCGTCGGCGTCGGCACGATCACGAAGCCCGAGCACTGCGCGCAGGCGAAGCGCGCGGGCGCGACGTTCGGCGTGTCGCCGGGCCTGACGAAGGAACTGCATCTCGCGTCGCTCGACGCGGGCCTGCCGCTGTTGCCGGGCGTGATGACGCCGAGCGACATCATCCAGGCGCTCGAATTCGGCTACGACATCGTGAAATTCTTCCCCGCGCAGCAGGCGGGCGGCGTGCCGATGCTGCAGGCGTTCCACGGCCCGTTCCCGGCGCTGAAGTTCTGCCCGACCGGCGGCATCACGGTCGATACGGCGCCGAACTTCCTGAAGCTGCCGAACGTCGTGTGCGTCGGCGGCTCCTGGCTCACGCCGAAGGCCGCGCTCGCCGCGCAGGATTGGGCCGAAGTCACGCGCCTCGCGCAAGCGGCGAGCCAGTTGCCGCGCTAATGCTTGTATGAAATGAAGAATCGACCCTCGGAAGCAAGCGTTAATGCTTGTTTTTCCGAGGGTTTTTGCTGATGGAACCGGTTCTATCCGCGGATCGCAAAGATAAGTAAAATTCAGCGTCCTGACGGGGGGGTACCCCCGTGTTTCGGAGACCTGCATAGCCGGGCATACTCGCAACGACTCGCCCGGTTCGAACAATTCTAGGAGGAGTGCCACATGGGGGCCGTCCAAGGCAGCATGCTGCTCGTATTCACGCTGATCGCGATTGCCGCGCTGATCCTGATGATCGCGCGCTACAAGATCTACCCGTTCCTGGTGCTGATCATCGTTTCGCTCGGCCTCGGCCTCGTCGTCGGCATGCCGATGGACAAGATCGTCAAGTCGTTCGAAACGGGTACCGGCGGCACGCTTGGCCACATCGCGATCGTCGTCGGCCTCGGCACGATGCTCGGCAAGATGATGGCCGAATCGGGCGGCGCCGAGCGGATCGCGACCACGCTGATCGACTGGTTCGGTGAAAAGAACATCCACTGGGCGATGATGTTCGTCGCGATCATCGTCGGCCTGCCGGTGTTCTTCGAAGTCGGCTTCGTGCTGCTGATCCCGATCGCGTTCAACGTCGCGAAGCGCACCGGCAAGTCGCTGCTCGTCGTCGGCCTGCCGATGGTGGCCGGCCTGTCGGTCGTGCACGGGCTGATCCCGCCGCACCCGGCCGCGCTGCTGGCCGTCCAGCAATACGGCGCCGATATCGGCAAGACGATCGCATTCGGCCTCGTCGTCGGCGTGCCGACCGCGATCATCGCGGGCCCGCTGTTCGCGCTGATGATCTCGAAGTTCGTGAAGCTGCCGGAAAACAACCCGCTCGCATCGCAATTCGTCGATTCGAACGCGGATGGCCGCAAGCGCGAACTGCCGAGCTTCGGCATCACGCTGTTCACGATCCTGCTGCCCGTCGTGCTGATGCTCGTCGGCAGCTGGGCCGACCTGGTGTTCACGCCGAAGTCGCTGCCGAACAACCTGCTGCGTTTTGCCGGCAACTCCGACGTCGCGCTGCTGATCGCCGTGCTCGTGAGCTTCTGGACCTTCGGCGCGAAGCAGGGCTTCAACCGCGACCAGATCCAGAAGTTCTGCGGCGAGTGCCTGGCGCCGATCGCCGGCATCACGCTGATCGTCGGCGCGGGCGGCGGCTTCGGCGGCGTCCTGCGCGACAGCGGGATCTCGCAGCAGATCGTCGAGACCGCGAAGCACGCGCACCTGTCGCCGCTGCTGCTCGGCTGGTTCGTCGCGGCGCTGATGCGTCTCGCGACGGGTTCGGCGACGGTCGCGATGACCACCGCCTGCGGCATCGTCGCGCCGATCGCGGCGGCGTCGGGCGCGGCGGTCCGGCCGGAGCTGCTCGTGCTCGCGACGGGCTCGGGCTCGCTGATCTTCTCGCACGTGAACGACGGCGGCTTCTGGCTGATCAAGGAATATTTCGGGATGACGGTCGGCCAGACGTTCAAGACCTGGTCGCTGCTTGAAACCATCATCTCGGTGCTCGGTCTGAGCTTTACGCTGCTGCTGAGCGTGGTTCTGTAACAAGGGGTAGTCAATGATTCTGATCGCAATGGGCGTGTCGGGCGCGGGCAAGTCGCGAATCGGCGAAATGCTGGCGGAACGCCTGTCGTGCAGCTATACCGATGGCGACGCGTTTCACAGCGCGGCGAACAAGGAAAAGATGCACCACGGCATTCCGCTGACCGATGAAGACCGCTGGCCGTGGCTGCGCACGATCCGTGCGGCCATCGAGGAAAAGCAGCGCGCGGGCGAAACGGCCGTGTTCACGTGCTCGTCGCTGAAGCGCTCGTACCGCGACGTGCTGCGCGGCACCGACACCGACGTGCGGTTCGTGTATCTGAAGGGTTCGTTCGAGGTGCTGCAGGAGCGCCTGAAGAGCCGCACCGGCCATTTCTTCGATCCGTCGCTGCTGAAGAGCCAGCTCGACACGCTCGAGGAGCCGGGGCCGGACGAAGCGATCGAAGTCAGCATCGAGCTGACCCCCGAGCAGATCGTCGATCAGGTCATGCTGAAGATCGGCCTCGCACATCAGCACTGAGCGCGGTTCGCGGTCATCGTCATCGAAAAGGCGCCTTCGGGCGCTTTTTTCGTTGGCGGCGCGGACGCCGGTCAGGCCATGTGTGTGCGTTGCGCGATGCCGTCGAGCAGCACGTCGAGCATCGTGTCGTGCACGACCGCCGGATCGAGCTGCGCATAGAGCGGCGCGGCCGACTTGACGAGCGGATGCGCGACGTCGGACAGCGCGTGCATTTCCGCGAGCTCGACCTCGTTCGCGGGACGCGTGAGGCCGCCCGCTTCGGCGGCGGCCAGGCCGATCACGCTCGCGTACCAGCCGACGCATACCGACGGCAGCGCCGCGCGCGGGATGCCGGCGTCGGTCAGCGCGCGATGCACGGCCTCGATGTGCGCGAGGTCGGCCGGCCCCGTGCTCATGTGCCGCTGCAGTAGCGCGAACGCGGCCGGGTAGCGCAGCGCGAGCGCGCGGTACTGGCGCGCGAGGTCGCGCAGCCGTTCGCGCCACGGCAGTGACGGATCGACCGGCACGAGCGAGCGCGACAGCGCATTCGCGATCGCGCGGCTCAGGCCGTCCTTCGACTTGAAGTGATACAGCACGCTCATCGGGTCGCAGCCGACCGATTGCGCGAGCTTGCGCACGCTGAACGCGGCTTCGCCGACGTCTTCGAGCAGCGCGAGCGCGGCCGCGACGAGCGCGTCCTTGTCGAGGCCGCGCGGCCCCGGGGCGGGTTTGTCTTTCATCGAGGCGGGCAGGCAGGCCGGCGTGGTACCGGCTGTAAACTTGACGAAAGCTTATTCTACACTGTAGAATTATTTCTGCGGTGTAGAAATTGGGTGTCCCGGCACCTTTCAATACGTGCTTTCGCACAGTCCGGGATCCAGGCGGCACGAGCGTGCCGCCGTCAACACGGGCCATCGCGCCCCCTTTCTCGTTGACCCCCATGTGGAACCGGCTGCCCCCACCCGCGAAGCCAACAGGCTCTTCGACAGGCGGCCCAAGACCATGCAAGTGCAATCATGACGTCCCACAACAAGCCCTTGATCCAGGGCGAAGCGCGTTTCGAGCAAACGCAACTGAACATCGAAAAAGACAACTGGAACTGGTGCGATCCGGCCCGCTACGACGGCGAACGCCCGGCCAACTGGTACGAGGCGTCGTTGTCGCGCCATGAAAACAGCGCGCCGCTCGCGCACGACGCCGTCTGCGACGTGCTCGTGATCGGCGCGGGCCTGCTCGGCGCATCGGCCGCGCTGCATCTCGCGGAAGCGGGCGTCGACACGATCCTCGTCGACAAGCATCACGTCGGATCGGCCGCGTCGGGCCGCAACGGCGGGCAACTGACGCCCGGCCTCGCGCGCTGGGAAGCCGCCGACATGATCGAGAACCTGTCGCACGACGACGCGAAGCGGCTGTGGCGCTTCGCGTCGGCCGAATCGATGGAGCTGATCGACGGGATCGGCGCGCGTTACGCGCTCGATCTCGACCGCAAGCGCGGCCACGTGACGGCGGCGGTCCACCCCGGCCACATGAGCGCGCTGCTCGACGGCGCGGATGCGCGCCGCCATCTCGGCGATGCGGGCGTGACGCTCGTCGGCCGCCATCAGCTGCACGACGAATACGTGCGCTCGGGGCTGTATCACGGCGCGGCGATCGACGCGATCGGCGGGCAGATTCACCCGCTCGCGCTGGTGCGCGGCCTCGTGCACGGCTTCCGGCTGAACGGCGGCGCGCTGTTCGAAGGCGCCGAAGTGCTCGAGCTCGACGAGACGCCCGCCGGCGTCGTCGCGACGACGCCGGGCGGCACCATCACCGCACGCAAGGGGGTGGTGCTCGCGCTGCACAACACGACGTTCCGTTTGCTCGACGACGGCGCGGCGACCACGGTGCCGTTCTTCACGTACGTGAGCGTGACGGCGCCGCTCGACGTCGACGTCGCGACGCTGATGCCGGCCGGCATGCCGGTGTACGACACGCAGTTCCAGATCGACTACTACCGGCCGGTGCGCGGCAACCGCCTGCTGTTCGGCGGGCAGGGCACCGGCAGCTGCTGGGCGCAGCCCGACGTCAACGCGTATCTGCTGACGCGGCTGAACGCGGTGTTTCCGCAGCACGACGGCCGCTTCGCGCTCGACTACTGCTGGAGCGGCGTCAGCGACTTCACGCTGAACGGCGCGACCGACAGCCGCAAGACCGACGGCCGCGTGCCGATGTACATGGTGCAGGGCTGGAGCGGGCACGGCGTTGCCCAGACGGTGCGGATCGGCAAGGCGATCTGCGACGATTTCGTCGGCCGCAACGACGACTTCTCGATGCTCACGGGCATCGACCATCGCGCGATTCCGCTCGGCCGGCAGCTGTCGCCGATCGCGATTCCCGCCGCGAAGGCCGCGATGAGCGTGATGAGCGCGCTCAACCCGGGGCGGATGATCTCGTTCTGACCGGCCCAAAAGCAAAAAGCCCGATGCGAAGGCAATTCGCATCGGGCTTTTTTGCGTCAGGTGACGGCGGCGCTTACGCGATCCGCTTCGCGAGTTCGACGGCCTTGCCGATGTACGACGCCGGCGTCATCGCGAGCAGGCGATCCTTCGCATCCTGCGGGATCGCGAGCGTGCCGACGAATTCCTGCAGCGCTTCGCGCGTGATGCCCTTGCCGCGCGTCAGTTCCTTCAGCTGCTCGTACGGGTTCTCGATGCCGTAGCGGCGCATCACCGTCTGCACCGGCTCCGCGAGCACTTCCCAGCAGTTGTCGAGATCTTCGTTCAGGCGCTGCGGGTTCACTTCGAGCTTGTCGAGGCCGCGGATCAGCGAGTCGTACGCGAGCAGCGAGTAGCCGAGCGCGACGCCCATGTTGCGCAGCACCGTCGAGTCGGTCAGGTCGCGCTGCCAGCGCGACACCGGCAGCTTGTCGGCGAGGTGGCGCAGCGTCGCGTTCGCGAGGCCGAGGTTGCCTTCCGAATTCTCGAAGTCGATCGGGTTGACCTTGTGCGGCATCGTCGACGAGCCGATTTCGCCCGCCTTCGTCTTCTGCTTGAAGTAGCCGACCGAGATGTAGCCCCACACGTCGCGGTCGAGGTCGAGCAGGATCGTGTTCGCGCGCGCCACGGCGTCGAACAGTTCGGCCATGTAGTCGTGCGGCTCGATCTGGATCGTGTACGGGTTGAACGTGAGCTTCAGGCGGTTTTCGATCACGTCGCGCGAGAACGCTTCCCAGTCGAATTCCGGATACGCGGACAGGTGCGCGTTGAAGTTGCCGACCGCGCCGTTCATCTTGCCGAGGATCTCGACCTTCTCGATGCGCGCGATCGCGCGGGCGAGGCGCGCGGCGACGTTCGCGAGTTCCTTGCCGAGCGTCGTCGGGCTGGCCGGCTGGCCGTGCGTGCGCGACAGCATCGGCTGTTCGGCGTGCGCGTGCGCGAGCGCGACGAGGCGCTGGTAGACCGTGCGCAGCGCCGGCAGGATCACGTGTTCGCGCGCGCCGGCGAGCATCATCCCGTGCGACGTGTTGTTGATGTCCTCGGACGTGCACGCGAAGTGGATGAATTCGCTCGCCTTCTCGAGTTCGGCCTGGCCCTTCACCGATTCCTTCAGCCAGTATTCGACGGCCTTCACGTCGTGGTTCGTCACGCGCTCGATTTCCTTGATGCGCGCGGCGTCGTGCGCGGTGAAGCGCTCGGCGAGCTGCAGCAGGAACTGCTCGGAGGCTTCCGAGAAGCGCGGGACTTCCGCGAAGCCGGCGCGCGACAGTGCGATCAGCCAGTGCACCTCGACGGTGACGCGGTGGCGCATGAAGGCGGCTTCGGAGAGCCAGTCGCGCAGCGCTTCGGTCTTGCTGGCGTAGCGGCCGTCGATGGGCGAGAGCGCGGTGAGGGCGAAAAGCGTATCGGGACGAGTGTCGGACATGATCGGGCAGGGCCTTTGGGGGCCGGGGCGAACGAGGGGAGGAGAATCCGGCATTTTACCATCGGCGCGCGTCGATTCCGGCCGAACCGGTCCGGCCGCGCTTGCCGCGGGCGCACGACGCCCGGGCGGCGCGCGAACGGCGAGCCGGCGCCCGCCCGCGCAGGCTCGCCGGCCCGCGCGCCGAGCCGCCGGCCGGGCCCGCCCGCCGGTAGAATGCAGGCTTCTTCCCGACCGCCGCCCGCCGCGCCCGCCTGCATGGAACTGAAATGGCTCGAAGACTTCGTCTCGCTCGCGGAAACGCGCAGCTTTAGCCGGTCGGCCGAGCTGCGGCACGTGTCGCAGCCGGCGTTTTCGCGGCGCATCCAGGCGCTCGAGGCATGGCTCGCGACCGAGCTGATCGATCGTTCGGTCTATCCGACGCGGCTCACGCAGGCCGGCCAGATCTTCTACGAGCAGGCGCTGACGATGCTGTCGCAGGCGCACGAGGCGCGCACACTGTTGCGCGGCCACGTCGGCACGCCGGTGCCGACGATCGAATTCGCGGTGCCCCACACGCTGTCGCTCACGTATTTTCCGCGCTGGCTCGAGCGGATCGAGGCGAAGATGGGCCAGGTCCACACGCGGCTGCGTGCGCTGAACGTGCACGACGCGGTGCTGTCGCTCGTCGAGGGCGGCTGCGATCTCGTGATGGGCTACCACCACCCGAGCCACCCGGTCGCGCTCGACCCGGCCCGCTACGACATGCTTGTCCTCGGCAGCGAGCCGATCAGCCCGTTCTCGGCACCCGGCCGCGCGGGCCGGCCGCGCCATACGCTGCCGGGCACGGCCGATGCGCGCGTGCCGTACCTGTCGTATACGCCGAACGCGTATCTCGGCCGGATGACCGAAGTCATCGTCGCGAACGCGCCGACGCGGCTGTTCCTCGACCGCGTGTACGAAACCGACATGGCCGAAGGGCTGAAGGCGATGGCGCTCGCGGGCCACGGCGTCGCGTTCCTGCCGCACAGCGCGGTCGAGGACGCGGTCGCGGGCGGCCGGCTGATCCGTCTCGACCGGTCGGTGCGCGGCGGCGCGCATCCGTTCACGCTGACGATGGAGATCCGGCTGTACTGCGACAAGCTCGCGCTGCAGGGCGACGATCCGCGGCAGAAGCTCGTGCGTGCGCTGTGGGACGTCGTGCGCGACGAACTGCGCGAGACCGCCGGCGATACTCCCGGTTAACCGTCGGCGGTTAACCCGGCCGATTGGCCCGCCCGGCTGACGGCGGGCCTCCCGGCGCCGGTCGGCCCGCCGTCCGGCGGCCGGCCCGCGCCCGTCCAATCCGGTTTTCCACGAACGCGATGCCTGCCCGATCGCGGGCGTTCTTGCGCAAATCGACCGCGGATTTGCGGAAAATCGCGATCATGCAAGAAACGCATAATCGAATAATCAAACGGCATTGGATAAAAAAAACGGGTTTTTCGACAATGTGCGCAATCCGTTGAACGTTGGAGCTTCCATGTCTTCGCAACAGCAGTCCATCCCGTCCTACCTGCACGCCGACGATCTCGGCCCGTGGGGCAACTACCTTCAGCAGGTCGATCGCGTCGCGCCGTACCTCGGTTCGCTGTCGCGCTGGCTCGAAACGCTGAAGCGTCCGAAGCGCATCCTGATCGTCGACTGCCCCATCGAGCTCGACAACGGCACCGTCGCGCACTTCGAAGGCTATCGCGTGCAGCACAACGTGTCGCGCGGCCCGGGCAAGGGCGGCGTGCGCTACCACCAGGACGTGACGCTGTCGGAAGTGATGGCGCTGTCGGCATGGATGTCGGTGAAGAACGCGGCCGTGAACGTGCCGTACGGCGGTGCGAAGGGCGGCATCCGCGTCGACCCGCGCAAGCTGTCGCGTGGTGAGCTCGAGCGCGTGACGCGCCGCTACACCAGCGAAATCGGCATCATCATCGGGCCGAACACCGACATTCCGGCGCCGGACGTCAACACCAACGAACAGGTGATGGCGTGGATGATGGACACGTACTCGATGAACCAGGGCCAGACGTCGACCGGCGTCGTGACCGGCAAGCCGATCGCGCTCGGCGGTTCGCTCGGCCGCAAGGAAGCGACGGGCCGCGGCGTGTTCGTCGTCGGCTCGGAAGCGGCGAAGAAGAAGGGCCTCGAAATCGAAGGCGCGCGCATCGCGGTGCAGGGCTTCGGCAACGTCGGCGGCATCGCGGCGAAGCTGTTCCAGGAAGCGGGCGCGAAGGTGATCGCGGTGCAGGATCACACGGGCACGATCTACCAGCCGGCCGGCCTCGATTCGAACAAGCTGCTCGACCACGTCGCCCGCACGGGCGGCGTCGCGGGCTTCGAAGGCGCGGAACCGATGCCGAACGACGAGTTCTGGACGGTCGAGACCGACATCCTGATCCCGGCGGCGCTGGAAAACCAGATCACCGAGAAGAACGCGGCGAAGATCCGCACGAAGATCATCGTCGAAGGCGCGAACGGCCCGACGACGACCGCGGCGGACGACATCCTGAGCGCGAACGGCGTGCTCGTGATCCCCGACGTGATCGCGAACGCCGGTGGCGTGACCGTGTCGTACTTCGAGTGGGTGCAGGATTTCTCGAGCTTCTTCTGGACGGAAGACGAAATCAACCATCGTCTCGAGCGCGTGATGCGCGAAGCGTTCGCCGGCGTGTGGGCGGTCGCGGAAGAGCACAAGGTGACGGTGCGTACGGCGGCGTTCATCGTCGCGTGCAAGCGCATCCTGATGGCGCGCGAAATGCGCGGTCTCTACCCCTGATGGAGCGTCCCCGATGGGGCGTCCCCAACCGGGCGTCCCTGATCGTCGACGATGACCGATTCATGACGCAATCCACCCGATTGCGGATGTGAACCCTCGCGGGCGGTGCCGAATCCGGCACCGCCCGCGCGCGCATCTGGAGCGTCCGGAGCCGGGAGGACGGCTTCGCACAGGGCGATTCGTAGTGCGGTAAACAACCAGTACTTTCAAAAATATTACTTTGATACACTGGCGCGGGTTTTAGCCAAGGAGATGACCAAAAATGAAATACCACAAGGCAGTCCTGATGGTGGCGGCGCTTTGCGCGTTCGCAAGCGGCGCGTACGCTCAGGAGACGGGCACGCTGAAGAAGATCAAGGACACGGGCGTGATCGCGCTGGGCCACCGCGAATCGTCGATTCCGTTCTCCTATTACGACCAGAACCAGCAGGTGGTCGGCTATTCGCGCGAGTTCCAGCTGAAGATCGTCGACGCGGTGAAGAAGAAGCTGAACCTGCCGAACCTGCAGGTGAAGAACATCCCCGTCACGTCGCAGAACCGCATCCCGCTCGTGCAGAACGGCACGGTCGACATCGAGTGCGGCTCGACGACCAACAACCTCGAGCGTCAGCAGCAAGCCGCGTTCTCCGACACGATCTTCGTGATCGGCACGCGCCTGATGACGAAGAAGGATTCGGGCGTCAAGGATTTCGCCGACCTGAAGGGCAAGACGGTCGTGACGACCGCCGGCACGACGTCGGAGCGCCTGCTGCGCAAGATGAACAACGACAAGCAGCTCGGCATGAACATCATCAGCGCGAAGGATCACGGCGATTCGTTCAACACGCTGGAATCGGGCCGCGCGGTCGCGTTCATGATGGATGACGCGCTGCTCGCGGGCGAGCGCGCGAAGGCGAAGCAGCCGGGCGAATGGGTGATCGTCGGCACGCCGCAATCGGAAGAAGCTTACGGCTGCATGATGCGCAAGGGCGACGCCGACTTCAAGAAGGTCGTCGACGACGCGATCTCGCAAGTCGAGAAGTCGGGCGAAGCCGCGAAGATCTACGCGAAGTGGTTCGAGAACCCGATCCCGCCGAAGGGGCTGAACCTGAACTTCCCGCTGTCCGAGTCGATGAAGAAGCTGTACGCGAACCCGAACGACAAGGCGCTCGACTGACCACACGGCCGTTGATGCAGAAATGACGCTAATGAGACGGAAGAGGCCACGCTTCTTCCGTTTCTTTTTGCTGGAGTCTTGCCCATGTCTTACCACTGGAACTGGGGCATCTTTCTGAGCCCCGTGTCGACCGGCGAGCCGACGACTTATTTCGGATGGCTGATGTCCGGCTTCTGGGTGACGATCGAAGTGTCGCTCGTCGCCTGGGTCATCGCGCTGATCGTCGGGTCGCTGTTCGGCGTGCTGCGCACCGTGCCGAACAAGTGGCTCGCCGCGATCGGCACCGTGTACGTGTCGATCTTCCGGAACATCCCGCTGATCGTGCAGTTCTTCGTCTGGTATCTCGTGATACCCGAGTTGCTGCCCGCATCGATCGGCACCTGGATCAAGCAGTTGCCGCCCGGCACGCAGTTCTTTACCGCGTCGATCGTCTGTCTCGGCCTGTTTACCGGCGCGCGCGTGTGCGAACAGGTGCGCTCGGGCATCAACGCGCTGCCGAAGGGCCAGCGCGCGGCCGGCCTCGCGATGGGCTTCACGCAATGGCAGACGTATCGCTACGTGCTGCTGCCCGTCGCGTACCGGATCATCGTGCCGCCGCTCACGTCGGAATTCCTGAACATCTTCAAGAACTCCGCCGTCGCGTCGACGATCGGCCTGCTCGACCTGTCCGCGCAGGCGCGCCAGCTCGTCGACTACACCGCGCAGACCTACGAGTCGTTCATCGCCGTGACGCTCGCGTACGTGGTCATCAACCTCGTCGTGATGGCGTTCATGCGCTGGATCGAAGGCCGTACGCGGCTGCCCGGCTACATCGGAGGCAAGTGATGCATCAGTTCGACTGGAGTAGTATTCCCGGCGCGCTGCCGACGCTGTGGTCGGGCGCGATCGTCACGTTCAAGATCACGCTGATCGCGATCGTGGTCGGGATCGTCTGGGGCACGCTGCTGGCGCTGCTGCGGCTGTCCGGCGTGAAGCCGCTCGCGTGGTTCGCGAAAGCGTACGTGACGGTGTTCCGCTCGATCCCGCTCGTGATGGTGCTGCTGTGGTTCTTCCTGATCGTGCCGCAGGTGCTGCAGGGCGTGCTCGGGCTGTCGCCGACGATCGACATCCGCCTTGCGTCGGCGATGGTCGCGTTCTCGTTGTTCGAAGCCGCGTATTATTCCGAGATCATCCGCGCCGGCATCCAGGCGGTGCCGCGCGGGCAGGTGAATGCCGCGTTCGCGCTCGGCATGAACTACGCGCAGGCGATGCGCCTCGTGATCCTGCCGCAGGCGTTCCGCGCGATGGTGCCGCTGCTGCTCACGCAGGCGATCGTCCTGTTCCAGGATACGTCGCTCGTGTACGTGATCAGTCTCGCGGACTTCTTCCGCACGGCCGCCAACATCGGCGATCGCGACGGCACGACCGTCGAGATGGTCCTGTTCGCCGGCGCATGCTATTTCGTGATTTGCTCGTTGGCGTCTGCTCTCGTCAAGGGTCTCCAGAAAAAGGTCACAAGATGATTTCCATCAAGAACGTTTCGAAGTGGTACGGCCAGTTTCAGGTCCTCGCCGAATGCACGACCGAGGTCAAGAAAGGCGAAGTGGTCGTCGTGTGCGGCCCGTCGGGCTCCGGCAAGTCGACGCTGATCAAGACCGTAAACGGCCTGGAGCCGTTCCAGCAGGGCGAGATCCTCGTGAACGGCCAGTCGGTCGGCGACAAGAAGACGAACCTGTCGAAGCTGCGCTCGAAGGTCGGGATGGTGTTCCAGCATTTCGAGCTGTTTCCGCACCTGTCGATCACCGAGAACCTGACGCTCGCGCAGATCAAGGTGCTCGGCCGCGGCAAGGACGAAGCGGCGGAGAAGGGCATGAAGCTGCTCGATCGCGTCGGCCTGAAGGCGCATGCGCACAAGTTTCCGGGCCAGTTGTCGGGCGGCCAGCAGCAGCGTGTCGCGATCGCGCGCGCGCTGTCGATGGACCCGATCGCGATGCTGTTCGACGAGCCGACGTCCGCGCTCGATCCCGAGATGATCAACGAAGTGCTCGACGTGATGGTCGAACTCGCGCAGGAAGGGATGACGATGATGGTCGTCACGCACGAGATGGGCTTCGCGAAGAAGGTCGCGCACCGCGTGATCTTCATGGACAAGGGCGCGATCGTCGAGGACGACCGCAAGGACGATTTCTTCTCGAATCCGAAATCGGAACGCGCGAAGGACTTCCTCGCGAAGATCCTGCACTGAGCGTTCGCACATCTGGCGCACGCCCATGCGAAAACCGCCCGGCATGCAGCCGGGCGGTTTTTTTTCGTCCGCCGCCGGGCGTTACCAGCTGTACCGGTAGCCGACCTGCCCGACGATCCCGCGCCGGTAATCGCCGCCGATGTTGCGCGCGATCTTCGCATTCGCGTACAGCTCGCCCGACTTGCCGAAGCCGGCGGTCACGCCGACGCCGAGCTCGTACCAGGTGCGCCCGAGATGCGTCGCGAACGGTGTGCCGCCGACGACGGTCTGCCCCGGCGACAGGAAGTCGTGCAGCACGTCGGCGGTGAAGTACGGCGTCGCGGCGCCGCCGCCCGCGCTCGACTGGAGGTTCGGCCGGAAGATGCGCACGCCGACGCGGCCGCGCAGCGCGTTGGTCGTCGTGCCCGATACGGCCGACACGTTGTCGTTGAACCCGTTCAGCTTCAGATACTGATACATCAGTTGCGCCTGCGGCTCGACCGCGACCGGCAACGCGCCGATCGCGAACGGCTTGCCGACTTCCTGCGACAGTGCGACGCCGAAGCCGTTCTGCGACGCCTCGTTGCCGTAGCTGTCGCGATAGCGGTTGCCGTAGTGCGTGACCTGCCCGACGCTGTCGAAGTAGGTGCCGTCGGACAGGTAGCGCGTCCAGTAGCCGCCGACGCTCTGCGCGTGCATCTCGACCGAGCCCGTCGACGTCGACAGGTTGGGCGAGCCCGCACGCGCCATGTCGCTGAAGCTCGCGTTCGACACGCCGATGCTGGCCGTCACGCCCGCATGCGTGCTGCCGGCGCCGTTAGGCGTCTGGTCGACAGTCCAGTCCTTGCCGAACTGCGCGAAGAACGTACGTTCGTCGGCCGAGAAACGGCCCGCGTTCGCATCGAGGCTCTGGCCGCCGATGCGCCCCCACACGCCGTCGCGATTGCCGGGCTGCTGCTTCTCGACGTTGTCGATGTCGCCGACGCGCTCGTGCAGCTTGCCGAGCGTCGCGAAGCCGTAGTCGGCGTTCAAGAGCGGCGTCATCGCGTAGCCGGAGACGCCCGGACGATACGCGAGCGTGCCGCCGTTGCCGTTGCCGTCGATGCCGCCGTCGCCGCCGCCGGACGGGCGGATCGGGCCGCCGGGGTCGGTCTGGTCGAGCTGCGAACGCAGGTACCAGCCGTTCGCATCGCCTTGCCCGCCGCGATAGAGCCGGTACTCGTACGCGCCCGCTTGCACCGGGCCCGCGAGATGGAACGCCGACGCGGCGGTCGTGCCGCCGTTGGCCGTGACGACCACCGGAATCCCGTCGCCGGTCGTCTGCGCGCCGGTGCCGGCCGTGTTGGCGATCTTCAGGCCGGTCGTGCCGCTTGCCGCGCCGCCGTTCACGATCAGCCGGTCGGTCGGCGACGCGTCGGCGCCGAGATACGTGTTCAGCGCGATCGTGCCGCCGTTGCCGACGTAGCCGCCGGTCGTCAGCGTCTTGTAGCTGCCGGTCAACATCGGCGAGCCGGTCGGCGCGGCGAACGCGACGAGGCCCGCGTTGTTCAGGCTGCTCAGCACCGAGCTGCCCGTCATGCGCCACGTGCTCGTGCCGTCGACCGTCAGCGCGACCGGGTCGATCTTCCCGGTCAGCGTCGTGCCGTTCGCAAGTAACACGTTGCCCGTGCTCGACGCGTCGGAAACGATGTCGCCCGCGAGGTTCACCGCCGATGCATTGAACGTCACGTTGCTGCCGTTCGCGAGGTTCAGCAGCATGCCGTTGCCCGCGGTGACGACCGTACCGTTGCGCACCGCGATGTCGGCCGTGCCGCCGCGCGCGGCGAAGGCCGGCCCGGCGGCGGACGTCACGCTGCCGCCGTCGACGAGCACCGAGCTGGTCGCGCCGTTCGAGAGCGTGTCGGACGTCAGCACGCCGGCCGTCGCGCCCGTGAGCGCCGTGCCGGTCAACGCGAGCACGCCGCCGCTGTTCGCGGTTGCGCCGTTGCCGGCCGCGCTCGCGAGCGACGAACCCGTATCGGCGATGCGGCCGCCGTTTTGCGCGACGACGCCGTCGGCCGCGGCACCCGATGCGGAAATCTTCGCGCCCGACAGCAGGGCCGTCGCGCCGCCGTCCATGACGATCGCATGGGCGTTCGTGCCCGTCGTCGCGACGGTCGTTCCGTTGGCCGCGAGCGTGGAATCGGCCCCCGACACGAACAGGCCGCGCGCGTCGGCGCCGCTCGTGCGCACGACCGTGGCCGCGTCGGCCGCGATGCGCGCGCCGGCGCCGGTCGACGTGACGCCGGCGGCGCCGTTGCCGGTCGTGGCGATCTGCGTGCCGGACAGCGCGATCGTTGCATTCGCACCGAGGTTGCGGATCCCGCTGCCGGAGCCGCCGACCGCGATCGACGTCGCGCCGGCCGCGATACCGCCGCCGGTCACCGTCGAGTCGATCAGCACGCCGTCGGCGCTGCCGTTCGCGATGACGGTGCCGGCGCCCGACAGCGCGACCGATGCGCCGGCGCCCGTCAGGCGTACGCCCGCGAGGCCGTCGTCGGCTTCGATGGAACCCGCATTGGCGAGCGTGGCCGACGCACCCTGCACGAGTGCGCCCGTACCGTTGGCGACGCGGATCGTCGACGCGTTGTTTACCGTGCCCAGCGTGCCGGCCACGACGCCCGTCGAGCCCGCGCCGGTCAGCAGCACGGTGCTGCGGTTCTCCAGCGTGCCGAGGTTCTGCGCGATGAAACCGGTCACGCCGGCGGTCGACGACGTGACGGCGGCATGGTTGGTCAGCGTCGTCGCGACCGGCGCGCCGGCGTTCGCGCCGGCGAGGTCGTGCGCCTGGCCGTCGACGATGCCCGCGGTCGCGCCGGCCGCGTTCAGGTCGATCGTCGCACCCGCGTCGATCGTGCCCTTCGCGCCGCCTTCCACGGCGATCGCGACGCCGTTCGCGCCGTTGACGTGGTAGACCGCGTTGCCGGTCGACAGCGTGGTGCCGGCGTCGGTCGCGAGTACGCCGCGTGAGCGCTGGCCGTTGACGTCGGTCGTCAGTGTGCCGGCCGCCGACGCGCCCGTGTAGGCCGCGCCGCCCGCGACGCGGAACAGCGTCGAGTCGTCGGTGTCGACGCTCAGGTGCTGCGCGGCGACGTTGATTTTCGAACCCGCGCCGTATGCGTAGAAGCCGATCTGGTTCGTGCCGGACCTGAAGGCCGGCACCGCGTTCGCGCCGACGTCGATCGTCGCGCCCGAGCGTGCATGCACGCCGATCGCGCCGGTGCCGGTCAGGTTCAACGCACCGTCGAGCGCGGCCTTCGCGAGCGGCCCTTCGGCCCAGACGCCGTAGTTGCGCGTGTCCGACGCGGGGTCGAGGCCGCCGGCCACGTCGATCGTGCCGGTCGACGTGGCAGTCGTCGCGTTCGTGCCGGTGCCGACGACCATGATGCCGATGCCGTTCACGCCATTCAGCGTGATCGTGCCCGTGTTGGTCACGGTCGCGGCGGTGTCGGCCGCGAGCATGCCGACGTTGGCGAGCGGCGTGCCGGGCGCGGCGCCGTTGACGACGATCGCGCCCGCGTTGGTCAGCGTGCCGGAAGCGGAGCCGATGCTCGCCAGCGCGGCGCCATTCTGCGTCTGCGAGCCGATCACGACCGTGCCGAGGTTGCTGGCGGTGCCCGACGCGCCGAGCAGGATGCCGTACGCATGCGCGGACAGCGCGACGTCGTTTGCCGCTTCGGGGGACGTGGCGTCGTACTGCGCGGCGCGGCCGAGATAGATCGTGCCGCCGGCTTCGTTCGTGAAGCTGCCGCCGGCCACGAGGCCGCCGATCACCTGGCTGTCGAGCGTCGTCGCGTTGACGCCGACGTTGATCGTGCCGGCGTTCGACGCGCGCGCGCCGTCCGTCGCGGCCACCGCGTAGTTCTGCAGGTCGGGCCGGTTGCCGTCGAGCGTCCATGCGCCGACGTTCATCACGCCGTGGTTCGCGAACGTGGTGCCCGAGCCGCTCGCGTACACGCCGTTGCCCTCGGTGTACGCGTGGAAGCCGAAATTGTCGGGTGGCGTGCTGCCGCTCGTGTCGACGTTGTTGCCGGACGCGTAGCCGGACGAGATCACGCCGTTGTTGACGCCGCTCGCGCCGCTCAGGAGGCGTACCAGCGTGAAGTCGCCCGACAAGCGCCCGTCGTTGACGAAGTGCGCGCCGTTTTCCGCGAGCACGGCCGAGCTCGATTCGATCGTGTTGGTGCCGCGGAAGTCGATCTGG
Source organism: Burkholderia sp. A2 (assembly GCF_001729305.1). Lineage (NCBI taxonomy): Bacteria > Pseudomonadati > Pseudomonadota > Betaproteobacteria > Burkholderiales > Burkholderiaceae > Burkholderia > Burkholderia sp. A2. The sequence continues at coordinate 163,853 of NZ_LZXX01000024.1, read as the reverse complement.
CCGTCCTTGCCGATGTGCAGCGTCGCGTTCGCGCCCGCGCCGTGCATCACTGACAGGTGATCGATCGGCAGCGTGTTCTTGTCGCCGGCGGATACGTTGTTCGCGTACTGGAAGGTTTGCTGCGAGAACGTGACCGCCTGGCCGAACGCGGTGTCGTAGGCGGCCTGCGAGCCGAGCGCGCCGCTCTGGACCGAGCGCACGAGAAAGTCGTTGTAGGCGGCGAGCGAGGCGGCGTCGGTGACGGTCCAGCGACTGCCGTCGAACGCGGTGAAGGTGCCCGTGTAGGCCGGCACGTCGAGCTGGAGCTGGCCGACCGGGCCGCCGCTGGCGAGATAGTCGCCAGTGCCGAGCCAGATCTGGTTGCGGGAATTCCAGTTGACGACGCTTTTTGCCACTCCGGTGCCGTCCGCAAAGGTCAGGTCGGTCTGCTTCGGTGCGATCGAGATCGCGTTGCCGGTCGCGTCGGGCGCATTCGCGGAATGGCCGATCGACACGTTCAGCGTGCCGCCGGTGCCGTCGACGGTGCCGATCCGCGTGTTCACGTACTGGCCGCCGTTCACGTCGTGATACACGGGCACGTTGGCCGCGCCGGCCGTCGATGCGGCGAATTCGGCCGAGTTGTAGGTGGCGACCGACGTGTGGGTGGCCGTGATCGAGTCGGGCGTGCTGACGCTTTGCGTCTTGCCGCCGAGCGAGATCAGCGGCTGGTTCGGGTTACCCGACACGATGGTCGCGCTGCCGAGCGGCGTCAGCGTATAGCCCGGGTCGCCGGGGGCGCCCGTCCATGCGCCTGTCACGCCGACCGTGTCGCCGCCCGACACGGTCGTGGCGCCGGCCAGGTTGTCGTTGACGGTCGGGCTGAAACTGCCGAGTGCGCAGGTGCTGCCGCTCGCGGCGGCCGCGCCGTCGCCGCAGGTCGAAGCGTGCGCAACGCCGGTCGACAGCGCGGCCAGTGCGGCCCCGACCGCCGCGACGCGCAACGGCGAGCGGCGTGCCACGCGGTCCGCTGCGCCGTGCGCCGTGCGCTGACTCGAGCCCGATTCGCTGCCCGAGCGCTTGCCGCGCGCCCGAGCCGTTTCCGCCACCGCGACCCAGCAGCCCGCGGCGTCGCTCCATATCGATCGAAATGAGTGATTCACGACATACCCCTCTTTCTTCTTTTTGAAGTGGCATTCGCCGCGATCCGGCGAATTCGCATTCCGCGGTGGGGAAATGATCCGAAGGGGCGTGCGGCGGCTATGGCTGCGTGTCGCGCCAATCGTGTTTCGTTACACCGAGGATGGGGCGAGTCTACTGATTCGGGTGGTCGTCGATTATCGAGAAAGGGGAAACTGTAATGATGCGAACCGTAATGCGTGGTATTTTTGATTTGTGTGGTTGATCGAACCGAAAGCCTTGGTGGTGGCGGTTTGGAGGGGATTTCGTTAAAAGCCGGGAGGACTGCGGGAGTTTGTGGGATAGCGCACGGTTCCAGCGGATGAGGCGCGATAAAATGCGGGCCCGGGATTTTTTTTGTTTTAATTGACGGTTATTTCGTTCGCTTCATCTTTTACTTATTTTCACTTGTAAATTAATAAAATCAAGCGAATGTTGCGAGACGTCGAGCCATTGCGCAGGGCGGTGGTCGAAATGAAACCGTATCGGCCGGAGCGGGGCGATTTGCGCCGATGACGGATGTCGTCGGACGCATCGTACGACGCACGCGCGGCAAGCAGGAAGCGAGCAGGAAGCAGACGCGGCCGATGCCGCGCTTCAGAAATCGATCGCGTCGTCGGAATCGCCGTCGGCCGCGGTGGCGAGCGCTTCGCGCATCACCGTGCGCGGCGCGGACGCCGACGCGTCGAGCGACGGGTTGCGCAGCTTCTCGAGCACGCGCTCGGGCACCGGAATCTGCATCCGCGCGGCGACGTCGCCGCACTGGAACATGATCAACTCGCCCGGCTCGAATGCGGTCCAGACTTCGTTGTCGGTGAGCGGCTGCGTCGCGATCACCGCGACGCGATCCTCGGGCGTGGTGTATTTCGCGAAGTCGATCGACAGGTCTTCGTCGACGAGATGCGCGGTCGAGAACGGCCAGCGCCGCACGAGGTAGTGCAGCCGCGTCGAGCAGTGCGCGAAGAGCGCCTGGCCGTTCGACATCAGGAAATTGAACACGCCGTGATCGGTGATGCCGCGCGTCAGTTCGCCGACCCGCTCGAACAACTCGGGCAGCGGCGGCTGCGCGCCGGGAAAGGCCTCGCGCAGCCCCTGCATCAGCACGCAGAACGCCTGTTCGCTGTCGGTCGTGCCGACCGGATGGTAGACGCTGCCGTCCATGTCCGGCGCGTAGTCCTGCAGGTCGCCGTTATGCGCGAAGATCCAGTGCCGGCCCCACAGTTCGCGCATGAACGGATGGCTGTTCTCGAGCAGGATGTGCCCTTGCGTCGCCTTGCGGATGTGCGCGATCGTGTTCTTGGACTTGATCGGGTAGCGCTTCACCATTTCGGCGATCGGCGACGTGGCCGATGCCTGGTGATCGATGAAGAGGCGACACGCCTTGTCTTCGAAGAACGCGATGCCCCAGCCGTCGGCATGGTGATCGGTGAGCCCGCCCCGGGCCGCGAAACCTGTGAAGGAGAATGTGACGTCCGTCGGCGCGGCGCAGTTCATTCCAAGGAGTTGGCACATTTTACGTGGGGCGGCAGGCTGAAGCAGAGGTAACGAACCGGGCGAACCCCGGTACAATGCGCTTCTAGCATATCACCGAGCCCTGAGCGGTAAAAAGCGGATTCCGCTGGCCAAAGGCCCCGTGTTGCGGTTTGCCGTCAATCGGCCCGCGCACGCGCGTTCCGGCCCCGCCGATCGCAAGCCCGTTCTTCACGACGCCTCCTATGACTGCCTCGAACGCTTCCTCCCCGGCGACGCTTTCGCTCGCCCGTCCCGACGACTGGCACCTGCACCTGCGCGACGGCGACATGCTCGCCGCCGTGCTGCCGCACACCGCCCGCCAGTTCGGCCGCGCCATCGTGATGCCGAACCTGAAGCCGCCGGTCACGACCACCGCGCAGGCGCAGGCCTATCGCGCGCGCATCCTTGCCGCGCTGCCGGCCGGGATGACGTTCGAACCGCTGATGACGCTGTACCTGACCGACAACACGCCGCCCGACGAAATCCGCCGCGCGCGCGAAAGCGGTTTCGTGCACGGCGTGAAGCTGTACCCGGCAGGCGCTACGACGAATTCCGACCATGGCGTCACCGATCTCGCGAAGTGCGCGAAGACGCTCGAGGCGATGCAGGAAACCGGCATGCCGCTGCTCGTGCACGGCGAGGTGACCGATGCGTCGATCGACCTGTTCGACCGTGAAAAGGTGTTCATCGACCGCGTGATGACGCCGCTGCGCCGCGATTTCCCGGGCCTGAAGGTCGTGTTCGAGCACATCACGACGAAGGACGCGGCCGACTACGTGCGCGATGCCGACGCGGCGCCCGGCCTGCTCGGCGCGACGATCACCGCGCATCACCTGCTGTACAACCGCAACGCGCTGTTCGTCGGCGGGATTCGCCCGCATTACTACTGTCTGCCGGTGCTGAAGCGCGAGACGCATCGCGTGGCGCTGGTCGAGGCCGCGACGTCGGGCAACCCGCGCTTCTTCCTCGGCACCGACAGCGCGCCGCATGCGCGCGGCGTGAAGGAAGCCGCGTGCGGCTGCGCGGGCTGCTACACGGCGCTGCACGCGCTCGAGCTGTACGCGGAAGCATTCGACACCGCCGGCGCGCTCGACAAGCTGGAAGGGTTCGCGAGCTTCTTCGGCGCTGATTTCTACGGGCTGCCGCGCAGCGCCGAGACGGTCACGCTGCGCCGCGAGGCGTGGGAACTGCCGCGCGAGATCTTCGCGGGCGATACGCCGGTCGTGCCGCTGCGCGGCGGCGAGACGATCGGCTGGAAACTCGCGTGAGCTGCGCGCCGCCGCGCGAACCCGGCCCCGCGGCCGGTCGTGCGGCGGCGGATTTCGCGCGGATCGACTGGTCCGCGCCGTGGCTCGCGCCTTACCGGGCGCCGGGCCGCGCATGGCAGGCGGCCGCCCGTGCGGGCGAGGCCGCGCTGCTCGATGCGTTGAACGGCGCGTTCGCCGGTGTGTCGCCAGGCGGCGATCGCGTCACCGGTCGCGGCAGGCCGCTGCGCTTCGTGCCGCAGGCCGAGCTGCCGTCCGGCATCGCGTACGAGACCCATATTGCGGACACCGGCCGCGTGCCGACCCGCCACAATCTTCACGACTTCTTCAATGCGCTCGTCTGGTTCGCCTACCCGCGCACCAAGGCCGCGCTGAACGCGCGCCAGGCCGCCGCGATCGACGCGGCGGGCGGCGTCGGCCCCGTGCGGGGCACGTTGCGCGATGCGCTCACGTTGTTCGACGAGAACGCGGCGCTGTTCGTCACCGCCGACCGTGTGCTCGCCGACGCGCTGCGCGGCTTCGACTGGCCGCGGCTGCTGGTGGCCGCGCGCGATGCGTGGGGCACGCGTTGCGAAGCGCGGCTGGTCGGCCATGCGCTGCTCGAACAGCTCGTCGTTCCCTACAAGTCCTGCACTGCGCACGCGTGGATCGTCGACGTGGGCGCCGACTATTTTTCGTGGTCCGACGCGCAACGGCGCGCGCATGTCGACGCGCGGATCGCCGCCGAACTGACGACGCGCCCGCTGACGAGTCGCGATTTCGCGCCGCTGCCGGTGCTCGGCGTGCCGGGCTGGTGCGCGGCGAACGCCGACGCCGCGTTCTACGACGATCCGGCCGTGTTTCGCCGCGGCCGCCGCTCGCGCGCTGCCGACGGTGGCGCGCAGTGCTAGAATGCGCGTCGCAAAGCAGGCCAGGCAGTCGCGGCCTCGCCGCCTTCGGGCGCGCGGGGGCGAGGAAAGTCCGGACTCCACAGGGCAGGGTGATGGCTAACGGCCATCCGTGGCGACACGCGGAACAGGGCAACAGAAAGCAAACCGCCGATGGCCCGGCGCAAGCCGGGATCAGGTAAGGGTGAAACGGTGCGGTAAGAGCGCACCGCGGCGACGGCGACGTCCGCCGGCACGGTAACCTCCACCCGGAGCAATTCCAAGTAGGCAGGCGCGCATTTTCGGATGCAGGACGGGGCCCCCGTCTCGTCTGCGGGTAGGAAGCTTGAGCGCGTCAGCAATGGCGCGCCTAGAGGAATGGCTGCCACGCGTTGCGCACTTCGGCGCGCAGCGTGCACAGAATCCGGCTTATCGGCCTGCTTTGCCGTTCGAATGCGAAAGGGCCGGCGCTCCCTGCGGAGCGCCGGCCCTTTTTTCGTGCGCGCTGTGCGATCAGGCGGCGACGATGTCGAACGAATGCGTGAGTTCGGCCGTCTTCGCGATCATGATCGACGCGGAGCAATACTTGTCGTGCGACAGGTTGATCGCGCGCTCGACCGTGGCCGGGTTCAGGTTGCGGCCGGTGACCGTGAAGTGGAAGTGCACCTTCGTGAACACCTTCGGATCTTCGCTCGCGCGTTCCGCCTTCAGCGTGACCGAGCAGCCGCTCACTTCCTGGCGGCTCTTCTTCAGGATCAGCACGACGTCATAAGCCGTGCAGCCGCCGGTGCCGAGCAGGACCATCTCCATCGGACGCGGCGCGAGGTTGTGGCCGCCGCCTTCGGGCGCGCCGTCCATCGTGACGAGGTGCCCGCTGCCGGTCTCGGCGGAAAACGCCATGCCGTCCTGGCCCATCCAGCTTACTTTGCATTCCATGCTTGCGCTCCAGCGTTGCCTGATTCGAATTCGATCCGGCATTGTAGCCCGCGGCGCAACGGTCGGCTGATGCGCTGCACGACGAGCAACGCCGGCGCCGAGCAAGCGGGGCGGCGAGCGGCGCTTTCCCTACCGAATTTAGGGGTTTTGCTCTAGATGCCGGCGGTTCCAGGTCGTGTGTGATTCACTTATGTGATTGATTTTAAATAAAAATCCATTCTTGTCGGCGGTTTAGTTGAGATCCCGTATCGTGGGAGTTGATTTCGCAATGCAAATTTTCTTGTGGAGTCGGGCGGGCATTCGTATAATGAGCCACATTGGTTGTCGCGCTGCGGCAACCTCCGAATGTCTCCTCCACCCTCCTCCTGAGGTGGATTAAGCCCGAACCAGCCGTTCGGGCTTTTTTTCGTCCCATGCAAACATCGGCGCGCGGCTTGCGCGCGCCGGCACCGCGCCGTCACGCGGGCTGTCGCGCGGCCGGTTGCGACGTTGCGTCCGGCGGCGTGCCGCGCGCGCCGGCATCGGTCGCGGGCGCGGCGGCGGCCGACGCATGGCCGTGGCCGCGTGCGCAGAAATGGCGGACGCGTTCGCGCACGGCGCGCAGGCGCACGATGCGGTCTTCGGCATGGGCGGTTCGGGCTTCGGCGATGCGCGCATCGAGCGCGTCGAGCTTGGCTTCGCAGCCGGAGGCGGCGACGGCGGGCGCCGCGGCGGCCAGCAGGGCGGCCGCGACGAAGGGCGTAAGTCGTTGTTTCATCATGCTGATTTGTTGTTTTTCGGGTTTGGCCGGTCTGGCGCGGCAAGGTCATGTGCCGCGCGTCGATGGGTGCCGCCCCAGGCGCTCGGTTCGCCTGGCTTGTCGGGGCACGACCGGATTTTGGCCCATTTCGGCCGCCGCGAACACGGGGCGTGGATTCTCTTTGACCACGCAGCCGTATTTCCTTTATAATTCAGGGCTTTTCCGCATTCATGCCCACGGAAAAAGAACAGGGAGAGCCTGCACCGCGCCTCGAAGCGCACACAGACAAGCAGGAAGAACACATCGGGCAAAGCATTTTTTTTGGATCGATCATGAAGACGTTTTCCGCAAAAGCCCATGAGGTGACGCGCGAATGGTACGTGATTGACGCGACGGATAAGGTTCTCGGCCGTGTTGCCAGCGAAGTGGCACGCCGTCTGCGCGGCAAGCACAAGCCTGAGTTCACCCCGCACGTCGACACTGGTGATTTCATCATCATCATTAACGCGAGCAAGTTGAAGGTCACGGGCAACAAGACGCTGGACAAGAAGTACTACCGTCACTCGGGCTACCCGGGCGGTATCTATGAAACGACGTTCGGCAAGATGCAGGAACGCTTCCCGGGCCGCGCGCTCGAGAAGGCGGTCAAGGGCATGCTGCCGAAGGGCCCGCTCGGCTACGCGATGATCAAGAAGCTGAAGGTCTACGCAGAAGCGACGCATCCGCACTCGGCTCAACAGCCGAAGGCGCTCGAGATCTAAGGGGACCCACATGATCGGTAACTGGAACTACGGTACGGGCCGCCGCAAGAGCGCAGTCGCACGTGTCTTCATCAAGGCTGGCAAGGGCGACATCATCGTCAACGGCAAGCCCATCGCTGACTACTTCTCGCGCGAAACGTCGCTGATGATCGTGCGTCAACCGCTGGAACTCACGAACCACGGCCAGACGTTCGACATCAAGGTGAACGTCAACGGCGGCGGCGAAACGGGTCAGGCAGGCGCAGTGCGCCACGGCATCACCCGTGCACTGATCGACTACGATGCGACGCTGAAGCCGTCGCTGTCGAGCGCAGGCTTCGTCACGCGCGATGCGCGTGAAGTCGAGCGTAAGAAGGTCGGTCTGCGCAAGGCACGCCGCGCGAAGCAGTTCTCGAAGCGTTAATCCCGCTTCATGGCCTCGCCGCTTTCGGGCGGCGTCCGCCGGAAAAAACCGCCAGCTTTCACGCTGGCGGTTTTTTTATATCCGCTTCCGGGTCGCTGTGGAGGCCCCGGCGCGGGCGCGTTTGACGAAATCGACAAGAACCTATTGATTTCATGGACTTCAGCACGATCTTCTGATCGGCCCTACAATAGCGGCTAAAGCTTTTTGGAGAGTTCGAATGAACGCTGTTACCGAATCCGCAGCAACGACGACCGATATGCCGCTGCCGTTCGTCTTCACCGACGCCGCGGCCGACAAGGTCAAGCAACTGATCGACGAAGAGGGCAATCCCGACCTCAAGCTGCGCGTGTTCGTGCAGGGTGGCGGCTGTTCCGGCTTCCAGTATGGCTTCACGTTCGACGAGGAAGTCAACGAGGACGACACCGTGATGGACAAGAACGGCGTCCAGTTGCTGATCGACTCGATGAGCTACCAGTACCTGGTCGGCGCCGAGATCGACTACAAGGACGACCTCAACGGCGCCCAGTTCGTGATCAAGAACCCGAACGCGACCACGACCTGCGGGTGCGGTTCGTCGTTCTCGGTCTGAGCGCACGGCAGATCCGCGCCGGTTCGCCGGAATGAAAAACGGGGCTTCATGCCCCGTTTTTTGTTCGCTCGCGCTGCGGCGCCCGCCCCGCGGCGCGCATCGTATCAGCGCGGATAGAGCGCGCCGAGCACGCGGTTGCCGGCGGCGCCGGTGACCGTCGCGAGATTGCCGGGCTGGCGCGCGGTGAAGCGGTACGCGAGCCACGCGAACGCGAGCGCTTCGACCTGCTGCGGCGGCACGCCGAGCGCGGCCGTCGTGTCGACGGCGGCCGGCACGCCGGCCTCGCGCAGCGCGTGCCGGAGCGCATCGAGCAGCACCGGGTTGCGTGCGCCGCCCCCGCATGCGAACACGGCCTGGCAGCCCGGTGCGTGCTGCGCGATGTCGCGTGCGACCGACACGGCGGTGAGCGCGGTGAGCGTGGCTTGCACGTCCTCTGGCGCAAGCTGCGGGAATCCGGCGAGCTTCGCATCGAGCCACGCGGGATTGAACAGGTCGCGTCCGGTGCTTTTCGGCGGCGGCGCGGTGAAATACGGTTCGTCGAGCAGCGCGTCGAGCAGCGGCGCGTGGACGGCGCCGCGTGCGGCGAACTTGCCGCCGTCGTCGTACGGCTTGCCCAGATGGCGGGTCGCCCATGCATCGATCAGCGCATTCGCCGGGCCGCAGTCGAAGCCGCGCACGTCGCCGCCCGCGTCGGGCAGGATCGTGATGTTGCTGATCCCGCCGAGATTGCAGACGACCCGCGTTTGGCCCGGCGCGCCGAACACCGTCGCATGGAAGGCCGGCGCGAGCGGCGCGCCGTGGCCGCCGGCGGCCACGTCGCGGCTGCGGAAATCGGCGATCACGTCGATCTGGGTCAGCTCGGCGAGCAGCGCCGGATTGTTGAGCTGGCGCGTATAGCCGCGCTCGGGGCGATGGCGCACCGTCTGGCCGTGCACGCCGATCGCGCGGATCTCGTCGCGCGACAGCCCGGCGGTGCGCTGCAATTCATGGCAGCAGACCGCATAGCGCGCGACGAGCGCATTCGCCGCAAGCGATTCGCGGTCGATCTCGTTGTCGCCGGGCTGCTGCAGCGCGAACAGCGCGTCGCGCAGCGATTGCGCGAAGCCGACGAACGCTTCCGCGAGCACGGCCGGCGCGCGGCCGGCCTCGAAACGCACGGCGACGCCGTCGACGCCGTCCATGCTGGTTCCCGACATCAGCCCGAAGTAGATGCCGTCTGCGGGATGGGCATGCTGCGGCGGTCGTTGCGGCACGTTGGGTTCTCCTGGATCGTGCGGCGCGGGCCGGTCCCGCGCGCCTTGCGCCCGATTATCCGCGTAACGTGACGCGTCGTTAAGCGATGCGCGCGCAAGTTATGGGAAAATCCCTGTTTTTGCGACATTCTTCCTGGCACCGATGAGCACCGAACCCAGTTCCAAGCCCGTTTTCCCGATCACCGACGAAGTCCGGCATGCGCTCGCCGTCACGAAGCGCGGCGTCGACGAGCTGCTGATCGAGGAAGAGTTCGCGCAGAAGCTCGCGCGCAGCGCGGCCACCGGCACGCCGCTTCGCATCAAGCTCGGCCTCGATCCGACCGCACCGGACATCCACATCGGCCATACGGTCGTGCTGAACAAGATGCGCCAGTTGCAGGACCTCGGCCATACGGTGATCTTCCTGATCGGTGATTTCACGTCGCTGATCGGCGACCCGTCGGGCCGCAACGCGACGCGTCCGCCGCTCACGCGCGAGCAGATCGAATCGAACGCGAAGACCTACTTCGAGCAGGCCGCGCTCGTGCTCGATCGCGACAAGACCGAGATCCGCTACAACAGCGAATGGTCGATGCCGCTCGGCGCGGACGGGATGATCAAGCTCGCGTCGCGCTACACGGTCGCGCGGATCCTCGAGCGCGAGGATTTCACGAAGCGCTTCCAGGGCGGCGTGCCGATCTCGATCCACGAATTCCTGTACCCGCTGATGCAGGGCTACGATTCGGTCGCGCTGAACGCCGACCTCGAACTCGGCGGCACCGACCAGAAGTTCAACCTGCTGGTCGGCCGCGAACTGCAGAAGCAGTACGGCCAGGAACAGCAGTGCATCCTGACGATGCCGCTGCTCGAAGGCCTCGACGGCGTCGAGAAGATGTCGAAGTCGAAGGGCAACTACGTCGGCATCAGCGAGAAGCCGACCGACATGTTCGGCAAGCTGATGAGCATCTCGGACACGCTGATGTGGCGTTACTTCGAGCTGCTGTCGTTCCGCAGCCTCGATGAAATCGCCGGCTTCAAGCGCGAGGCCGAAGGCGGCCGCAACCCGCGCGACTTCAAGGTGCTGCTCGCCCAGGAAATCGTCGCGCGATTCCATTCGCAGGCCGACGCCGAGCGCGCACTCGAGGACTTCAACCACCGCGCGAAGGGCGGCGTGCCGGACGACATTCCGTCGGTCACGCTGGCCGGCGCGCCGCTCGCGATCGGTCAGTTGCTGAAGCAGGCGGGCCTCGTGCCGTCGACGAGCGAAGCGCTGCGCAACATCGAGCAGGGCGGCGTGAAGATCGACGGCGCGACCGTGTCGGACAAGGGCCTGAAGGTCGAGGCCGGCGAGTTCGTCGTGCAGGTCGGCAAGCGCCGCTTCGCACGCGTCACGCTGACCGCATGATCGCGCTGATCCAGCGCGTGACGCGCGCCGACGTGCGCGTCGGCGGCCGGACGACGGGCGAGATTGGCGCGGGCCTGCTCGCGCTCGTCTGCGCGGAGCGCGGCGATACCGAGGCCGCGGCCGACAAGCTGCTCGCGAAGCTGCTCGGCTACCGCGTGTTCAGCGACGCAGCCGGCAAGATGAACCTGCCGGTATCGAACATCGACGGCGAAGGTCGTGCAGGCGGCCTGCTGCTCGTGTCGCAGTTCACGCTCGCGGCCGATACCAACAGCGGGCTGCGTCCGAGCTTCACGCCGGCCGCGCCGCCCGACGAAGGCGCGCGGCTGTTCGACTATTTCGTCGCGGCCGCGCGTATGCGGCACCCGATCGTCGAGACGGGCGAGTTCGGCGCGGACATGCAGGTGTCGCTCGTCAACGACGGCCCCGTGACGTTCTGGCTGCAAGTGCGGCCCTGATTCTTCCCCGGAGACGCGCCGCGATGGCCACCACGCAGGTTCTTTTCATCCGCCATGGCGAGACGGCCTGGAACCGCATCAAGCGCATCCAGGGGCATATCGACATCCCGCTGGCCGACACGGGGCTCGCGCAGGCGCAGCGGCTGGCTGCACGGCTTGGCCGGGAGGCCCGCGACGGCGCGTGGATCGACGCGGTGTATTCGAGCGACCTGATGCGCGCGCAACAGACCGCCCAACCGTTCGCCGATGTGCTCGGGCTGCCGCTGCTGCTGCGCGAAGGGTTGCGCGAACGCTCGTACGGCGCGTTCCAGGGGCACGACAGCACCGAGATCGAGGCGCTGTTTCCGGACGCGTATGCGGCGTGGCAGACGCGCGATCCCGGCTTCGCGCCGGAGGGCGGCGAGTCGCAGCGTGCGTTCTATCACCGCGTGCTGCATGCGCTCGAACCGATCGTCGCCGCGCATCCGGGCGGCCGGATCGCGTGCGTCGCGCACGGCGGCGTGCTCGATTGCGTGTATCGCTTCGCGAACGGGATCGAGCTGTCGGCGCCGCGCAACTATCCGTTGCTCAACACCAGCATCAACGTCGTCGATTACGTGGATGGCCGCGCGCAGGTCGTGCAGTGGGCCGACGTGTCGCATCTCGAAGCCGCGAGCGACGACGACGGGTACCGCAAGGTGCTCTGAGCACGCGGGCCCCGCCGTCCGGCACGGCCGGGCCGGGGTTCCGTTCCCTCCGGTGTGACGCCTACCGCGGCAGCCCGTGGCGTGTCTTGTAGTCGAGCGCGTACGCGATCTTGCCGGGCTTGTCGGCCGTGATCGGCTGGCGCAGCTTGTCGAATTCCCCCTTGCTGTATTTCCTCCCGCCGTTGATCGCATCGGCGCGCCCGAGGTCGGCGCCCGTCTTGCCGTCGATCACGGGGTCCGTGGCCGCGACCATCCGCGTCGACGCATGCCAGACCGCATTCAGGTAGCCCGTGTCGGCCTTCGCTGGATCGGGATCGGTCGCGCCGGGCCGCGTCAGGTCGTAGCCGGCCAGCGCGAACGTGCCCGGCTGCGCGCGCAGCCAGTCGGCCCAGTAGAACTCGAGGTAGTCGGTCGCTTGTGCGGGTTTGCTGTAACCGATGTCGCGCGTGAAATAGACGAGCGACCGATAGCGGTCGTTCGTCATCCCGAGTGTCAGGCCGAGGCCGGTCGGCAGTTGCGCGGTCGTGATCGGCTTGCCTTCGCCGTTCTTCAGGCGCAGATAGCCGCGGCTTTGCATCTGCTGCCAGAACGCGTCGCCCGAGTAGTCGCTGAGGTTGTCCTTGACGACGACGTGCACGTGCAGCGCCGGGCCGCCGTCGGGCGTCTCGTAGTAAGTCGACAGGCCGTGGTGGCCGTCGGTCAGGTACAGCGCATCGCCGTTCGGGCCGATCACGACGGGGTTCAGCACCGAGCGGTCGCGGCCGTTCGCGTCGGTCGTCGCGCACGTGTAGCTGGCCGGCTCGCGCAGCGACGATCGGGCCGTGTAGCCGCTCGATGCGATGCCGCCGAGGCCTTCGTCCGCGCAGAAGTCGTCGAACTTCTTGTCGGGCTGCCGTTCGTAGCGGCCGAGCTTGTAGTAGATCTGGTCGTAGCCGATCGCGCCCTGCGTCGGATGAAGATCGCCGAGCGTCACGTCGATCAGGTCGCCGGCGCGGGCGGCTTTCCACTGGCCCGGTTGCGGCGGGTTGGCCGCGAGCGGCGTGGGGGCCGGTGCGGTTGTCGTGTCGCCGGACGGCGGTTGTGCGTCCATGCGCGCGACGGCGGCGACATCGTCGCCTCCACACGCGGCGAGGGCGAAGACGGTGGACAGGCTGGCGGCAACGGCGAAACGGATCGGCAGGCGTGGCATCGCGGGCATCAGGCGTTGGTCGGTGGGCGGGACGTCGCGCGGGTCACTGGACATCGGTGACGAGCAGAACGCGCGAGCGCGCGCGGGTGCAAGCCCGTCAGCTTGTCACAGCTATTTGACGGCAAATTGAAATGATCTGAATAAACGGATCGTCAGGCAGACGGGGTGCCGTCGGACGGGGAGGCCGTCGCGCGGCGGCGCGCACGCTTCGACGCGCCGTTCACGAGCGCCCAGCGCAGTATGGGCGCGACCGCGCGTATGCCGGGCCGGACCACCGCGCGCCGCAACGGCGCGAACGTCGACACGCCGAGCATGCGCTGCGCCCACGGCGGCAGCAGGTCGATCCCGGCATGCATCACCAGCGACGCGGCCGGCCGCAGCGCCGGCTTCGCGACCGGCACGTTCAGCAGGATGGACATCACGTCGAACGTACGCGGCCCGGCTTCGAGTTCGGGCAGCATGCGTGCGAGATAGGCGGCCACCTCGGCGCGCGAACGCGGCACCTCGCGGGCGCCGAGCAACTCGGCGATCAGCGCCGTCTCTGCGTAATAGCGGTCCTGCAGTTCGCCTGACAGCGCCGGATTCACGTAACGCAGGTGCGCGGCGAGGAAGCTCGACACTTCCGCGACATGCACCCAGGTCAGCAGCGCGGGATCGTCGGCGCGGTAGGGCCGTCCGTCCGGCGCGCTGCCCGAGATGTGCGCGTGGATCGCTTTCACGCGCTCGATCAGCGCGAGCGCGTCCGTGCGGCTGCCGAACGTCGTCCCCGTGATGAACGTGGCGGTGCGCCGCAAGCGGCCGAAGATGTCGGTGCGGAACGACGAATGATCCCAGACGCCCGCGAGCGCGAGCGGGTGGAGCGCCTGCAGCAGCAGCGCGGCGATGCCGCCCGTCATCATCGACGTGAAATCGGCATGCACGCGCCAGCACACGGCGTCGGGGCCGAATAGCCCCGGGTCGCCAGGCGGCGAAGAGAGATCGATCGACGGGCCGCCGCCGCCGGCCGTCAGGTGCGTGATGCCGGCCACGAGCCGCTTGCGGATCGGCTCCGCCCAGCGCGGGCCCGGCACGGTGGTGGGGTGGCGGCTGGGCGGCGTCGTCATGGCGGGTGCGGCTCGGGCGACGGATTACTTCCCGTCCGGGGTATCCCACTCGTCGCGTTCGGTGCGGCGGGCATCGGGCACCGACAGCCCGAAGTGGCGATACGTGAGCAGCGTCGCGACGCGCCCGCGCGGCGTGCGCTGCAGGAAGCCCTGCTGGATCAGGTATGGTTCGAGCACGTCCTCGATCGTGTCGCGCTCTTCGCCGATCGCCGCCGCGAGGTTGTCGATGCCGACCGGGCCGCCGTCGAACTTGTACAGGATCGCTTCGAGCAGCTTGCGGTCCATCAGGTCGAAGCCGACCGGATCGACGTCGAGCATCGCGAGCGCGGCGTCGGCAATGGCCGCGGTGATCTGGCCGTCGGCCTTTACTTCCGCGAAGTCGCGCACGCGGCGCAGCAGCCGGTTCGCGATCCGCGGCGTGCCGCGCGAGCGCTTCGCGATTTCCAGCGCGCCGTTCGGATCGATCTGCGCATTCAGCAGCGACGCCGAACGCCGCACGATGCGCGACAGTTGTTCGGCGTCGTAGAACTCGAGGCGCGCGACGATCCCGAAACGATCGCGCAGCGGATTGGTCAGCATGCCCGCGCGGGTGGTCGCGCCGACCAGCGTGAACGGCTGCAGGTCGAGCTTCACGCTGCGCGCGGCCGGGCCTTCGCCGATCATGATGTCGATCTGGTAATCCTCGAGCGCCGGATACAGGATTTCCTCGACGACCGGCGACAGCCGGTGGATCTCGTCGATGAACAGCACGTCGTTCGCTTCGAGGTTCGTCAGCAGCGCGGCGAGATCGCCCGCGCGCTCGAGCACGGGGCCCGACGTCTGGCGCAGGTTCACGCCCATCTCGCGCGCGATGATGTGTGCGAGCGTCGTCTTGCCGAGACCCGGCGGCCCGAACAGCAGCACGTGGTCGAGCGGCTCGGCGCGGCGCTTCGCGGCTTCGATGAAGATCTCGAGCTGGCCGCGCACCTTTTCCTGACCGACGTAGTCGTCGAGCTGGCGCGGCCGCAACGCACGTTCGAACACCTCCTCGTGCGACGAGGCGGGCGTGGCGGCGATGATCCGCTGTTCGGTGGCGAGTTTGTCGGTTTCAATCATGCGGTCATTGTACCGCGCGACGGCGCCCGAACCACCTGGCCGAACGGCCGACTGGCGGGCGCCGCGCGGCGGCGCGACACTGGCTTCGACGGCCGGATCGACCGCGTTACGCCTTCGACAGCGCCTTCAGCGCGAGCTTGATGCCTTCGGACACTCCGGTGCCGGCCGGCACGTTCTTGATCGCGGCCAGGCCTTCCTTCTCGGAGTAGCCGAGCGCCAGCAGCGCGTTGAGGATGTCGGTCGCATGGTCGGACGGCGACGCGGCGCCGGCGAGCGCGCCGAGATCGGCGCCGAGCTTGCCCTTCAGTTCGAGCAGCAGGCGCTCGGCCGTCTTCTTGCCGATGCCGGGCAGCCGCGTGAGGCGGGCGGCGTCCTGCATCGTCACGGCCTGAGCGAGCTCCTGCACGCTCATGCCGGACAGCACGGCGAGCGCCATGCGCGCGCCGATGCCGGTGATCTTCAGCAGTTCGCGGAAGGTCGTGCGCTCCTGCGGCGTCAGGAAGCCGTACAGCAGGTGCGCGTCCTCGCGGACGATCTGCTGCGTGAGCAGCACGATGCGCTCGCCCGTTTGCGGCAGATTGTAGAAGGTGCTCATCGGCACGTCGATTTCGTAGCCGACGCCGTTGCAGTCGACGAGCAGATGAGGCGGGTTCTTTTCGAGCAGGATGCCGGCGATGCGACCGATCATGGAGGACGGGATGCGAGGAAGAAAGCGCGAGTGTAGCGCACGCGCGGCGCAATGCCGATGGGCGCGGCCGTCAGGCCGAAGCGGCGCGTGTCGCGGGCGTGTCGGGCGTGGGTAGAACGGTCGAGCCGGCCAACGCAGCCAAAGCGGCCGACGCAGTCGAGCCGACGTACGTGCCGCGGCGCGCGGCCGGCGTCAGCCGACGAGCCTGCCGCGCCGCACGCGCAGCCCTTTCTGCGCGAGCGCCGGTGCGAGGCCGCCGAGCGTGCTGAGCGTGTCGCCGCCGTGCGCGTGGCAGATCGCCATGCCGAGCGCGTCGGCGGCGTCGGAGCCCGGCTGGCCGGACAGGTTGAGCAGCCGCGTGACCATTTCCTGCATCTGCGTCTTGGTTGCGCGGCCGTAGCCGACCACGGCCTGCTTGAGCTGCAGCGCCGTGTATTCGGCGACCGGCAGCCCGCCCGCGACGAGCCCGCAGATCGCGGCGCCGCGCGCCTGGCCGAGCAGCAGCGTCGACTGCGGGTTCACGTTGACGAACACCTTTTCGATCGCGGCCTGATCGGGCGCGTGTTCGCGCACGATCGTCGAGACGCCTTGAAAGATCGTGCCGAGCCGGGTGGCCAGGTCGGCCGTCGGCGTGCGGATCACGCCGCTCGTGACATAGGCGAGCCGGTGGCCGCTGACGTCGATGACGCCGAAGCCGGTGACGCGCAGGCCGGGGTCGATGCCGAGAATTCGCATGAGTGAGGAGAATGGCGTGATGCAGCGATACTACAACGAATGGTGCGGCAAGCCGGTCGCCCGGTCGTGCGCGACGGCGCCGCGCAATAAAAAACCCGGCGGGAGTGAGGCCGCCGGGTTCTCGTGCAGCGGCCGCGCGGGCCGCATGCCGCGATCAGTGACGGAAGTGGCGCACGCCCGTCAGGACCATCGCGATGCCGTGCTCGTCGGCCGCCGCGATCACTTCGTCGTCGCGCATCGAGCCGCCCGGCTGGATCACGCAGGTCGCGCCGGCCGCCACGACGACGTCGAGGCCGTCACGGAACGGGAAGAACGCATCCGACGCGACCGCCGAACCGGCGAGCGTCAGGCCCGCGTTCTGCGCCTTGATGCTTGCGATGCGCGCGGAATCGACGCGGCTCATCTGGCCGGCGCCGACGCCGAGCGTCATGCCGTTGCCGCAGAACACGATCGCGTTCGACTTCACGTACTTCGCGACGCGCCAGGCGAACAGCAGGTCGTCCATTTCCTTCGCGGTCGGCTGGCGCTTCGTGACGACGCGCAGCTCGCTCGGTTGCACGTTGCGCGAATCGAGCGACTGCACGAGCAGGCCGCCGCCGACGCGCTTCAGGTCGAATGCGTTATGGCCGTCGCCGAGTGCGATCTCGAGCAGGCGCACGTTCTGCTTCGCGGCGAACACCTGCTTCGCGGCGTCCGTGAACGACGGAGCGATCAGCACTTCGACGAACTGCTTCGCGACGGCTTGCGCGGCCGCTTCGTCGACTTCGCGGTTGAACGCGATGATGCCGCCGAACGCGGAGGTCGGGTCGGTCTGGAACGCCTTCGCATACGCGTCGGCCGAGTCGTTGCCGACGGCGACGCCGCACGGGTTCGCATGCTTGATGATCACGCAGGCCGGCGCGTCGAACGTCTTCACGCATTCCCACGCCGCGTCCGAATCCGCGATGTTGTTGTACGACAGTTCCTTGCCCTGCAGCTGACGGTAGTTCGCCAGCGCGCCGGCCGGCGTCGCGAGGTCGCGGTAGAACGCCGCGCTCTGGTGCGGGTTCTCGCCGTAGCGCAGGTCCTGCACCTTGTCGAACGCCATGTTGAGCGTGGCCGGGTACGCGCTGCGCGATGCGTGCTGCAGCTCGTCGGTCAGGCTCGTCAGGTAGTTCGTGATCGCGCCGTCGTATTGCGCGGTGTGCGCGAATACCTTCGTCGCGAGGCGGAAGTTGGTCGGGTAGCCGATGGTGTTGCCGTTCGCCTTCATTTCATCGAGTACGACCGCGTAGTCGGCCGGGTCGACGACGACCGTCACGTCGCGGTGGTTCTTCGCGGCCGAGCGCAGCATCGTCGGGCCGCCGATGTCGATGTTCTCGATCGCGTCGGCGAGCGTGCAGTCGTCCTTCGCGATCGTCGCGACGAACGGATACAGGTTCACGACCAGCAGGTCGATCGTCGGGATGCCGTGCTGCTCCAGCGCCTGCATGTGCTCGGGCAGGTCGCGGCGGGCGAGGATGCCGCCGTGCACCTTCGGGTGCAGCGTCTTCACGCGCCCATCGAGCATTTCCGGGAAGCCGGTGTAGTCGGCCACTTCGGTCACGGGCAGGCCGGCGTCGGCGAGGAGTTTCGCGGTGCCGCCCGTCGACAGCAGCTTGACGCCGAGGTCGGACAGCGACTTCGCGAAGTCGACGATGCCGGTCTTGTCGGAAACGGAAATGAGCGCTTGCTTGATCATGATGGAACCACCAATAGCCAGGGAAACGGGGACGGGACGGCCGCCTACAGCAGGCCGTGCTGCTGCAGCTTCTTGCGCAGCGTATTGCGATTGATGCCGAGGTACTCGGCGGCGAGCGACTGGTTGCCGCCGGCCTGTACGAGCACGACCTCGAGCATCGGCTTTTCGACGCAGGACATCACCATTTCATAGACGTCGTGCGGATTGGAGCCGTCTAGATCCCGGAAATACACGTCCAGGCTCTCGCGGACACATTGTTCGATGTTGTGCTTGCTCATGCTGCTAACTGGTTATGGTCGTCCGACTCGCCCTGGCTGTTTTCCGCATCGTCATCGACGTAGACGAGGTGGTCCGACAGCGCCTTTTGCGCCTCGAAGAATGCATTGACGGCGGCGAGCTGCTCGCGGGTGGAATCGAGCGTGTTCATTCGGTGCCGGAATCCGTTGGCACCGGAAAGGCCGCGAGTGTACCAGCCGATGTGCTTGCGCGCAGTACGGACGCCGGTGAATTCGCCATAGAAAGCGTAGTGGTCTTCCAGGTGTTCGTTCATCACGTGCTGGATCTCGTCGATCCGCGGCGGGGGCAGCAGTTCGCCGGTTTGCAGGAAATGATCGATTTCGCGGAACAGCCACGGCCGGCCTTGCGCGGCGCGACCGATCATCAGCGCGTCGGCGCCGGTTGCATCGAGCACGGCCTTCGCCTTGGCGGGCGACGTGATGTCGCCGTTCGCGACGACCGGAATGCGTACGGCCGCCTTCACGGCCGCGATGGTGTCGTACTCGGCGTCGCCGCGGTACAGGTCGGCGCGCGTGCGGCCGTGCACGGTGAGCATCGAAATGCCGGCCGCTTCGGCCAGGCGTGCGACCGTGATCGCGTTCTTGTGCTCGCGGTCCCAGCCGGTGCGGATCTTCAGCGTGACGGGCACCGCGTCGGGCCCGGTGCCGACCGCCGCGACGACGGCCTCGACGATCCGCTGCACGAGCGGCTCGTTCTGCAGCAGCGCGGAGCCGGCCGCGACGTTACAGACCTTCTTCGCCGGGCAGCCCATGTTGATGTCGATGATCTGCGCGCCGTTGTCGACGTTGTAGCGGGCCGCTTCGGCCATCATCGCCGGATCGGCGCCGGCGATCTGCACCGCGATCGGCTCGACTTCGCCTTCGTGGTTCGCGCGCCGCATCGTCTTCGCGCTTTTCCACAGCTGCGCGTTGGACGCGACCATCTCGGACACGGCGTAACCGGCCCCCAGCCGTTTGCACAGCTGGCGGAACGGACGATCCGTCACCCCGGCCATCGGGGCGACGAACAGGTTGTTACGCAATACGTGAGGGCCGATAACGGGCATCGCAATGGCGCCGCCCGCGACGCGCGCGGGCAGGGGGAGGGAAGACGGAAAACGGGCATTTTACCGTATTCCCATGCCCCGCCGATTTGACCCGGTTTGCCTGGTTTGCCCGAACGGGCTATGCGGTGCGGCCGTGCGTCAGTTGCGCTGGCCGAACATCATCTGGCGCGCGATCGCCTTCTTGAGCGGCGGCACGAATTCGAGCGCGGTGAGCGCCGCGCCGCGCAGCAGCGGAAGCGGGCCCGTGTCGATCGTAAACAGCCGCGCCAGCGTGTCGGTCGCGCCGATCGTGAAGCGCCGGTCGAGCGCGCGGCGTGCGTTGAAGGTCGCGAGCGCGGTTGCTTCGAAGCCTTGCGCGGACAGCGTGTCGACGAGCGTGTGCGCATCGCGCAGCCCGAGGTTGAGCCCCTGGCCCGCCACCGGGTGCAGCGTCTGCGCGGCATTGCCGACGATCGCGACGCGGCCGCTGACGAGCGTCTGCGCGGCGCTCAGGCCGAGCGGGAACGATGCGCGCCCGGCGATCGCGACGAACGCGCCCATGCGTTCGCCGAACACGCCGCCGAGCTCGCGCAGGAACGCGTCGTCGGGTAGCGCGGCGCGTCGCGCGGCTTCGTCGGGCGTGCAGCACCACACGAGCGAGTAGTCGGCCTGACGCGGCCCGCCGAGCGGCAGCAGCGCGAGCGGGCCTTCGTGCGTGAAGCGTTCCCACGCGACGTTCGGGCGCGGCGCCGAAACCGTGACCGTGCCGACGAGCGCGGTCTGCCCGTAGTCGCGGCGATGCTTGCCTGCATCGGCGGGCTGTTCGTGGAACAGCCCGCCTTCGGCGTTGATGACGATGCGCGCGCGCAGCGGGCGCTCGCCTTGCGGGCCGTCGAGCGTCAGCGTGACGCCGTCGGCGTCCTGCTGCGGCGCGCGTGCGGTGGTCGACGTCAGCCAGTCGACGCGCGTGCCGCGCACGGCGCCCGCGAGCGCCTGCACGATCGAGCCGTAGCGCACCACGTAGCCGAGCGCGGCGAGCGCGTGTTCGTCGCGGTCGATCAGCGTACGGCCGAAATGGCCGCGCTGCGATACGTGGATATGTTCGATCGGCGTGGCGTCGGCGGGCCACGCGAGCGTGTCGAGCAGCACGCGGCTGCCGTGCGACACGGCGATCGCGCGTGGGTCGTTCGCGCTCGCGGCCGGTTCGCGCGCATCGATCAGTGCGATCGATGCATGCTGTGTCGCGCTGCGGCGCGCGAGCCAGCCGGCGAGCGCGAGCCCGACGGGGCCCGCGCCGACGATGGCGAGGTCGTAATCCGGCGTGGCCGGGGAGGAAGCGGTCGTCATCTTGATTCGTGAAACGGGGGTAACGGTCGGCGGCCGGTCATGCGTCCGCGCGCATCAGCGCCTCGATCTCGTCGGCCGCGACCGGCACGCCGCGCGTGATCAGTTCGCAGCCGTGCTCGCGCACGATCGCGTCGTCCTCGATGCGGATGCCGATGTTCCAGTACTCGGGCGGCACGTCGTCGGCCGCGCGCACGTACAGGCCCGGCTCGACGGTCAGCGCCATGCCGGGCTTCAGCGTGCGCCACGGCAGCGCGCCGTTCGCGTCGCGCGCGGCGAGCCGTTCGCGGTAGTCGCCGCAGTCGTGCACGTCCATGCCGAGCCAGTGGCCCGTGCGGTGCATGTAGAAGCGCGTGTATGCGCGCTCGGCGATCACGTCGTCGACGTTCGAGAAGCGCGTTTTCGGGATGATGCCGGTGTCGAGCAGCCCCTGTGCGAGCACGCGCACCGCCGCGTCGTGCGGCGCCTCGAACGGCACGCCCGCGCGCGTCGCGTCGATCGCGGCCTGCTGCGCGGCGAGCACGATGTCGTACAGCGTGCGCTGCGCGGGCGAGAAGCGGCCGTTGGCCGGGAACGTGCGCGTGATGTCCGACGCATAGCCGTCGAGTTCGCACGCGGCGTCGATCAGGATCAGGTCGCCGTCCCGCGCGGCCGCGTTGCCGGCCGGGTAGTGCAGCACGCACGCATTCGCGCCGGCCGCGACGATCGACCCGTACGCGGGCGCTTGCGCGCCGTGCTTGCGGAACAGGTACAGCAGCTCGGCCTCGAGCTCGTATTCGCGGATGCCGGGGCGGCACACCTGCATCGCGCGGCGGTGCGCGAGCGCCGAGATGTGCGCGGCGCGCGTCATGATCGCGAGTTCGTGTTCGTCCTTCACGAGCCGCATGTCGTCGAGCAGCGGCGTGAGGTCGAGCAGCGCGTCCGGCGCAGCGACGCCCGTGCGTGCCTGCGCGCGCACCGCGTCGATCCAGCCGGCGAGCTGGCGCTCGAACTCGGCCGATGCGCCGAACCGGTAGTGCACGGTGCCCGCATCGGCGAGCAGGCGCGGCATTTCGGTGTCGATCACGTCGGTCGCGAACGCCGCATCGAAGCCGAACGCGTCGCGCGCGGCGTCGGGACCGTAGTGAAAGCCTTCCCAGATCTCGCGGTCGACGTTCTTGGCGCGGCAGAACAGGATCGATTCCGGCGCGCCGTGCGGCGCGGCCGCGTTCAGCACGAGCACGGCATCCGGCTCGGTGAAGCCCGTCAGGTAATGGAAGTAGCTGTCGAACCGGTACGGGTAGGCCGTATCGCGGTTGCGCAGCATTTCCGGCGCGGTGGGGACGATGGCGACGCCGCCGCCCGCGGCACGCAGTGCGGCAAGCACGCGTTCACGGCGCTGGCGGTAGACGTCGACGGCGATGGCGGTATCGAGGGGCGCATTCATCGTTCGATTGTAGCGCCGCCGGACGCCGCGCGTCAGGGCGGCGGCTGGAAGGCCCGCCCGACGGGGCTTGGCGGCGGCTGTTGCAAACCTTCCACAGGCCGGACGGGCGATTTTCTGCCCGGCCGCGCGGGCCGGTTATGATCGACGACAACGTATACTCTCGGCGGTTCCCTTAAAAAGGCAGATGATGAAATTAATCGGTTCGCTCAGCAGCCCGTACGTCCGCAAGGCGCGGATCGTGCTTGCTGAAAAGAAGATCGACTACAAGCTGGAGCTCGAGAACGTGTGGGCGCCGGACACGAGCATTCATGCGTCGAATCCGCTCGGCAAGGTCCCGTGCCTCGTGATGGAGGATGGTGCCGCGGTGTTCGATTCCCGCGTGATCTGCGAATACGTCGATACGCTGTCGCCGGTCGGCAAGCTGATTCCGCCGTCGGGCCGCGAGCGCGTCGAAGTGCGCTGCTGGGAAGCACTGGGCGACGGCGTGCTCGACGCCGCTGTCGCGATTCGTCTCGAACACACGATGCGCGACGAAGCGCAGCGCAGCGCGAGCTGGATCGCGCGCCAGCAACGCAAGATCGACGACGCGCTCGTCGCGATGTCGCAGGGCCTCGGCGGCAAGACGTGGTGCGTCGGCAATCATTACACGCTCGCCGACATCGCACTCGGCTGCGCGCTCGGCTATCTCGACTTCCGGATGCCCGAGCTCGACTGGCGCGATCGCCACCCGAACCTCGACAAGCATTTCGTGAAGCTGCAGCAACGACCGTCGTTCGTCGATACGCTGCCGCAGAACTGAGCCGCGGCCCGGCCGTCACGCATTCGGCAGACGAAAGAAAAGCGCCCCGCGGGGCGCTTTTCTTTTTGCGGCGCAGGCCGCCCGCCGCCGGAGCGGGCTGACCGCTTGCGTCACTCGATCGATGCGTACACGGCTTCGCCGAGCGTGAACGAATCGCTGCGCGCGATCGGCCACCACTTGTCGTACAGCGAGAAGCCGCAGGTGTGGCCGTCGAGCAGCGCACCGGGTTTCAGGTATTTCAGCAGTTGCGACATCAGGCGCACCTCGTGCGGCGCGACCCGCTGCACGATGTGATGCGCGCGCAGCTCGGACGGATGCGCGAGGCCGGCCGCCTGCACGAGTTCCTGCAGCGCATGCAGCGTATTGCGGTGGAAGTTGTAGACGCGCTCGGCCTTGTCGGGCACGACGAGCGCGCGCTGACGCACCGGGTCCTGCGTCGCGACGCCGGTCGGGCAGCGGTCGGTGTGGCAGTGCTGCGCCTGGATGCAGCCGACCGCGAACATGAAGCCGCGCGCCGAGTTCACCCAGTCCGCGCCGATCGCGAGCGTGCGCGCGATGTCGAACGCGGTGATGATCTTGCCGCTTGCGCCGAGCTTCACGCGGTCGCGCACGCCGATCCCGACGAGCGTGTTGTGCACGAGCAGCAGCCCTTCCTGCAGCGGCACGCCGACGTGGTCGGTGAATTCGAGCGGCGCCGCGCCGGTGCCGCCTTCCGCGCCGTCGACGACGATGAAGTCGGGCACGATGCCCGTCTCGAGCATCGCTTTCGCGATCCCGAAGAATTCCCACGGATGGCCGATGCACAGCTTGAAACCGGTCGGCTTGCCGCCGGACAGCGTGCGCAGCCGCTCGACGAATTCGAGCAGCCCGCGCGGCGTCGAGAATTCCGAGTGCGTCGCGGGCGAGATGCAGTCCTTGCCCATCGGCACGCCGCGCGTCTCGGCGATTTCCGGCGTGATCTTCGCGGCCGGCAGTACGCCGCCGTGGCCGGGCTTCGCGCCCTGCGACAGCTTCACCTCGATCATCTTGACCTGCGGATCGGCGGCCTGCTTCGCGAACTTGTCGGGGTTGAACGTGCCGTCGTCGTTGCGGCAGCCGAAGTAGCCGGACGCGATTTCCCAGATGATGTCGCCGCCGTTCTCGCGGTGGTACTTCGACAGCGAGCCTTCGCCGGTATCGTGCGCGAAGCCGCCTTTCTTCGCGCCGAGGTTCAGCGAGCGGATCGCGTTCGCGGACAGCGAGCCGAAGCTCATCGCCGAGATGTTGAAGATCGAAATGTCGTACGGTTGCGCGCGATTCGCGCCGACGCGGATGCGGAAATCGTGGTTCGGCAGTTTCGTCGGCGCGAGCGAATGGCTGATCCATTCGTGCGCGACGGCCTTCACGTTCAGCTCGGTGCCGTACGGACGGTTGTCGGCGACGTTCTTCGCACGCTGGTAGACGAGGCTGCGCTGCGCGCGCGAGAACGGTTTTTCGTCGGTGTCGTCCTCGACGAAGTACTGGCGGATTTCAGGTCGGATGAATTCGAACAGGAAGCGGAAGTGCCCCCAGAGCGGGTAGTTCCGCAGGATCGCGTGGCGGTCCTGGTTCAGGTCGTACAGGCCGAGCGCGACGAGGGCGATGGGGATGGCGATCCACAGCCAGGAGAGGAGGTGGACCGACGCGAGCGCGGCCGCCGCGACGAGCAGCAGCACGGCGCACCACATCGCGAGGTAGCGTCTTGAAAGCATGGGGGGCTCCGTAAGCATTCTGAGGTGCCGCCATGCGTACGCTGCGAAGGCGGCGCGCCGGCCGCGGCGGAATCGTGTTCCGCCGGGCGCGGCGTGCCGCAAGTCTAAACCGAATGGATATCAGCGTGCTTCGGCGAGCGCCGGCGCCTGGCCCGCCGCCGCAGCCTGCCCGGGCTGGCCGGTGGCCGCGGATTCGATGATGCCGCCGCCCAGGCAGATCTCGCCGTCGTACAGCACGGCCGACTGGCCGGGCGTGACCGCCCACTGCGCGTCGTCGAACGCGAGCGAGAAGCGCGCTTCGCCTGCCGGGCCGGCGGCCGCGGCACCTATCGCGGCCCCGCCGAACGCGGCCCGGCCGAACGCGGCCCGGCCGAACGTGCACGCCGCATCGGCCTGCCGGTAGCGCGTCTTCGCGCCGCACGCGAAGCCGTCCGCCGGCGGCTCGCCGGCGACCCAGCTCACGTTGCCGGCGACGAGCTCGCGCGACAGCAGCCACGGATGGTCGTGGCCCTGCACGACGTACAGCGTGTTCGACGCGATGTCCTTCGCGGCGACGAACCACGGTTCGCCGCTGCCGCTCTTGCTGCCGCCGAGGCCGATGCCCTTGCGCTGGCCGAACGTGTAGAACGCGAGGCCGATGTGCTCGCCGACCACCTTGCCGTCGGGCGTCTTCATCGGGCCGGGTTTCGTCGGAAGATAGCGGTTCAGGAAATCGCGGAACGGCCGCTCGCCGATGAAGCAGATGCCGGTCGAATCCTTCTTCTTCGCATTCGGCAGCCCGATCTGCGCGGCGATCTCGCGCACCTTCGTCTTCGGGATCTCGCCGAGCGGGAACATCGTCTTCGACAGTTGCGCCTGGTTCAGCCGGTGCAGGAAGTACGACTGGTCTTTCGTATGATCGAAGGCCTTCAGCAGTTCGAAACGCCCGTCGCGCTCGCGCACGCGCGCATAGTGGCCGGTCGCGATCATTTCCGCGTCGAGCGACATCGCGTGGTCGAGGAACGCCTTGAACTTGATCTCGGCGTTGCACAGCACGTCGGGGTTCGGCGTGCGGCCGGCCGAGTATTCGCGCAGGAACTCGGCGAACACGCGGTCCTTGTATTCCGCCGCGAAGTTGACGGCTTCCACGTCGATGCCGATCAGGTCGGCCACCGACACGACGTCGATCCAGTCCTGGCGCGTCGAGCAGTATTCGCCGTCGTCGTCGTCTTCCCAGTTCTTCATGAACAGGCCGACCACGTCGTAGCCCTGTTCCTTCAGCAGCCATGCGGTCACCGACGAATCGACGCCGCCCGACATGCCCACCACTACACGACGCTTGTTCATTTGCTGACCGCCTGACGTTCGAATGCCTCGGGGCGCGGAGCGACCGAGTGCGTGTGCACGAAATCGAGCGGAATGCGCCGCCCGGAGAGGTAGTCGTCGACACAGCGCATCACCGCGGGCGAACGATGGCGCTCGCTGCATGCGCGCAGCTCGTCGGCCGTCATCCACAGCGTACGGACGATGCCGTCGTCGAGCGCATGGCCCGCGACCGGTTCGCCGGCCGTGCCGCAGAACGTGAAGCGCAGGTAGGTCGCGCCGGCGCTGCCGGGGCGATCGTAATGCGCGAGATAGACGCCGACGAGCGCGTCGGGCGTGAACGGGTGCGCGGTTTCCTCGAGCGTTTCGCGGATCACGGCGTCGGCGAGCGTCTCGCCGGCTTCGAGATGACCGGCCGGCTGGTTGATGCGCAGGCCCGTCGAGGTTTCTTCCTCGATCACGAGAAAGCGGCCGGCGCGCTCGACGAGCGCGGCGACCGTCACATGCGGGGTCCAGATTTCGGGTTTCATGGTTCGGCATTTTACCGGTTGCGCCCGAACGCTGCCGGTCGTTCCCCGCCGGCCGCCCGTTAGACGAATCCGACCCCGCAGATCGTCCACCCCGCCGACGCGTGACGGCAGCGGCCAGACTCATGTCGCATTCGAGCACGGTCGTGCGGAAAGTGCTGGCGGGGCCATCGCTTTCGGTTAAAGTGCAGCGTGAACGCCGTTGCTCGTGAGCCGGTAAGTCAGCCTGTCCGGCTCGTTGTGCAGTAAAGATCGCAAGAAAAGAAATACTGACAATGACTGGAGGAACTGACGATGCATATTGGAGTGCCTGCTGAAACGCGGGCCAACGAGGCGCGCGTGGCCGCGACGCCGGAAACCGTGAAGAAATACGCGGCGGCCGGCCATCGGGTCAGTATCGCGAAAGGGGCCGGCAGCGCCGCCAGCTATCCCGACGAAGCCTATGTGGCCGCCGGCGCCGAATTGACCGACCAGTCGGCCGCTTTGGGTGCCGATCTCGTGCTGAAGGTCCAGGCGCCCACCGACGCCGAACTGCCGTTGCTCAAGCGCGGCGCCGTGCTGGTCGGCATGCTCGAGCCGTTCAACGGCGAGCAGGCGGCGCAACTCGCCGCGGCCGGCGTGACCGGTTTCGCGCTCGAGGCCGCGCCGCGCACGACGCGCGCGCAGAGTCTCGACGTGCTGTCGTCGCAGGCGAACATCGCCGGCTACAAGGCCGTGCTGGTGGCCGCGTCGCTGTATCCGCGGTTCATGCCGATGCTGATGACGGCCGCGGGCACCGTGAAGGCGGCGCGCGTGCTGATTCTCGGCGCGGGCGTCGCGGGCCTGCAGGCGATCGCGACCGCGAAGCGGCTGGGCGCGGTGATCGAGGCGTCCGACGTGCGGCCGGCCGTGAAGGAGCAGATCGAGTCGCTCGGCGCGAAATTCCTCGACGTCCCGTTCGAAACCGACGAAGAGCGCGAAGCCGCGCAAGGTGTCGGCGGCTATGCGCGCCCGATGCCGCCGTCGTGGCTCGGCCGCCAGGCCGCGCTCGTGCACGAGCGCGCGAAGCAGGCCGACATCGTGATCACCACCGCATTGATTCCCGGCCGTCCGGCGCCGACATTGATCTCGGTCGAAACGGCGCAGTCGATGAAGCCCGGCTCGGTGCTCGTCGATCTCGCGGCCGGCCGCGGCCCGGACATCGACGGTCGCAAGGGCGGCAACTGTCCGCTGACCGTCGCCGACCAGGTGATCGTGCACAACGGCGTGACGATCGCCGGCTACACGAACCTGGCATCGATGGTCGCGTCGGACGCGTCGGCGCTGTATGCGCGCAACCTGCTCGACTTCCTGAAGCTGATCGTCACGAAGGAAGGCGCGCTGAACATCGACCTGACCGACGACATCGTCGCCGCGACGCTGCTGTGCCGCGACGGCGAACTCACGCGCAAGTAACGGAGGAGACCATGGAAGTCATCAATCACACGGTGATCAACGTGATCATCTTCGTGCTGGCGGTGTACGTCGGCTACCACGTCGTCTGGAACGTCACGCCGGCGCTGCATACGCCGCTGATGGCCGTGACCAACGCGATCTCGGCGATCGTGATCGTCGGCGCGATGCTCGCGGCGGCGCTCACCGTCGGTGCGACCGGCAAGTTGTTCGGCACGCTCGCGGTCGCGCTCGCGGCCGTCAACGTGTTCGGCGGCTTTCTCGTGACGAGGCGAATGCTCGAGATGTTCCGCAAGAAGGAGCCCAAGCGTATCGAGGGCGGCAAGGAGGGCGCGCGATGAGCATGAACGTCGTTACGCTGCTGTACCTCGTCGCGTCGGTGTGCTTCATCCAGGCGCTGAAGGGGCTGTCGAACCCGAAAAGCGCGCGGCGCGGCAACCTGTTCGGGATGGTCGGGATGGCCATCGCGATCCTCACGACCATCGCGCTGATCGTCAAGCAGGCCGCGTGGCTCGGCGCGAACCTGCCGCTCGGCCTCGCGCTCGTGCTCGGCGCGCTGATCGTCGGCGGGGGCGTCGGGGCATTCGTCGCCGCGCGTGTCGAGATGACGAAGATGCCGGAACTCGTCGCGGCGATGCACTCGCTGATCGGTCTCGCGGCCGTGTGCATCGCGTATGCGGTCGTGTCGGAGCCGGAAGCGTTCGGGCTCGTGCCGCAGGATGCGGTGTCGTCGAGCTTCATCCCGTACGGCAACCGCGTCGAGCTGTTCATCGGCACGTTCGTCGGCGCGATCACGTTCTCCGGTTCGGTGATCGCGTTCGGCAAGCTGTCGGGCAAGTACAAGTTCCGGCTGTTCCAGGGCGCGCCGGTCGTGTACGCGGGCCAGCACCTGATCAACCTGATGCTCGCGATCGCGATGCTCGGCTTCGGCATCCTGTTCTTCATCACGCAGGCGTGGCTGCCGTTCATCATCATGACGGCGATCGCGTTCGTGCTCGGCGTGCTGATCATCATCCCGATCGGCGGCGCGGACATGCCGGTGGTCGTGTCGATGCTGAACTCGTACTCGGGGTGGGCCGCGGCCGGCATCGGCTTCTCGCTGAACAACGCGATGCTGATCATCGCCGGTTCGCTGGTCGGCTCGTCGGGCGCGATCCTGTCGTACATCATGTGCCACGCGATGAACCGTTCGTTCTTCAACGTGATCCTCGGCGGGTTCGGCGGCGAAGCGTCGGCCGGCGGTGCGACGGGCGCGCAGGAGCAGCGGCCGGTGAAGTCGGGTTCGGCCGACGATGCGTCGTTCATGCTCGGCAACGCGGAAACGGTCGTGATCGTGCCGGGCTACGGGCTTGCCGTCGCCCGCGCGCAGCACGCGCTGAAGGAATTGACCGACAAGCTGATCGAGAAGGGCATCGACGTGAAGTACGCGATCCACCCGGTTGCCGGGCGGATGCCGGGCCACATGAACGTGCTGCTCGCGGAGGCGGAAGTGCCGTACGAGATCGTGCACGAGATGGAGGACATCAACGGCGAATTCGGCCAGGTGGACGTGGTGCTCGTACTCGGCGCGAACGACGTGGTGAACCCGGCCGCGAAGACCGATCCGAAATCGCCGATCGCGGGGATGCCGATCATCGAGGCGTACAAGGCGCGCACGGTGATCGTCAACAAGCGCTCGATGGCGGCCGGCTACGCGGGCCTCGACAACGACCTGTTCTACATGGACAAGACGATGATGGTGTTCGGCGATGCGAAGAAGGTCATCGAGGACATGGTGAAGGCCGTCGAGTAACGCAGGCGCCGGCATGCGGCGCCCGTATCGATACGCGGGCGCGGTGCCCCGGACAGGCCCGACCGGCGCAAGCCGGCCGGGCTTTTTTCATGGTGCGACGAGACGTGCGACGCAGGCGGCGATCGTGTCGCGCACGCGCACGATCGCCGGGTCGCGCTGCGTGCTCGTGCGCCAGCCGATTTCGACCGGATAGCGCGGCAGGTCGACCGGGCACGCGAGCGCACGCAGCGAGGTCGATTGCGCGATCGCATGCGCCGCATGCGCGGGGATCGTCGCGACCGCGTCGGAGCCGGCGAGCAGGTACGGCAGCGCGGCGAAATGCGTGGTCGACGCCGCGACGCGCCGCTTGTGTCCGAGCGCGGCCAGCGCCTCGTCGACGATCCCGATCACGCCGCCCGACGACACGAGCAGGTGGTCGCGCCGCAGGAATTCGGCGAGCGTCAGCGTGCGCGGCGACCGCGCGCGGCCGGCCGGATCGATCAGGCACGCATAGCCGCCCGTGGCGACCGCGCGCCGGCTGAGCCCGTTCGCCGAGAACCCGCCCGACGCGATCGCGACGTCGACGCCGTGCCGCAGCAGCGCGTCGCCGGCGATGCCGCTGTGCGTCTGCCGGAAGATCAGCCGGATGCCGGCCGCTTCGCGCGCGACCGCATCGATCAGCGCGCGCCCGAGCGCGATCTCGAAATCGTCGGACAGCCCGATCGAGATCGTGCGGCCGACGCGATCGCCGCCGTCGGCCGCGATCGCGAGGCTTTCGCGGCAGCGGTCGAGGGCATCGGACAGGATCGGCTTCAGTTCGTCGGCACGCGGCGTCGGCGCGAGCCCGCGGCCGGTGCGCACGAACAGCGGATCGGCATAGATCACGCGCAGCCGCCCGAGCGCCGCGCTGACCGCCGACTGCGTGAGGTCGAGCCGCAGCGCCGCGCGGCTCGCGCCGCCTTCCTCGTACAGCGCCTCGAACACTTTCAGCAGGTTCAGGTCGAGGCCGACGATATCATCTGTATTCATGTCAGTTATCGTTGTATCGATTTGATCGATGAAATGATATCGACAAAGATGGCGTCATCCCATTCACCGCATTTACCGGAGACGCCTAAATGTCCACCTCAGTCATCGCCGCGCTGCAGATCGGCGCATCGCCCGCCGGCACGCGCGCCACGCTCGACACGATCCTCGGCTACGAAACCGCGATCCGCGACAGCGGCGCGTCGCTGGTCGTGCTGCCCGAGGCCGTGCTCGGCGGCTATCCGAAAGGCGAGATCTTCGGCACGCGGCTCGGCTACCGGCTGCCTGAAGGGCGCGACGCGTATGCGCGCTACACCGCGCAGGCGATCGACGTACTGGGGCCGGAAACCGACGAGCTGGCCGCGCTGTCGCAGCGCACGGGCGCGAGCCTCGTGGTCGGCGTGATCGAGCGCGGCGGCAGCACGCTGTACTGCACGGCGCTGTTCTTCGATCCGCGCGACGGGCTCGTCGCCAAGCACCGCAAGCTGATGCCGACCGGCACCGAGCGGCTGATCTGGGGGCAGGGCGACGGCTCGACGCTGCCGGTGGTCGACACGGCCGCCGGCCGCGCGGGCGCCGCCATCTGCTGGGAGAACCACATGCCGCTGCTGCGCTGCGCGATGTACGCGAAAGGCGTGCAGATCTGGTGCGCGCCGACCGTCGACGAGCGCGACGTGTGGCAGAGCTCGATGCGGCACATCGCGCACGAGGGGCGCTGCTTCGTCGTGAGCGCGTGCCAGGTGCAGCCGTCGCCGCGCGCGCTCGGCATCGACGTGCCGGGCTGGGACCCCGAGCGGCCGCTGATCCGCGGCGGCAGCGTGATCGTCGGGCCGCTCGGCGACCTGCTGACGGAGCCGCTGATCGGCGAGGCCGGGCTCGTGACCGCGCGCATCGACACCGACGAGCTCGTGAAGGCGCGCTACGACTTCGACGTCGTCGGCCACTACGCGCGTGCGGACGTGTTTTCGCTGCACGTCGACGAGCGGCCGAAGCGGCCGGTGGTGTTCGGCGGGTAACGCAGGCAGGGCCGGGCGCCACCTGGCGCCCGGAACATGAAGGGCGGCGGCGTACGCCCGCCGCCTTGCCGCGTCAGCGCATCGGCGCTTCCGCGATTCGCATGTAGTCGGCGATCCGCCGGCCTTCCATGTCCGGAAACTGCTCGTGCACGGTGATGTCGCCCATCCGCGCGATGTCGAAGGTGCGGAAATCGTCGCGCAGCTCGCACCACGCGCCGATCGTCCAGCGCCCGCCCCAGTAGACGAGCCCGAGCGGCCATACGCGGCGCTGCGAATGCGCGCCGAGCCGGTCGCGATAGTCGAAGCTGACGATGTGGCGCGTGTCGATCGCCTGGTGGATCGCGTCGACCTTCGCGCAAAACGTCTCGTCGATGTGGAACGACGGCGCGAACACGGGCAGGCGGTCGAGCGCCGTGCGCTTGTCGGCCGGCATCGCCGACGCGATCTTCGCGAGCGCCGAGCGCACGCCGCTCGCGAAGCGCGCACCGCCCCAGGTCTCGAGCATGCGCGCGCCGGTGGCGAGCGCCGACAGCTCCTCGGCCGTGAACGTGAGCGGCGGCAGGCTCGCGTTGCGGTTCAGCCGGTAGCCGATGCCGGCTTCGCCTTCGATCGGCACCCCGGACAGTTGCAGGTCGCGCACGTCGCGATAGACCGTGCGCGGCGACACCGACAGCCAGTCGGCCAGCTGCTGCGCGGTCGTGAGCCGACGCCCGCGCAGCAGCTCGGCGATCTGGAACAGGCGGTCGGCACGACGGGTCATGACAGCACCTCGATTCCTCTGGCGACGGGGACTTCGCGATGATAGCGCCGCGCCGGCCCGCTGACCGCTGCGCTCAGTGGCATTTCGGCGCGTGCAGGCCGACGCGGTTGCCTTCCGTGTCGATCAGATAGCCGACGTAGCCGTAGTTGTTCGGCAGCTCGACGACCGAGCCCTGCACGACACCGCCCGCGCGCTTCGCGCGTTCGAGCGCCGCGACGACCGATTCGCCGGCGTTCAGGTAGACGAGCACGCCGTTCGCGCTCGGCTTGATCTGCTGCGGATCGAATACGATGCTGCCGCCCGTGCTCGACGCGTCGCGGTCGAACGTCGCCATCGGTACGCCGCCGATGACCGCGCGCTGCAACGTGGTTTGCAGCACGGTTTCGTAGAAGCGGATCGCGCGGTCGAAATCGAGGGACGGAATGTCGAACCACGCGATCGCGCGCTCCGGGGTGGCAGTGGCGGTTGCTGACGTCATGACGAGCTCCTTGTTGTTCGGTTCTTGATGGAAACCAGCCTTGCATTGCGCCGGGATTGCAGTGTGGCGGGGGGCTGCTGACAGCGTGCTGTCAGTAGTCATGGCGGCGCTGACAAAAGGCGGCTGCGGTGGCGTCCGGTCGGGCGGGACCGCGCCGCGCGGATGCGAGGCGAGGGGGCGTGCAGGACGGCGGCGTAAAGAAAAACGCCCGGCGGGTGCCGGGCGTCGTCTGGGTGTCAGCAGGCGGCCGCAGCGGCCGGTTCGCGTGTCAGGCGTCGCCTTCCGGCGCGGCCGGGCGTGCCTTCACGCTGCCGGCGATCAGGTCGAAGCGGAACAGCCGGCATTCGAGCGCGCCGTTGAACAGCGGCGTCTTGGCCGATTCGCGCAGCCGCAACTGGCCCGGCAGCGAACGATCGGACGTCAGCAGGAACGCCTGCCAGCCCGTGAAGCGCTGCTTCAGCGCATCGCCGAGCGCGTTGAAGAACTCGCTGTCCGGCGCGTCGGTGTGCGTGCGGCGGAATGCGTCGTCGTTGCCGCGGTTGCGGCCGGTTTCGCGCACCTCGCCGCGCGCGCTGCGCCCGCGCACTTCGATCCGCTCGCCGTACGGCGGGTTCGCGAGGAGGATGCCCGGCCCGTCGCACGGCGGCGTCATCCCGCGCGCGTCGACCTGCTTGAGCCACACCGACGGCACGCCGGCGCGCTCGAGGTTCGCGCGCGCCTTCTCGAGCATGTCGCCGGAAATGTCGCTGCCGTACACGCCGAGCGCTTCGCCGCGCTTGGTCCGCGCCGCGCGCTTCGCGTCCAGCGCCGGGACCTTCAGCCCCTGCCACGCGGTGATGTCGTACTGCTTGAGCTTTTCGAAGCCGAACCGGCGTTCGACGCCGGGCGCCACGCCGAGCGCGATCTGCGCGGCTTCCGCGAGGAACGTGCCGCTGCCGCACATCGGGTCGTACAGCGCGGTGCCGGGCGTCCAGCCCGTCAGGCGCAGGATGCCGGCCGCGAGGTTCTCGCGCAGCGGCGCCGCACCCTTGTCGAGACGCCAGCCGCGCTTGAACAGCGGCTCGCCCGACGTGTCGAGGTACAGCGTGCACGCGTTGACGGTCAGGAACGCGAACACGCGCACGTCCGGCGCACCGGTGTCGATGCTCGGGCGCGAGCCGGTTTTCTCGCGCATCCGGTCGCAGATCGCATCCTTCACGCGCAGCGTCGTGAATTCGAGGCTTTTCAGCGGCGACTTGATCGCGGTGATGTCGATGCGCAGCGTCTGCGTCGACGCGAACCAGCGTTCCCACGGCTGCTCGAGCGCGAGCGCGTAGACGTCCTGCTCGTTGCGGTACGGGCCGTGCGCGATCTTCAGCAGGATCCGGCTCGCGATCCGCGAATGGAGGTTCGCGGCCATGCCGGCGGCCCAGCCGCCGCTGAAATGGAC
Organism: Burkholderia sp. A2; assembly: GCF_001729305.1. NCBI lineage: Bacteria > Pseudomonadati > Pseudomonadota > Betaproteobacteria > Burkholderiales > Burkholderiaceae > Burkholderia > Burkholderia sp. A2. The sequence continues at coordinate 128,959 of NZ_LZXX01000024.1, read as the reverse complement.
GCCGCCCGGCACCTGCGCGCCCGCGGTGAACGGCGCGCCGTTCAGGTGGCGGCCGGCGATTTCGGCCAGCTCGGCGGCAAGCGCCGCTTCGAGGCCGCGCGGGCAGGGGGCGAAGAATTCGAACAGGGTGGGCGAGGACATAAGGCGGGTGAGAACGTGCAAAAGTCCACTATTGTACGCGGCGCGGCGACCGGGGCCGGCGTTTCGGCGCGGCGCCGCCGGCGCGACGGCCGCTCGCGCGTGCCGGGCGGGCGGCGAGGGGCGGCCGGGCAGCCGCCGCCGCGCCGCCGCGGCTCAGTGCGCGCCCGGCTGGCCGGCGCGCGCGGCGGGGTTGGCCGCCGGCCAGAACAGCGCGAGCGGATTCGACAGCACCGTGCGGACGATCGCCGCGACGAGCGCGCGCACCTTGGTCGGGCGCAGGCTGCGTGAGCGCACGGCCATCGTGAACGCGAGCGCGAAGCTCACGAGCACGTTGAGGATCGCCATGCTGAGGACGCCCGCGCCGGCCCACCACAGCTCGGGCGTGCCGAGCGCACCCTTGCCCAGCACGCCGAGCGCGACCCCGATCGAGCCGGCCGACAGCGTCACGTGCCGCACTTCGAACGGGAACATGAACACGGTGACGATCGCCGGGACGAGGCCGAGCATCAGGCCGAGACCGACGTTCGCGACCACGCCCGCGACGTTCGACCGGCAGAAGTGCGCGAGCTTCGCGGCGCCGGCCGCGCCGAGCGTCAGGCGCAGCCGGCGGTTGTACGTGAGCGCGTCGCCGACCCGGTGCAGCACGAACCAGTTGTCGGCCCAGCCCGCGAGCAGGCTCGACGCCCACAGCAGCACGCCCGTGAGCGCCGCATAGAACGGCGTCGGGCCCAGCAGCGAGAACGAGTGCAGCGTCGCGTGCGCCTTCTCCGGCGAGATCAGGTTCGCGTGCAGCACGTTGCTCGCGAACAGCTGCACGAGCAGGCACACCGGCAGCACGACGAGCACGTTGCCGGAAATCGCGGCCGCCTGCGTGCGGATCAGCGCGATCACCGATCCGACGAACGCCTTCACGCCTTCGTCGTGGCCCGTGTCGTCGAGCTCGCGCGCGAGCGTCGGCGCGGTCATCGCCGGCTGCTTGGTCGCGAGCGTGAAGTGCAGGAAGTGCATCAGCATGAAGCTGGCCGCGTAGTTGATGCCTGCGAGCAACCCTTCGAGCATCGACTGCAGGTGCGCGCCCGTGATCGCGAACTTCACGCACACGGTCGCGACGGTGACGAGGCCGCCGCCCGCGGCCATCCGCAGCATCTTCAGATACTCGGCGCGGCCGCGCGAGATGTAGTGCTCGCCGGTGTCCGCGTTGGTCTCGACGAGCTTGCGCGCGAACAGCGAGAAGTTGCTGCGCACCAGGTGCGCGACGCTCTGGCTGCTCTGGTTCGCATCGACGAGTTCGGCCGTCAGGTGCGCCATGCCGCGCAGGTCGTCGCGCGCCATCCACGCGTTGAGCAGCATTTCCGCGCGCAGGATGCGCATGCGCATCCGCTCGACCTGGAACACGATGTCGACCGACACGCCGTTGCGGTACAGGTGCGCGAACACCTCGTCGACGGCGATCCGGCATTCGTCGAGCAGCACGCGCAGGTAATTCACCTCGTGCAGCAGCTTGCTCGGGTCGCCGCCGTCCTCGACGGCCGCATGCGCGGTTTCGACCGCGAGCATCGCGCGCGTGAGGCGGTAGAACGGCTGCGATTCGAGCGGCTGGCGTTCCAGCGGCTGGCGCGCGTCGTCGTCGGACAGCCGGCTGCGCACCGTCTGCGACAGGCCGGTCGAGCTGATCTGGCAGGTCAGGTTGTGCAGCGCGGCCAGCAGGTCGCGCGAGAACGAGCCGGGCTCGTGGCGCTCTTCGTCGGTGACGTCGAACGAGATCAGCTCGGCGACGCGCGCGAGCAGATCGTCGGGCAGCGCGTCGATCCATTTCGCGTCCTCGGGCGTCGGGAACATCAGCGTGAACAGCGCCGACAGCTCGCGGCGGTTCGGCGCGGGCGGGATCAGCGACGAGTCGATCCGCTCGAACAGCGCGCCGAAGAAACCCGAATGCACGGGCATGCCCGCATCGCACAGCAGCGAGATGCCGTCGCACTCGCGCAGGATGCCGCGCAGGATGCGCGCCGCGTGCGCTTTCCACGCGGGGTTGCGATCGAGCACGTGAAACAGGTAGCGCAGCCGCGCATGGGCCGGATATGCGCGCGTGTCGGCGTCGCGCTCGGCCGGCGCGTCCAGCACCGTGCCGTTGCGGCGCAGCCAGTGCGCGAGCTCGATCAGCCATTCGCTGCGCTCGGCGTACGACGCGCCGGCGTCGGCGTGCGCGAGCAGCGCATCGAGCTGGTGGCCGGCATTGCGCGACGCGCGCCACTTCTTGATCAGGGTCGTCAGGGAACGAAACATAAACGGAATAGCGAAAGCCCGGGATGGGCGGGTTCGGGATGCCGGCCGGGGAAACGGCGCGGCGCCGGTGAGAACGGGTGAGACGGGGCCGGTGGCCGGACGATGCGCGGCGACCCGCGATGCGGCTGCCCCGTCGCGGTGCACGCGGTTCGCGTGCGGGCGCCGGGAGGCACGGCGGTCGGGCCGAACGCGGCCCGGCGCCGCTGGCTGGTGCGCACGACGAACGGCGCGAGCCTGAAAGTGCGTAGGATCGTCAATCGGGCCGGAAAACGCAAGCCGACCGCATTGCGTGGCGCGGGTTCCGGCGGCTTTTGACAAAGAATGTCATGTCCGTCCGGCCGATGGCGGCGGCGTGCGAGGCCGGCTGCGGCGGCGTGCCGCTGGCGTTCGGCTTTCGGCGTGTGCGACGGGACGCGCCGCGCCGTTCGACCCCGCGCAGGCGAACGCCGTGTCGAACGTTTCCCCGCGCGCCGTCTGCGTTCGCTTATGCGCCGGACTTGCCCGTCGCGCCGGCGTCGCCGCCGGCCGTCGGGTTGGCCGGGCACGGCACGGCCGGCGCGGCGGCCGTCTTGCCGCCGGCCGCGGACACCGCGCCGCGGCGGGCGGCCATCGCACGCACGCCGGCCGCGGCCTGGGTCGCAATCACGTCGAGCGCGCGCCGGTGGCCGGCGACGAGCGCGTCGTAGCCGTCCGCGACCGGTTCCGCGACGCTCGTGCGGCAGGTCATCACGGCCTGCGAGGCGAGCGAGCGCACGCTCCATACGGCGTCGATCGCCGCGCGCTTGCCCGGCCACGACTCGAAGCGCTGCACGTTCACGCTGATGCGGTACACGGGCACGCCGGCCGGATACGCGGAATTCGCGACGTCGATCGTGCCGAGCTGCGCGGCGAGATCGTCCGACAGCGCGCGGCGGATCTCGTCGGCGGGTGGCGCCGCCCAGCGTTCCTGCTCCAGCACGTCGACCTGCGCCGCGTTCTTCTGCACGACCAACTGGTTCTTCGCGACCTGCTCGGGCACGCCGACCGACGGCACCTCGATCAGGAACGCCGGGTTGGCCGGCGCGGTGCGCAGCGGCGCCGCGGCGTCGGCCGGGCTGAGCGTGTAGAACCGCGCGGGCGGCGAGCTGCACGCGGCGAGCGCCAGTGCGGCGAAGACTGCCGCCGCGCCGCTCGCGAAACCGTTCACGCGTGTCGTCATTGCTTATCTCCTGGCTTGCCCTTGAGCAGCGATTCGGGGTGGCGCTCCAGATAGTCGGCGAGCGCGTTCAGCGATTGCAGCGTGCGCGTGAGCTCCTTCAGCGCGCCGCGTACGTCGGACTGCAGCGGCGAATCCTGCTGCAGCGTCGCTTCGGCGGTCGAGAAGGTCTGCTTCGCGGCCGACAGCGTGTCGCGCGCTTGCGGCGCGACCTGCGTGTCGAGCTGCTTGAACAGCTTGTCGGCATTCGCGAGCGCGCTGTTCAGGTTCGCGCCGATCTGGTCGAACGGCACCTTGTCGAGCTTCTTCGCGATGTCGGCGACCTGCAGCTGCAGCTCGTCGAGCGTGTTCGGCACGGTCGGCAGCTCGAGCGGCTGGCGGGCCGTGTCGATCTTCACGGCCGGCGCCTTCGGGAAGAAGTCGAGCGCGACGTACAGCTGGCTCGTCAGCAGGTTGCCGGTGCGCAGCTGGCCGCGCAGCCCGTGCTGGACGAGCCGCTCGACGATTTCGCGGCGCGCCGGTTCGCCCTTGCTCTCGATCGTCTCGCGGAAGCGGCGGCCGAGGCGTTCCGGATACACGTTCATCGTCACCGGCATCAGGAAGTTCTTCGTCTTCGGATCGAAGTCGATGCCGATGTTCGTCACTTCGCCGAGCACGATGCCGCGGAAATCGACCGGCGCGCCGACGGCGAGCCCGCGCAGCGACTGGTTGAAGTTCATCACGACCTGCAGCGGCTGGCCGTCCGGGTCGCGCATCGCGTCGCCCTCGTCGGAGCCGAGACGGAACGTCGTGTTGTTCGGCGCGGTCGTGCCGGTGCCCTGGTTCGGCGGCGTCTGGAACGCGATGCCGCCGAGGATCACGGTCGCGAGCGACTGCGTGTTCAGCTTCAGGCCGCTCGAATCGAGCCGCAGGTCGACGCCGCTCGCTTGCCACCAGCGCGTGTTCATCCCGACGTACTGGTCGTACGGCGCATTGACGAACACGTTGAACGTCACGCCCGTGCCGTCCTTGTCGAGCGAGAAGCCGACCACCTGGCCGACCTGCACGCGGCGGTAGTAGACCGGCGAGCCGATATCGACCGAGCCGAGCGAATCGCCGCGCAGCACGTACTGCGTGCCTTTCTGGTCGCCCGTGACGGCGGGCGGCGTCTCCAGGCCGGTGAAGTCGGTCAGCGTGTCCTGGCCGTGACCGGCGTCGACGCCGATGTACGCGCCGGACAGCAGCGTGCCGAGCCCCGACACGCCGGTCGCGCCGACGCGCGGCCGCACGATCCAGAAGCGCGAGCCCTTGACCGCGAAATCCTCGGCTTCCTTCTTGAGCTGCACCTGGACCAGCACGCGCGACAGGTCTTTCGACAGCTTGATCGTCTTGACCGTGCCGATCTCCACGTCCTTGTACTTGACCTGGGTCTTGCCCGGCTCGAGCCCTTCGGCGCTGTGGAAGCTGATCGTGATTTCCGGGCCGCGCTCGCGCACGGACTTGATCACGAGGCCGATGCCGATCAGCGCGGCGATCAGCGGCACGAGCCAGACGAGCGACGGCAGCCAGCCGCTTTTCGTCGAGATCGTCGGATCGGGCGGCCGGGGCGCGTCGTGCTGCGGGCCTTGTGGACTATTCATGGTGATTCCCTGAGGTTTCGACTGGATCCCAGATCAGGCGGGGATCGAACTGCATCGACGCGAGCATCGTCAGGATCACGACCGAGCCGAACGCGAGGGCGCCGGGGCCGGCCGTGATGACGGCGAGCGAACGGAAATGGACGAGCGCGACGGTCAGCGTCACGACGAAGATGTCGAGCATCGACCAGCGGCCGATGCGCTCGACGATCCGGTAGAGGCGCGTGCGCTGCAGCGGCCGCCAGGCGGCGCGGCGCTGCGCGCTGGTGACGAGGATCGTCAGCACGCCGAGCTTGAGCATCGGCACGAGAATGCTGGCGACGAACACGACGACGGCGAGCGGCCAGTCGCCGGACGTCCAGAAATAGATGACGCCGCTCATGATCGTGTCCTGCTGCGACCCGACGATCGACGACGTGCGCATGATCGGCAGCAGGTTCGCCGGAATGTAGAGGATCGCGGCCGCGAGCAGCAGCGCCCACGTGCGCATGATGCTGTTCGGCGTGCGCACGTGCAGCGCGCTGCCGCAGCGCGCGCAATGCGCGTGCGGGTGGTCGATCGTCTGCACGAGCCCGCACGCGTGGCAGCTGGCGTAGCCCTCGCGGGCGGCGGTCGGCGTAGGGCGCGTCATCGGCGGGGCGCGTCCGGCAGCGGCGCGGCAGGGTCGGGCTGCCCGGGCGCGCGGCCGGCGCGCAGGTCGTCGGCGATGTCCCACACCGTGCGCGGGTCGAACATCAGCACGACGGCGGTCATCAGCGTGAGCGCGCCGAACGCGAACAGCGCCGCGTCGGGCACGACGCGCGCGAGGCTCACCATCTTCACGATCGTGACCACGATGCCGAGCATGAACACCTCGATCATCCCCCACGGCCGCACGAGCTGGATCGTGCGCAGCACGACGTTGAGGCCGGGCGGCACGACGCCGCGGCGGATCGGCAGCAGGACGTAAAGCAGCGCGGCCATCTCGACGAGCGGAAACAGCACGGTCGAGCAGAACACCATCACGCCGACGATCGCCATGTCCTGATGCCACAGCGCGTCGATCGCGCCGATCAGCGTCGTCTGCACGCGCGTGCCGTTCAGGTCCATTTCGAGGATCGGGAACGTCTGCGCGATGATGAACGTGACGAGCGCCGCGACCGCGAGCGCGGTGATGCGCTCGATCTGCGTGGTGCTGTTGCGATACAGCAGCGCGTCGCAGCGCGGACAGCGCGCGATCTCGCGGCCGGCGAGGCGCGGTTTATGCAACAGTGCGTCGCATTCGTGGCAGGCAATCAGGTCGTATCGTTGCATGGAAAAGGCGGTGTCGCGACGGCTGGGGAAACGCGTCGACGGGGCCGGAACCCGCGCCAATCTTACCAAAAGGGCTTTTTCGATGGGTCAAGGATCATGAATTGCGTGACCGGTCGGTAACATGACGGGAAGCCGTCAGCCGGCTGGCGTGCCTGTCCTCAGAGTCCGCGCGCGTCAAAAGGTTGCGGTAGCATGGCGCCCTTGACATGCGTCGGACGAATTTACCGGCGCAGCCGTTCGCTGAACTGAGGAACCCAAGATGGCATCGAAATCGCCGCCGGCCCTGCCGGCACGCTATGCGCACCCCGCGATCGCACTGCACTGGCTGATCGCGCTGCTGATCGTCTGCGGCTTCGCGCTCGGCTGGGTGATGACGGACATCCCCGGCTTCACGCCGACCAAGCTGAAGTACTTCTCGTGGCACAAGTGGATCGGCGTGACGGTGTTCGCGCTGGCCGTCGTGCGCGTGCTCTGGCGTGCGACCCACGTGCCGCCGCCGCTGCCGGGCGGCACGCCGGCGTGGCAGCGCGCGGCGTCGCACGGCGTGCACATGCTGCTGTACGTGCTGATGATCGTGATTCCGGTGACGGGCTACCTGTACAGCTCGGCGTCGAACATCCCGGTCGTCTATCTCGGCGTCGTGCCGCTGCCGCGTCTGATCGACCCCGATCCGGCGCTCAAGGAAACCTTCAAGACGCTGCACGTCTCTTTGAATTACATTCTGCTTGCGCTCGTCGCGATGCACGTGCTCGCGGCGCTCAAGCACCAGCTGTTGGACCGCGACGGCCTGTTGTCGCGCATGCTTCCCTTTGCCAAATGAAGGATCCCATGAAAGTGTCTTTCTCCCGCTCCATGCTGACCGCGCTCGCCGCGGCGGCACTTGTCGCGTCGGGCGCGGCGCATGCCGACGTCGATCTCGCGAAGAGCAAGGTGTCCGCCGTGTCGAAGCAGATGAACGTGCCGACCGAAGGCGCGTTCAAGAAGTTTTCCGCGCAGGTGAAGTTCGACCCGGCGAAAGCCGCGCAGGGCAGCGCGCAAATGACGATCGACGTCGCGAGCTTCGACCTCGGCGACAAGATGTACAACGACCAGGTCGCCGGCAAGGACTGGTTCGACGCGAAGACCTATCCGCAGGCGACCTTCGTGTCGTCGGCGATCGCGCCGGCCGGCGGCAACAAGTACAACGTGACCGGCAAGCTGACGATCAAGGGCAAGGCCGAGACCGTCACGGTGCCCGTCACGGTCGCGCAAAACGGCGCGACACAGACCTTCGACGGCGTGCTGCCGATCAAGCGTTCGGCCTTCAACGTCGGCACCGGCGAGTGGAAGGACACGTCGATCGTCGCGGACGAAGTGCAGATCAAGTTCCATCTCGTCGCTACGAAGTAAGCGGCTGGTTGCCGCGTCAACTGAATGCCGCGCGAGGGCGCGGCGCCGTTCCTAGGAGAAAAAGTTTGAAAAAGCATCTGATCATCGCCGCCGGCGCGCTGGCCGCCTCGCTGTCGTTCTCGGCCTTCGCCGAAAGCGCGACCTACCAGTTCGACCCGAGCCACACGTACCCGAGCTTCGAAGCCGACCACTTCGGCGGCCTGTCGGTCTGGCGTGGCAAGTTCGACAAGTCGAGCGGCACCGTGACGCTCGATCGCGCGGCGAAGACCGGTACGGTCGACGTGACGACCGACATCGCGTCGATCCACACGGGCAGCGCGAAGCTCGACGAGCACCTGCAGACGGCCGAATTCTTCGATGCGGCGAAGTTCCCGCAGGCGAACTACAAGGGCACGATCAAGTTCGACGGCGACAAGCCGGTGTCGGTGGTCGGCAACCTGACGCTGCATGGCGTCACGAAGCCGCTGACGCTGAAGATCGATTCGTTCAAGTGCATGCCGCACCCGATGCTCAAGCGTGAAGTGTGCGGCGTCGATGCGGTCGGCGAATTCAGCCGGGACGATTTCGGCCTCGACTACGGCAAGCAGTACGGCTTCAAGATGAAGACGAAGCTGCTGATCACGGCCGAAGCGGTCAAGCAGCAGTAAGACTCGCTGGCGGGGCCGGCCATTGCGCCGGCCGCCGCGGACTAACCGCCGCGCTCCCGTTACCGGGGCGCGGCGGTTTTTTTTGCGCGCCTATAATCGCCCGAGCGCCGCATGTGGCCATGCGAATCCTGCGGCGCCGGGCAGGCCGACGACGCGACGGTGGCCGCCCCGAACAGAACGTACAACGACAAGGAGATCGCCGATGCATGCCGTCACGCAGTCCAGCTCCATTGCCTCGTCGCCGCGCGTGTGGCGCGCGGTGGTCGCCGCGTCGATCGGCAACGCGCTCGAGTGGTTCGATCTCGTCGTCTACGGCTTTTTCGCGGTGACGATCTCGAAGCTGTTCTTCCCGGCCGGCAACGACACCGTGTCGCTGCTGCTCACGCTCGGCACGTTCGGCGTGTCGTTCTTCATGCGGCCGCTCGGCGCGATCGTGCTCGGCGCGTATGCCGACCGCGCGGGCCGCAAGGCCGCGCTCACGCTGTCGATCCTGCTGATGATGGCCGGCACGCTGATCATCGCGGTGCTGCCGACCTACGGGACGATCGGCGTCGCCGCGCCGGTGATCCTCGTCGCCGCGCGGCTGATGCAGGGCTTCTCGGCCGGCGGCGAGTTCGGCAGCGCGACCGCGTTCCTCGCCGAGCACGTGCCGGGGCGGCGCGGCTTCTTCGCGAGCTGGCAGGTCGCGAGCCAGGGGCTCACGACGCTGCTCGCCGCGGGCTTCGGCACCGTGCTGAACGCGCAACTCACGGCCGACCAGATGGCGTCGTGGGGCTGGCGCGTGCCGTTCTTCTTCGGGCTGCTGCTCGGGCCGGTCGCGTACTACATTCGCACCAAGGTCGACGAGACGCCCGAATTCCTCGCGGCCGAAGGCACCGCGAACCCGCTGCGCGATACGTTCGCGTCGCACAAGGCGCGTCTCGTCGCGGCGATGGGCGTGGTCGTGCTCGGCACCGTCGCGACCTATCTCGTGCTGTTCATGCCGACCTACGGCGTGAAGCAGCTCGGCCTCGCGCCGTCCGCCGCCTTTGCGGCGATTCTCGTCGTCGGCGTGATCCAGATGGCGTTCGCGCCGCTCGTCGGCCACTGGTCGGATCGCTACGGCCGCGTGCGCGTGATGATCGCGCCGGCCATCGGCATCCTCGTGCTGATCTATCCGGCGTTCGCGTATCTCGTCGCGCATCCGGGCTTCGGCACGCTGATCGCGCTGCAGGTGCTGCTCGCGTTCCTGATGACCGGCTACTTCGCGGCGCTGCCGGGGCTGTTGTCCGAGGTGTTCCCGGTGCAGACCCGCACCACCGGGATGTCGCTCGCGTATAACGTCGCGGTGACGATCTTCGGCGGCTTCGGGCCGTTCATCATCGCGTGGCTGATCCGCGAGACGGGGATGAAGACCGCGCCGAGCTTTTACCTGATGTTCGCGGCCGTGCTGAGCCTCGCGGCGCTGGTCGTGCTGCGGCGGCGGTTCGGGTTTCGGTGACGCTTCGACGCGACGCGGGCGGGGAGTCAGCCGCCCTTTGAGGCGGCTGCGATTTTTGTACCGCCAAGCAGGCAGTCATGTAGCCGCGCTCGCGAGCTGATGGCATTTCTGCGAGCGCCGCTCAGGCTCAAAATGAGCCTTCCAAAATTCAGTCACGTCTTATGGCGATTTTGTCCTGCACTTTGTAGAGTCTTGCGGGATATTTCGCACACCAACCGGCAATTAACCGGAAAGGACTGATATGGCGGGTCAAGCACCATCGAAGACAGGCTTCGAGAAATGGCAGGACGGCATCGACAAGGCGGTAGGCGATACCAGATGGGATTCCTGGGATTGCGAAATCCGGATGGCAGTCGACGAGTACAACCGCCATCTTTCCGGGATAGCAGGATACAGGCCGTTGGATTGGCAGCTTATCAAGGCGATGCTATGGGTCGAATCTGGTGCGGCCGACTCGGAATGGAACAGCAAGCCCATGCGCATCGGCGTCTCTGGCGATCCAGGGCTGGCATCCCTGCTGTCGGGAAACGAAGGTGGCGACTTGATTCTGCCACCGGCCTGGAACGGACAGCTGACAATGGGGTCGGTCCGAAGCATGCCGGCACATAACATTCGTGCGGGGATCGGTTACTTGCTGATGAAAACGGCCCATTACGAGTACCGCAGCGTGTCGAACGCCGATGTCAAAATCTATGAGGTCATCGTTAAGCCCGGCGATAGCCTCGACAAGATTGCAAAAGCGCAAGCAAGCACAGTAGATACGCTGAGAAAGCTTAATCCGACCGCTACCGTTCTACGACCTGGGCAGGCGTTGAAGTATCAGAAAGCATCTGTGCAACGCGTCATCACAAGCTGGCGGCAGATCTCTACAACGTTGATAGCACAACGCTATAACGGAGGAGGCGATTTCAATTATGCGGCAAAACTCGACTATGCATTGAAGGCGATACAGAAAAGGACGGGCGCGATATGTGCAGAATAGTATTTTTAGTTGCAGCTATTGCTTTTCCGCTCGTTTCGATAGCTGCCTCGCATACTTCGGCTCAGAGCGAGCGAGAACTGCGCGGCGACTGCTCGAATGGAGTGATTGGCATAAGAGAGTGTTTACAGCGGAAGCAAGAGGCAAGCGAGGTCGAGCTGAAGCGGGCCGAAGAAAAAGTGCGTAATGCGTTTGCCAAGTGGGATGAGGACTCCAAGTTCATCAGTCTGGCCACGACCAAGCTGGCCGCCTCGAAGAAAGCTTTCGTGAAATACCGTGAAGCGCAATGCGAATTTGCCTCCTCATTGGGCGGGGGCGCCATTGGCAATGCGCTTGAGGTGAGAAGGCTAGCCTGTGTCGCAGAACTCAATAACAGACGCGCCGCGCAATTACGCGATGCGGTGTCTGACTTACCGTTGAAGTAGCGCGGTGCCGTCGGCATCTCGACGCGGCGGCGCCAGTCAGCCCGGCACGACACCGTAGCCAAGCCGCCCGTGCCATCGCGCCGGGAGAAGAGGGCAGCGACGCTTGCATGAAAAAAGGCCGGTCCAACAGGACCGGCCTTCGTATATCCGCCGAAACGGCGCGGCGCTTAAACCTGCGCGCCCGCGTTCGGATCGTCCGGATCGTGCGCGGTCTTCTTGTCCTTGATCAGGTCTTCGCGCTTGATGCCGAGCCACATCGCGAGCGAGCCCGCGACGAACACCGACGAGTAGATGCCGAACATGATGCCGACCGTCAGCGCGAGCGCGAAGTAGTGCAGCGTCGGGCCGCCGAAGAAGAACATCGACAGCACCATCATTTCCGTCGACGTGTGCGTGATGATCGTGCGCGACATCGTGGTCGTGATCGCGTGGTTGATCACTTCCTGCACGCTCATCTTGCGTTCGCGGCGGAACGTCTCGCGGATCCGGTCGAAGATGACGACCGACTCGTTGACCGAGTAGCCGAGCACCGCGAGGATCGCCGCGAGCACCGCCAGCGAGAACTCCCACTGGAAGAACGCGAAGAAGCCGAGAATGATCACGACGTCGTGCAGGTTGGCGATGATGCCCGCCACCGCGTACTTCCATTCGAAGCGGAACGACAGGTAGATCACGATGCCGATCACGACGCACGCGAGCGCGAGCAGACCGTCGGTCGCCAGTTCGCGGCCGACCTGCGGGCCGACGAACTCGACGCGCTGCAGCGTGACGTCGGGGGTCTGCGCCTTCAGCGCGCCCATCACCTGGTCGCTCTGCTGCGCGGACGTGAGGCCTTCCTTCAGCTGCAGGCGGATCAGCACGTTGCGCGACGTGCCGAAGTTCTGCACCTGCGCGTCGGCATAGCCGAGCTTGCCGAGCGTCGCGCGCACGGGCTCGAGCTCCGCGGCCTGCTGGTACTGCACCTCGATCACCGTCCCGCCGGTGAATTCGACGGACAGGTGCAGCCCGCGGTGGAACAGGAAGAACACGGCGGCGAGGAACGTGACCAGCGAGATCACGTTGAACACCAGCGCGTGCCGCATGAACGGAATGTCTTTACGGATGCGGAAAAATTCCATGGCTTCGTCTCCGGGGCCTTATTGGGTCGAGCCCGGTTTCTTCGGCGACACGCGTTGCTGCGCGCGGTTGCGCAGCTGCGGCTTGCCGGCGCGCGGCGCGTTGCCCTTCGCCGGGGCGGCGAGCTTCGCGGCGCGCGCGGTGTCGGTCGATTCGTCCGCGTCGGTGAACGACGCGGCGGCGGCGCCTTCCGGCTTCCACACCTGGCCGATCGCGAGCGACTTCAGTTTCTTGCGGCCGCCGTACCAGAGGTTGACGATCCCGCGCGAGAAGAACACCGCGGAGAACATCGACGTCAGGATGCCGAGGCAGTGCACGATCGCGAACGCGCGAACCGGGCCCGAGCCGAACGCGAGCAGCGCGAGGCCGGCGATCAGCGTCGTGACGTTCGAGTCGAGAATCGTCGCCCATGCATGCGCGTAGCCGGCCTGGATCGCGAGTTGCGGCGGCTGGCCGGCGCGCAGTTCTTCACGCACGCGCTCGTTGATCAGCACGTTCGAGTCGATCGCCATGCCGAGCGCGAGCGCGATCGCCGCGATACCGGGCAGCGTCAGCGTCGCCTGCATCAGCGACAGCACGGCGACGAGCAGCAGCAGGTTCACCGACAGGCCGATTACCGACACCACGCCGAACAGCATGTAGTACGCGATCATGAACACGGCGATCGCGCAGAAGCCCCAGATCACCGAGTGGATGCCCATCTTGATGTTGTCGGCGCCGAGGCTCGGGCCGATCGTGCGTTCCTCGATGATGTCCATCGGCGCGGCGAGCGACCCGGCGCGCAGCAGCAGCGCGAGATCGGCCGCGGCCTGCGGCGTCGGCTGGCCCGTGATCTGGAAGCGGTCGCCGAGTTCGGACTGGATCGTCGCGACCGTCAGCACTTCGCCCTTGCCCTTCTCGAACAGCACCATCGCCATCGGCTTGCCGATGTTCTCGCGCGACACCGTGCGCACCGCGCGGCCGCCCGCCGAATCGAGGCGGATGTTGACCGACGGACGCTGATGTTCGTCGAAGCCGGCCGATGCGTCGATGATGCGGTCGCCGGTGAAGATCACGTCCTTCTTCAGCAGCACGGGCGCCTGGTTGCCTTGCGTGAACAGCTCCTCGCCCGGCGGCACGGGGTCGTTCGGGTTCGGGTGCGTGTTGATCGGGTCGGCGAGGCGCGCCTCGAGCGTCGCGGTGCGGCCGATGATGTCCTTCGCCTTCGCGGTGTCCTGCACGCCCGGCAGTTCGACGACGATGCGGTCGCTGCCTTGCTGCTGCAGGATCGGCTCGGACACGCCGAGCTCGTTCACGCGGTTGTGGAGCGTCGTCAGGTTCTGCTTGAGCGCGGCGTCCTCGACGGCCTTCTGCACGGCCGGCGTGAAGGTGCCGACGACTTGCGTGCCGCCGCCGCCGGGCTGGGTCGCCCATTGCAGCTCGGTGATCGACGCGGCGAGCACCTTGCGGGCGTCTTCCGCCGTCTGCGCATCGCTGAAGTTGACGACCACGGACTGCTCGACGCGGCTCACGCCGCCGTCGCGAATGTTCTTGTCGCGCAGCAGCGTGCGCGCGTCGGACGCGTCGGAGTCGAGCTTCTTCGTGAGCGCGCCCGTCATGTCGACCTGGAGCAGGAAGTGCACACCGCCGCGCAGGTCGAGGCCGAGATACATCGGCAGCGCGTGCAGCGCGGTCAGCCAGCGCGGCGACGCGCTCTGCAGGTTCAGTGCGACGACGTACTGCGGATCGTTCGGGTCGGTGTTCAGCGACTTCTGCAGCAGGTCCTTGACGCGCAGCTGCGTATCGGTGTCCTTCAGGCGCACGCGGATGTTCGCGCCGGTCGCCGTGTTCTCGAAGGTGATGTCGTCCGGCTTGATCTGCGCGGACGCGAGCGCCGATTCGACCTGGGTCAGCGTGGTCGAGTCGAGCTTGACCGTGGCCTTGCCGCTCGACACCTGCACCGCCGGCGCTTCGCCGAAGAAGTTGGGCAATGTGTACAGAAGGCCGATGGCGAGCGCCACGACCATCACGACATATTTCCAGAGTGGGTAACGATTCATGAGGGGGCCGAACGGGTGGTTGGCGTGAAAGCGTCGCGTCCGGCGCCGCGGCGGCCCGCTCTCTCAGGCGGGCACGGCGCGGGGAGCCGGACGCTCGGTGTTAAGCCTTACAGCGACTTGATCGTGCCCTTCGGCAGAATGGTCGTGACGGCAGCCTTCTGCACGGTGATTTCGGTGCCTTCGGCGATTTCGACGCCGATGTAGCCTTCGGTGACCTTCGTCACCTTGCCGACGAGGCCGCCGCTCGTGACGACTTCGTCGCCCTTCGCCATGGCCGCGAGCATGTTGCGGTGTTCCTTCTGGCGCTTCATCTGCGGACGGATCATGATGAAGTACAGCACCGCGAACATCAGGATGAGCGGCAGGAAGCTCATCAGGCTCGATTCGGCGCCACCGGCACCTTGCGCGAAGGCATTGGAAATGAACGGCACGTTGGTCTCTCCGTAGGGGAAGATCGAAAAATAAGCCGGTTATTCTACCACCGGCCCCATGCGCAAACGGCGCGGCAAATGCGCTTTCGGATCAAGCTGTTAAAGCAGGATCCGATACCGTCGCGGCTTTTTTGGAAAGGCAATTGTAATGTTTGGCGGTCGCGACCGGTATCGGGGCGGCTCAATTTAGTACTCGTCCTATGTGGCGGACAGCGGGCGGGCCACCGGCCCGTCAGTCGACCCCGCTGGCCCGATCCTCCGCGAAGCGCTGCCGGAATGCGTCGAACGTATGCGTTTCGATCGCGTCGCGGATCTCGCTCATCAACTGCAGGTAGTAGTGCAGGTTGTGGATCGTGTTGAGCTGCGCGCCCAGGATCTCGCCGACCCGGTGCAGGTGATGCAGGTAGCCGCGCGAGAAGTTCTGGCACGTGTAGCACGTGCAGGTCGCATCGAGCGGCTTCAGCGAGTTCTTGTGCGTCGCGTTGCGGATCTTCACGTCGCCGAAGCGCGTGAAGAGCCAGCCGTTGCGCGCGTTGCGGGTCGGCATCACGCAGTCGAACATGTCGATGCCGTTCGCGACGCCCTCGACCAGGTCCTCCGGCGTGCCGACGCCCATCAGGTAGTGCGGCTTGTTGGCCGGCAGCTTCGGGCCGACGTGCCGCAGCACGCGCATCATGTCTTCCTTCGGCTCGCCGACCGACAGCCCGCCGATCGCGAGGCCGTGGAAACCCAGTTCGGCAAGGCCCGCGAGCGATTCGTCGCGCAGGTCCTCGAACATCCCGCCCTGGACGATCCCGAACAGCGCATTCGGGTTGCCGAGCCGGTCGAATTCGTCGAGCGAGCGCTTCGCCCAGCGCAGCGACATGCGCATCGAGTCGGCCGCTTCCTTGTGCGTGGTCGGCACGCCGTTGGTCGCGTACGGCGTGCATTCGTCGAACTGCATCACGATGTCGGAGTTCAGCACCTTCTGGATCTGCATCGACACTTCCGGCGACAGGAACAGCTTGTCGCCGTTGATCGGCGACGCGAACGTGACGCCGTCCTCGGTGATCTTGCGCAGATCGCCGAGCGAGAACACCTGGAAGCCGCCCGAGTCGGTCAGGATCGGCTTGTTCCAGCCCATGAAGCCGTGCAGGCCGCCGTGCGCGTCGATCGTGTCGAGGCCCGGGCGCAGCCACAGGTGAAACGTGTTGCCGAGGATGATCTGGGCGTTGATCTCGTGCAGCTCGCGCGGCTGGATCGCCTTCACGGTGCCGTACGTGCCGACCGGCATGAAGATCGGCGTCTCGACCGTGCCGTGGTTGAGCTTCACGCGGCCGCGGCGCGCGTGGCCGTCGGTCGTCAGCAGTTCGAATTCGAGCCCGTTGGCCGGGCGGTCCTGCACGGGGGCGTGCGTATCGTGGGATGAACCTTCGGTCATCGTGTCATTCTCCTTGCCACCGAAGAACAGTTCGGCGCATGTTGGAAACGCCGCTGGGCAACCGGCGGCGGGGAAAAGCGGGTGCGCGCATCGTAGCGCGTACGGCGGGAAAACGGGGCGACAGCGCTGGGCGCGACCGCGCGGCGCGCAACGGCTGCTGCGCAATCGCAGGCCGGTGCGTGATCGCGCCCGCCGCGCTTACGCGCCCGGCGCCTCCGGCGTGTCGCGCCGCGTGAGCAGCATCGCGTCGCCGTAGCTGAAGAAGCGATAGCGTTCTTCGATCGCGTGCCGGTACGCGGCGCGGATCGTCTCGACGCCCGCGAACGCGGACACCAGCATCAGCAGCGTCGATTTCGGCAAGTGGAAATTCGTGACGAGCCGGTCGACCACGCGGAAACGGTAGCCGGGCGTGATGAAGATGTCGGTCTCGGCCTGCGTGGCCGCGAGCGGGCGGCCCGCTTCGTCGGCCGCGCGCGCGGCGGCTTCGAGCGCGCGCATCGACGTCGTGCCGACCGCGATCACGTTGCCCCCGCGTGCGCGGGTCGCGGCGATCCTGTCGACGAGCGACTGCGGCAGGTCGTACCACTCGCTGTGCATCTTGTGCTCGGCGATGTTCTCGACGCGCACCGGCTGGAACGTGCCGGCGCCGACGTGCAGCGTGAGCGTCGCGCGCTCGACGCCCATCGCGTCGAGCTTCTCCAGCAGCGGCTCGTCGAAGTGCAGCCCGGCCGTCGGCGCGGCGACCGCGCCCGGATTGCTCGCGTAGACGGTCTGGTAGCGCGTTTCGTCGGTCGCGTCGGGATCGTGCTCGATATACGGCGGCAGCGGCAGGCGGCCGTGCTGCTCGATCAGCTCGAGGCACGGCGCGGGGAAGTGCAGCGTGAAGAACGGCTCGACGCGCTCGCCGACCGTCACGTCGAACGCGTCGGCCAGACGCAGCGTCGTGCCGGCGCCCGGCGACTTGCTCGCGCGGATCTGCGCGAGCGCCGTGTGCGTGCCGGTCACGCGCTCGATCAGCACCTCGATCTTGCCGCCGCTGGCCTTCTGGCCGAAGAAGCGCGCCTTCAGCACCTTGGTATCGTTGAACACGAGCAGGTCGCCGGGCGCGATGCACGACGGCAATTCGGCGAAACAGCGGTCGACGAGGCGTGCGGGTTCGACGGTGCCGTCGACCTCGAGCAGGCGGCTCGCGGTGCGATCGGGCAGCGCGGTTTGTGCAATCAGCTCGGGTGGCAGATTGAAATCGAAATCGGAAAGCGTGAACATGCGGGCTGGTTCGAAGCGGCCGGCGGGCGTCGCCGGCGGGGCGGAAACGCGTAAATGGGGCGCGCGAGCCGCTATGATGACGGGATGCGCGGCCTGGCCGGCGTCGTTGGTTCGGACGACGTGAAAGCCGCTATTGTACTTGCCTTGCGAAGCACCCAGACGATCCGATGCCTGTGTCACCACGCCGTTCCCCCGCTGCCGTCGCCGATTCCGCCGATCCGTTCGACGCGGACGATGCCGCCACGCCCGCGCCTCCCGCACCGGGCGCCGATGCGCGCCGCGCCGGCCCGAAGCGCGGCGCCGACGGCCGGCTCGCGCAGCCCGCGGCCGCCGCGCCCGACGTCGAACCGGGCGAGGGCGGCGACGAAGCTGGCGCGCCCGGCGCATCCGGCACGAAGCGCAAGAAGAAGCCGGCCGCCGAGAAACCCGTGAAAACCGCCGACAAGCTCGCGAAGCTTGGCCTCACGCGCTCGATCGATCTCGTGCTGCATCTGCCGATGCGCTACGAGGACGAGACCACGCTCACGCCGATCGGCGAGCTGCTGCCGGGCGGCATCGCGCAGACCGAAGGCGTCGTGTTCGACAACGAAGTCGCGTACCGGCCGCGCCGCCAGCTCGTCGTGAAGATCCAGGACGACGACGGCGAGCAGCTCGTGCTGCGCTTCCTGAATTTCTACGGGTCGCAGGTCAAGCAGATGGCCGTCGGCCAGCGGCTGCGCGTGCGCGGCGACGTGCGCGGCGGCTTCTTCGGGATGGAGATGGTCCATCCGGCGGTGCGCGTCGTCGAAGCCGACGCGCCGCTGCCGCAGGTGCTCACGCCCGTCTATCCGAGCACGGCCGGCGTGTCGCAGGCGTATCTGCGCAAGGCGATCGAGAACGCGGTCGAGCGCACGCCGCTGCCCGAGCTGCTGCCGCCCGAGATCGAGCGAGATTACCTGAAGCCGCTCGGCGTGCCGACGCTCGCGCAGGCCGTGCGCATCCTGCACCACCCGGGCGTCGATTCCGACGAAGCCGCGCTAATGGACGGCTCGCATCCCGCGTGGACGCGCATCAAGTTCGAGGAACTGCTCGCGCAACAGCTGTCGCTCAAGCGGGCGCACGAGGAGCGCCGCACGCGCGCCGCGCCCGCGATGCCGCGCCGCACCGCGACCGATGCCGACGCGCTGACCACGCGCTTTTACGCGGCGCTGCCGTTCACGCTGACGGGCGCGCAGGCGCGCGTCGTCGACGAGATCGCGCACGACCTCACGCTCGCGCACCCGATGCAGCGGCTGCTGCAGGGCGACGTCGGCAGTGGCAAGACGGTCGTCGCGGCGCTGGCCGCCACGCAGGCGATCGATGCCGGCTACCAGGCCGCGCTGATGGCCCCGACCGAAATCCTCGCGGAGCAGCACGCGCGCAAGCTGCGCGCGTGGCTCGAGCCGCTCGGCGTCACGGTCGCGTGGCTCGCGGGCAGCCTGAAGGCGAAGGAGAAACGCGCGGCGATCGAGGCGGCCGCGCTCGGCACCGCGCAGCTCGTGATCGGCACGCACGCGATCATCCAGGACACGGTCGAATTCGCGCGGCTCGGCCTCGTGATCGTCGACGAACAGCACCGCTTCGGCGTCGAGCAGCGTCTCGCGCTGCGCGCGAAGGCCGCGAATGCGGCCAACGGCGCGCGCGACTTCCAGCCGCACCAGCTGATGATGTCGGCCACGCCGATTCCGCGCACGCTCGCGATGACGTACTACGCGGATCTCGAGGTGTCGACGATCGACGAGCTGCCGCCCGGTCGCACGCCGGTGCTGACGCGCCTCGTCGGCGACGCGCGGCGCGACGAGGTGATCGCCCGCGTGCGCGAGGCCGCGCTGACCGGGCGCCAGGTGTACTGGGTGTGCCCGCTGATCGAGGAGAGCGAGACGCTGCAGCTGCAGACGGCCGTCGAAACCTACGAGACGCTGGCCGCGGCGCTCCCCGAGTTGAAGGTCGGCCTCGTGCACGGCCGGCTGTCGCCGGCCGACAAGGCCGCCGTGATGGATGCGTTCACGCGCAACGAAGTGCAGCTGCTGGTCGCGACGACCGTGATCGAGGTCGGCGTCGACGTGCCGAACGCATCGCTGATGGTGATCGAGCACGCGGAGCGTTTCGGCCTCGCGCAGTTGCATCAGTTGCGCGGCCGCGTCGGGCGCGGCACCGCGGCGTCGGTGTGCGTGCTGCTGTACACCGGGCCGCTGTCGATCGCCGGCCGCGAGCGGCTGAAGACGATGCGCGAGACGACCGACGGCTTCGAGATCGCGCGGCGCGACCTCGAAATCCGTGGCCCCGGCGAATTCCTCGGCGCGCGCCAGTCGGGCGCGGCGATGCTGCGCTTCGCGAACCTCGAGACCGACGGCTGGCTGATCGATCCGGCCCGCGAGGCCGCGGCGCGGCTGATTGCCGCGTATCCGGAGGTCGTCACCCAGCATCTCGCGCGCTGGCTCGGCGCGCGCGAACAGTACCTGAAGGCCTGATCGACCGACTTTGGGGCTGGATCGAACGCCGCCACTCGACGCATCGCGATGCAGAGAAACTTGGCGAACCAGTGCAAACGGGTGTATAAATTAAACCTATCGCCTGTATATTTCTGATTGACCCACAATGACCCTGACTGAATTGAAGTACATCGTCGCGGTCGCGCGCGAGCGGCATTTCGGCCGCGCGGCCGAAGCGTGCTTCGTGAGCCAGCCGACGCTGTCGGTGGCGATCAAGAAGCTCGAAGACGAGCTCAACGTGCAGATTTTCGAGCGCGGCGCGAGCGAAGTGAGCGTGACGCCGATCGGCGACCAGATCGTCACCCAGGCGCAGCGCGTGCTCGAGCAGACGTTCGCGATCAAGGAGATCGCGAAGCAGGGCAAGGACCCGCTCGTCGGCCCGTTCCGCCTCGGCGTGATCTACACGATCGGGCCGTACCTGCTGCCGACGCTCGTCAAGCAGATGATCCAGCGTGTTCCGCAGATGCCGCTGATGCTGCAGGAGAACTACACGCTGAAGCTGCTCGAACTGCTGAAGCAGGGCGAGATCGACGCGGCGATCATGGCGCTGCCGTTCCCCGAAACCGGCCTGATGGTGCGGCCGCTGTACGACGAGCCGTTCGTCGTCGCGCTGCCGGCCGGCCATCCGTGGGAGAAGCGCGACGAAATCGACGCCGAGGACCTGAAGCAGGAAACCATGCTGCTGCTCGGCAACGGCCACTGCTTCCGCGATCACGTGCTCGGCGTGTGCCCGGAACTGATGCGTTTCTCGCAGACGGCCGACGGCATCCAGAAGACCTTCGAGGGCTCGTCGCTCGAAACCATTCGCCACATGGTCGCGAGCGGTGTCGGCATCACCGTGCTGCCGCGGATGTCGGTCGCCGAGATCGGCCCGCGCGCGAACGGCCCCGATGCCGAGCTTCTGTCGTACGTGCCGTTCCACGAACCGGTGCCCGACCGCCGCGTGGTGCTCGTATGGCGCAAGAGCTTCACGCGGATGCCCGCGATCGACGCGATCAGCGACGCGATCGCCGCGTGCGAGCTGCCGGGTGTCGCGAAGCTCGACATGCCGGCCACGATGAACTGACGCGCTCGCGCATGCAGGTGTGGCAGCGTGATGAACGGGGTCGTACGACTCCGTTTATTTTTCCCTATCGCATAGATGAAATTTATCAAATTCAAGTAATTGATAGATATAGATAGAATCCTCTACATGGATCGGCGTCGCACCGACGCGCGGGATGCAGGTTGAATGCAAGCGTCAAAGGAGGATGTCATGATGCGGTCGGTATTGCAGCGCGCGCAGCGGAACACCCCGTCGCGCGACACGGTCGTACATCGCGCCAGGGCGGCGGTTCGCAGCCTGCGCCCGATTGCGTTCGCATACCTGGCGGACCGTGTGTATGGCGGATGAGTGCCGCCGCACGCCGGTCCTGTGTTCCCCCGATTCACCCGCCGTCGAGCGATGAGCGAGCATTGCATGTCCGATACCCGACTAGCCGGCTGCCTCGCCGGCACGACGGGTGCCGTCAGCCGCTTTCGCGAGCGCCCCGCCTGCGGTGCGTGGCAACGGGAACGCGTGTCGAAGGCCGCGCACGACATCCCGTAGTACGACAGGAGGAACCGCCTGTTCCGTTTCATCCCCCGCAATGCTCCACGAACCGCGCCCGGCACGTGGGGGCCTACGAGCAAGACAAGGAGAAAAAGCATGTCGAACGAAACGAAGTGCCCGTTCAACCACACCGCAGGCAGCGGCACGACGAACAAGGACTGGTGGCCGAATCAGCTGAACCTCAACGTCCTGCATCGGCATTCGGCGCTGTCCGATCCGATGGACCCGGATTTCGACTACGCCGAAGCGTTCAAGAAGCTGGATCTCGCCGCGGTGAAGCAGGACCTGCACGCGCTGATGACGGCATCGCAGGACTGGTGGCCGGCCGACTTCGGCCACTACGGCGGCCTGTTCGTGCGCATGGCATGGCATAGCGCCGGCACGTACCGCACGGCCGACGGCCGTGGCGGCGCGGGTGGCGGGCAGCAGCGCTTCGCGCCGCTCAACAGCTGGCCGGACAACGTGAGCCTCGACAAGGCGCGCCGCCTGCTGTGGCCGATCAAGCAGAAGTACGGCCGCAACATCTCGTGGGCCGACCTGCTGATCCTGACCGGCAACGTCGCGCTCGAATCGATGGGCTTCAAGACGTTCGGCTATGCGGGCGGCCGCGCCGATACGTGGGAACCGGACGACGTCTACTGGGGTTCGGAAAAGATCTGGCTGGAACTGAGCGGTGGCCCGAACAGCCGCTACACGGGCAAGCGCGAGCTCGAAAGCCCGCTCGCCGCGGTGCAGATGGGCCTGATCTACGTGAACCCGGAAGGCCCGGACGGCAACCCCGACCCGGTCGCCGCCGCGCACGACATCCGCGAGACGTTCGCGCGGATGGCGATGAACGACGAGGAAACGGTCGCGCTGATCGCGGGCGGCCACACGTTCGGCAAGACGCACGGCGCCGGCCCGGCGTCGAACGTCGGCCCCGAGCCGGAAGCCGCGGGCATCGAGCAGCAGGGCCTCGGCTGGAAGAGCACGTTCGGCACGGGCAAGGGCAAGGACACGATCACGAGCGGCCTCGAAGTCACGTGGACGTCGACGCCGACCCAGTGGAGCAACGACTTCTTCAAGCACCTGTTCAGCTACGAGTGGGAGCTCACGAAGAGCCCGGCCGGCGCGCACCAGTGGGTCGCAAAGGATGCCGGCGAAGTGATCCCCGATGCGTACGACGCGTCGAAGAAGCATCGTCCGACGATGCTGACGACCGACCTGTCGCTGCGTTTCGATCCGGCCTACGAAAAGATCTCGCGCCGCTTCTACGAGAACCCGGCCGAATTCGCCGACGCGTTCGCTCGCGCGTGGTTCAAGCTCACGCACCGCGACATGGGCCCGCGTTCCCGTTACCTCGGCCCGGAAGTGCCGGCGGAACACCTGCTGTGGCAGGACCCGGTCCCGGCCGTCGATCACCCGCTGATCGACGACGCCGACGTCGCCGCGCTGAAGGCGAAGGTGCTGGCCACGGGCCTGTCGGTGTCGCAGCTCGTGTCGACCGCATGGGCGTCGGCGGCGACGTTCCGCGGCTCGGACAAGCGCGGCGGCGCGAACGGTGCGCGCATCCGCCTCGCGCCGCAGAAGGACTGGGAAGTGAACCAGCCGGCGGCGCTCGCGGCGGTGCTCGAAACGCTCGAAGGCGTGCAGAAGGCGTTCAACGATGCGCAGACGGGCGGCAAGAAGGTGTCGCTGGCCGACCTGATCGTGCTGGCCGGTGCGGCGGGCGTCGAGCAGGCGGCGAAGAGCGCGGGCGTTGCGATCACGGTACCGTTCGCGCCGGGCCGCACGGATGCGTCGCAGGAAGAGACCGACGTCGACGCGATGGCCGTGCTCGAGCCGGTGGCGGACGGGTTCCGCAACTACCTGAAGCACGCGTACAAGACGCCGGCCGAGGCGCTGCTGGTCGACAAGGCCCAGCTGCTGACGCTGAGCGCGCCGGAGATGACGGTGCTCGTCGGCGGCCTGCGCGTGCTCGGCGCGAATGTCGGCGATGCGAAGCATGGCGTGTTCACCGATCGTCCGGGAACGCTGACGAACGACTTCTTCGTGAACCTGCTCGACATGGGCACGGAATGGAAGCCGGTGTCGGCCGCGAACGACGTGTTCGAAGGGCGCGACCGCGCGACGGGCGCGGTCAAGTGGACGGGCACGCGTGTCGACCTGATCTTCGGTTCGCACTCGCAGTTGCGCGCGCTGGCCGAGGTGTACGGCAGCGCGGATGCGAAGGAGAAGTTCGCGCGCGATTTCGTCGCGGCCTGGAACAAGGTGATGAACCTCGACCGCTTCGACCTCGCATGAACCCGGTCGCGTGCTGATGCAGTCACGCACCAACGCAGTAATGCGGTAATGCAGTAACGTGAAACGGCCGGTCCAGCGACCGGCCGTTTCTTCTCTGAACGATGTATTGTCAAAGGAGTGACGACCATGACGCAAATGATGCTCAACGTGCGCGCGGCCGCGTCGCCCGTTCTGCGCTCGCCGGTGGAGCTGGCGCGCTACGTCGTCGGCTTCGCGATCGTCGTCGGCGGGGCGGCGGAGCTCGTCTCGCAGGCGCTGCATGCACTGGCGCCGATCGTATCGGCCGCCGGCGGCTGAACGCAGCGACGACCGGTTCGCGACGCTAGAATGACGAGTCGCGAACGGATGCCGCGTGACGCGGCATGCGGATTGCTCGACGCATTTTCGCCGGTTCAACATGTCGAATGAGGAGTCCCGAAGATGGCCAAGAAAGGCAACGCCACGCAGATCAACATCGGTATCAGCGACAAGGATCGCAAGAACATCGCGGACGGCCTGTCGCGCCTGCTCGCCGATACGTTTTCGCTGTACCTGAAGACCCACAATTTCCACTGGAACGTGACCGGACCGATGTTCAACACGCTGCACCTGATGTTCGAGGAGCAGTACAACGAACTGTGGCTCGCGGTCGATTCCGTCGCCGAGCGCATTCGCACGCTGGGCGTCGTCGCGCCCGGCACGTTCGCCGAATTCGCGAAACTGTCGTCGGTGCCGGAAGCGAAGGGCGTGCCGGCCGCCGAGGACATGATTCGCCAGCTCGTCGAAGGGCACGAGGCGGTCGTGCGCACCGCGCGCGACATCTTCCCGATCGCCGACGCGGCGAGCGACGAGCCGACCGCCGACCTGCTCACGCAGCGCCTGCAGACGCATGAAAAGACCGCATGGATGCTGCGGTCGCTGCTCGCGTAAGCGTGGCGCGGCCGGGGACGGCAGCCGGCCCGCTCCGGGGCGGCGCTGAATCTGGCCCCTGATTGACGTGCGTTGCGGCGCGGCCGCGCGCAGCGGGCCGCGGCGGCCCGCCGGCCCGCCGCCACCGTCGGCCGCGGGTCGCGCCGACATGACGCCGGGCACCGGTCGGCTCTAAAATGCCGTGATTCTGTTCCCGGTGCTTCGCCATGCTTGCCCGCTTTCCCCTGTACCTGCGGCTCGTCCGGATGGACAAGCCGATCGGCAGCCTGCTGCTGCTGTGGCCGACGCTCAACGCGCTGTGGATCGCGTCGGACGGCCACCCGCGCTGGCCGCTGCTCGTGATCTTCACGCTCGGCACGCTGCTGATGCGCTCGGCCGGCTGCGCGATGAACGATTACGCCGACCGCGATTTCGATCGTCACGTGAAGCGCACGGCCGACCGGCCGCTGACGTCGGGCAAGATCCGCGCATGGGAAGCCGTCGCGATCGCGGTCGGGCTGTCGTTCATCGCATTCCTGCTGATCCTGCCGCTCAATACGCTGACGAAGGAATTGTCGGTCGTCGCGCTGTTCGTCGCCGGCTCCTATCCGTTCATGAAGCGCTTCTTCGCGATTCCTCAGGCGTATCTCGGCATCGCGTTCGGCTTCGGCATCCCGATGGCGTTCGCGGCCGTGCAGGACACGGTGCCGGTGCTGGCGTGGGTGATGCTGGTCGCGAACATCTTCTGGTCGGTCGCGTACGACACCGAATATGCGATGGTCGACCGCGACGACGACATCAAGATCGGCATCCGCACGTCCGCGCTGACGTTCGGCCGTTTCGACGTCGCGGCCGTGATGGCGTGCTACGCGGCGACGCTCGGCATCTACGTGTGGGTCGGCGTGACGCTCGGCTTCGGCCTCGCGTACTGGGTGGGCTGGGCGGCGGCGGTCGGTTGCGCGCTGTATCACTACACGCTGATCAAGGATCGCGAACGGATGCCGTGCTTCGCGGCGTTCCGCCACAACAACTGGCTCGGCGGCGCGCTGTTCGCGGGCATCGCCGTGCATTACCTGCTGGCCGGCAGCTGAACGACGCGGCGCGCGCCTTTTCGCGCGGCGCCAACGAAAAAGCGACCTGACGGTCGCTTTTTTTACGTCCGGAGCCGGCCAAACCGGCGCCGCTGTCGCGCTTACGCGCGGCCGAGCTCGTCGCCCATTTCCTTCGCACGCGCTTCGGCCGCGAGCGCGCCGCGCACGATCGCTTCCTTCACGCCCTGCGCATCGAACGTCGCGAGCGCGGCGGCGGTCGTGCCGCCCTTCGACGTCACGCGTTCGCGCAGCACGCTCGCCGGTTCGCCCGATTGCGCGGCGAGCTGCGCGGCCCCCGTGAACGTCGCGACCGCGAGCGCGCGGCCCTGCTCGTCGTTCATGCCGAGACGGCGCGCGGCTTCCTGCAGCGCTTCGATGAAATAGAACACGTACGCGGGGCCGCTGCCCGAAATCGCGGTGACCGCGTCGAGCCGCGCTTCGTCGTCGAACCATACGATCTCGCCGACCGCGCCGAGCACGCTCGACGCGAGTTCGCGGCCGGCCGCGTCGACGCCCGGCAGCGCGGCCAGGCCCGTCACGCCCATGCCGACCAGCGCGGGCGTGTTCGGCATCGTGCGCACGACGCGCGCGTAGCCGCCGAGCCAGCGGGCGAGATCCGCGCCGCGGATGCCGGCCGCGATGCTGATCACGAGCTGCGACTTCAGGTGCGGCGCGAGCGCCTGCGCGACGTCGTTCAGCACCTGCGGCTTCACCGCGAGCACGATCGCGTCGTAATCGGCGAGCGTCGCGTCGACGGCCGCGCCGGTCCGGATGCCGAACTGCTGCGCGGCGCGCGCGCGGACGTCTTCGTTGACGTCGATGGCGTACAGGCCGTCCGCGGCGACGCCGCGCTTGATCAGGCCGCCGATCAGGGCCGCGGCCATGTTGCCGCCGCCGATGAATGCGATTTTCATGATGTCGGGAATGAGCGAGTGAGTGAACGGAAAGGCGGAAAAGGGCGCGGCGGTCAGTGCGCGTAATCGCGCGCGCCGAAGATCGCGGTGCCGACGCGCACGATCGTCGCGCCTTCGAGCACCGCGGCTTCGAGATCGGCGGACATGCCCATCGACAGCGTGTCGAGCGGCAGGCCGTCGGCGCGCAACGCGTCGAACAACGCGCGCAGCGCGCGATGCGGCGCGCGTTGCGCGTCGGTGTCGCCGGCCGGTTCGGGAATCGCCATCAGGCCGCGCAGCCGCAGCGACGGCAGCGCGGCGACCGCGCGCGCGACCTCGGCCACGTCGGCCGGCGCGACGCCGCTCTTCGACGCCTCGCCGCTGATGTTCACCTGCACGCACACGTTGAGCGGCGGCAGATGCGCGGGGCGCTGTTCCGACAGGCGCTGGGCGATCTTCAGCCGGTCGACCGAATGGACCCAGTCGAAGCGCTCGGCGACGGGGCGCGTCTTGTTCGATTGCAGCGGTCCGATGAAATGCCATTCGAGGCTCGCGCGCAGGTCGGCGAGCGCGTCGATCTTGTCGATCGATTCCTGCACGTAGTTTTCGCCGAACGCGCGCTGCCCGGCCGCATGCGCGGCGCGCACGTCGTCGGCCGGGAACGTCTTCGACACGGCGAGCAGGGAGACGGTGGCGGGATCGCGGCCGGCCGCGCGGGCGGCGTCGGCGATGCGGCGGTGAACGGAGTCGAGGCGGGCGGCGAGATCGGACATGACGGGCACGAAAGCAGGCACGGAGGCAGCACGGAAGCGGACATGAAGCCGATGCGCCGCGACACGCGGCGCATCGATCCGCTCATTATACGGACGCCGCGCGTGCGCCCGCCCACCCGTGATGCGCACGGACCTAGCCGTACAGCAAATGCTCGACGAGCTGAATCCAGTGGGCGACCGGCACCTGCGTGCCGCTTTGCAGGTGCGCGATGCAGCCGATGTTGCCGGATACGATCATCTGCGGTTCGAGCGCCTGCAGCTTCAGCAGCTTCTGCTTGCGCAACCGGTACGACAGCGAGGGTTGCGTCAGCGAGTAGGTGCCGGCCGAGCCGCAGCACAGGTGGCTGTCGGCCGGCAGCCGCACGTCGATGCCGAGCGTCTCGAGCAGGCGCTCGACCTTGCCGCGCGACTGCTGGCCGTGCTGCAGCGTGCACGGCGGGTGGTACGCGACCGTATGGATCGCGCGGCGCCGCGCGATCGTCGCGAGTTCGGCCTCGAACGCGAGCAGCACGTCCGAGATGTCGCGCGTGAGCGACACGATGCGCTGCGCCTTTTCCGCGTAGGCCGGATCGTCGCGCAGCAGGTGCGCGTATTCGAGCACCGTCGCGCCGCAGCCCGACGCGTTCAGCACGATCGTCTCGACACCCTGTTCGACGTGGGGCCACCACGCGTCGATGTTGCGGCGTGCGTCGTCGAGCGCTTCGTCGTGATAGTTCAGGTGCAGCCGGATCGCCCCGCAGCAGCCCGCGTCGGGCGCGACGACCGTCTCGATGCCGAGCGCGTCGAGCACGCGCGCGGTCGCGATGTTGATGTTCGGCAGCATCGACGGCTGCACGCAGCCGCCGAGCATCAGCATCTTGCGCGTATGCGTGCGATGCGGCCATTCGAGCAGCCGCGTGCGCGGCGGCACCTTGTCGCGCAGCCGCTTCGGCAGCAGCGGCCGCACGTGCTGGCCGAGCCGCATCGCCGGCGAAAACAGCGCGGCGTTCGGCACGACGCTCGCGAGCACGCGGCGCATCAGCCGCTGCTGCGCGGGGCGCTCCACCTGCGCCTCGACGTGCTTGCGGCCGATTTCGACGAGCCGGCCGTACTGGACGCCGGACGGGCAGGTCGTCTCGCAGCTGCGGCACGTGAGGCAGCGGTCGAGGTGCTGTTGCGTGCTGCGCGTGACGGCCGCGCCTTCGACCATCTGCTTGATCAGGTAGATGCGTCCGCGCGGGCCGTCGAGTTCGTCGCCGAGCAGTTGATAGGTCGGGCAGGTCGCGGTGCAGAAGCCGCAGTGCACGCACTTGCGCAGGATCGCGTCGGCCTCGTCGCCGTCGGGCGTGTTGCGGATGAAATCGGCGAGATTCGTTTGCATCCTGCCCTCAGAGTTCGGGGTAAAGCCGCCCGCGATTGAAGATGCGCGCGGGATCGAATGCAGATTTCAGCCCGCGGTGGATCTTCATCATCGGCGCGGGCAGCGGCGTGAACACGCCCGCGCTGCGGTCGTAGGTCTCGCCTGCGCGGAACAGCGTCGCATGGCCGCCGGCCTGCTTCGCGCTCATGCGCACGGTTTGCGCGTCGGCGTCGGTGATCCACCAGCGCTGCGCGCCGCCCCATTCCATCAACTGGGTGCCGGGCAGGTGCATCGGTTCGGTGATCGACGGCAGCGACAGGCGCCACAGCGCATAGCCGGGCGGGATGCCGTTGAAGAACGGGTCGGTGTGCTCGCGCAGGCCGGCCCAGAAGCGCTCGGCCTCGACCGCGTCGACGACTTCGCCGCCGAGCAGCGTTTTCGCGGATTTGACGGCCGCTTCCGCGCCCGACAGGCGCAGCACGAGCGTGCCGTTGCGCCACGCGCTCGCACTGACCGGCAGCGGATGACCGCCCCATTCGTTGAGCTTGCGCACCGCATCGGTCGCGGTCATCTCGAATTTGAGCGTGACTTCGGCGACCGGCATCGGCAGCACCTTGATCGACAGGTCGAGCATCAGGCCGAGCGTGCCGAGCGCGCCGGCCATCAGCCGCGACACGTCGTAGCCGGCGACGTTCTTCACGACCTGCCCGCCGAAGCGCAGCATGTCGCCGCGGCCGTTCATCAGCGTGACGCCGAGCACGAAATCGCGCGGGGCGCCGCAGGTGGCGCGGCGCGGGCCCGCGAGGCCGGCCGCGACGCAGCCGCCGACGGTCGCCGCGCGGCCGAAGTGCGGCGGCTCGAACGGCAGCATCTGGCCGCACTCGGCGAGGACGGTTTCAAGCTGCGCGAGCGGCGTGCCCGCGCGGACCGTGACGACGAGTTCGGCCGGGTCGTACGACACGATGCCCTGAAACGCGCGCGTGTCGAGTATTTCGCCCTCGAGCGCCTGGCCGTACCAGTCCTTGGTGCCGCCGCCGCGAATCCGCAGCGGCCGGCCGTCGGCACTGGCCGCGCGAACGCGCTCGGCCCATCCGGCGACGATGTCGTCCTCTTCCATGTTCCGTTGCTGCCTCGACTTGTTGTTCGGTCGATTGTACCGGGGTGGCGCGATTCCACATCGCGACTATCCCTAAGCCCCGTCTCGCGTACGGCATGCCGGCGCCGGCGCGCGACCGCGCCGCGCGGGCGCGGTGGACCATCGCACCGCGGCGGCCGGTGCGGTGCCGCGACCCGCGCCGCTCAGAAACGCGGCAGGTCGGGGTGCGGCAGCAGCCCGCCGCGCACGTGCTGGCGACCGTATTCGGCGCAGCGCGCGCGGGTCGGGATGCCCTTGTCCGGGTTCAGCAGCCCGGCCGGATCGAATGCGCGCTTGACCGCGAAGAACGCATCGCGCTCCTGCGGCGAGAACTGCACGCACATCGAATTGAGTTTTTCGATGCCGACGCCGTGCTCGCCCGTCACGCTGCCGCCGAACTCCACACAGCATTCGAGGATTTCCGCGCCGAACTGCTCGGCGCGGTGCAGCTCGTCGGGATCGTTCGCGTTGTACAGGATCAGCGGATGCATGTTGCCGTCGCCCGCATGGAACACGTTGATGCAGCGCAGCCCGTAGCGCGTTTCGAGTTGCTCGATGCGTGCGAGCAGCGGGCCGATCGCGCGGCGCGGCACGGTGCCGTCCATGCAGTAATAGTCGGCGGAAATGCGGCCGGCGGCCGGGAACGCGTTCTTGCGGCCGGACCAGAAGCGCAGCCGCTCGTGCTCGTTGCGCGACACCTGGATGCGCGTCGCGCCGTGTTCGCGCAGCACGGCGGTCATCCGCACGATCTCCTCGGCGACTTCTTCCGGCGTGCCGTCCGATTCGCACAGCAGGATCGCCTTCGCGTCGAGGTCGTAGCCCGCGTGCGTGAACGCCTCGACGGCCTGCGTGGCCGGCTTGTCCATCATCTCGAGCCCGGCCGGGATGATGCCCGACGCGATGATCGCCGCCACCGCCTCACCGCCCTTGACGACGTCGTCGAAGCTCGCCATCACGAGCTGCGCGGTCTGCGGCTTCGGGATCAGCCGTACCGTGACCTCGGTGACGATCGCGAACATCCCTTCGCTGCCGATCATCACCGCGAGCAGGTCGAGGCCCGGCATGTCGAGCGCGAGCGAGCCGAATTCGACGACCTCGCCGTCGATCGTCACCGCGCGCACGCGCATCACGTTGTGCACGGTCAGCCCGTATTTCAGGCAGTGGACGCCGCCGGAGTTCTCCGCGACGTTGCCGCCGATCGTGCACGCGATCTGCGACGACGGATCGGGCGCGTAATACAGGCCGTACGGTGCGGCCGCCTCCGAGATCGCGAGGTTGCGCACGCCGGGCTGCACGGTCGCGGTGCGCGCGTACGGGTCGACCTCGACGATGCGCGTGAAGCGCGCGAGCGACAGCACGACGCCGAGCGCGATCGGCAGCGCGCCGCCCGACAGGCTCGTGCCGGCGCCGCGCGGCACGATCGGCACGTCCATGCGGCGGCAGATCTGCACGATCCGCTGCACCTGCGACTCCGTCTCGGGCAACGCGACCGCGAGCGGCAGCCGGCGGTACGCGGACAGGCCGTCGCATTCGTACGGCGCCGTGTCCTCGTCGCGGTACAGCAGGCAGTGCGTCGGCAACACGGCCATCAGCGCCTGCACGACTTCACGCTGGCGCTGCGCGCGTGCGGCGCTCGACAGTTCGACGGGAGCGTTCATGAGGTCTCCTGCGTGGGGCGCGATGTCGCGCCGCCGGGTCAGCACGTGAAAATCTTGCCCGGATTCATCAGGTTGCGCGGATCGAGCGCGAGCTTGATCGCGCGCATCGTGTCGATCGCGTTGTCGCCGTGCTCCTTCGGCAGGAAGCGCATCTTGTGCAGCCCGACGCCGTGCTCGCCCGTGCAGGTGCCGCCCAGCCGCAGCGCGCGCTCGACGATCCGGTCGTTGATGCGCTCGGCTTCGGCGAGCTCCTCCGGCTTGTCGGGATCGATCAGGATCGCGACGTGGAAATTGCCGTCGCCGACGTGGCCGACGATCGGGCAGGGCAGCGATGACGCGCGCAGGTCGACCTCGGTTTCCTCGACGCATGCAGCGAGTTGCGAGATCGGCACGCACACGTCGGTCGTCACCGCGCGGCAGCCGGGTTTCAACTGCAGCATCGCGAAGTACGCGTTGTGGCGCGCGGACCAGAGCCGCGTGCGATCCTCGGGGCGCGTCGCCCATTCGAAGCCCTGGCCGGCGTTCTGGCCGGCGAGCGCCTGCACGAGTTCGGCCTGTTCCTTCACGCCGGCGTCGGTGCCGTGGAATTCGAAGAACAGCGTCGGCGCTTCGGCCAGCGTCAGGTTCGAGTGACGATTGATCGAGCGCACGGCCAGCGCGTCGACGAATTCGACGCGCGCGATCGGCACGCCGATCTGGATCGTCTCGATCACCGTGCGCACCGCGTCGCCCATCGTCGGGAACGTGCAGATCGCGGCCGATACGGCTTCGGGCAGCGGGTGCAGGCGCAGCGTGATCTCGGTGATCACGCCGAGCGTGCCTTCGGACCCGACGAACAGTCGCGTGAGGTCGTAGCCGGCCGACGACTTGCGCGCGCGCGAACCGGTTTTCACCACGCGGCCGTCCGCGAGCACCGCGGTGAGGCCGAGCACGTTCTCGCGCATCGTGCCGTAGCGCACCGCGTTGGTGCCGGATGCGCGCGTCGCGGTCATCCCGCCGATGCTGGCGTCGGCGCCCGGATCGATCGGGAAGAACAGGCCGGTGTCGCGCAGCGCTTCGTTGAGCGCCTTGCGCGTGATGCCCGGCTCGACCGTCACGGTCAGGTCTTCGGCGTTGATCGACAGCACGCGGTTCATTTCCGACAGGTCGAGCGACACGCCGCCGCGCACCGCCAGCAGGTGGCCTTCGAGCGACGAGCCGGCGCCGTACGGGATCAGCGGCACGCTGTAGAGCGAGCACAGCGACACGACTTCGCGCACGTCGTCGGTGCTGCGCGCGAACACGACGGCGTCGGGCAGTTGCGGATCGAACGGGGATTCGTCGCGGCCGTGATGGGCACGGACCGCGTCGGCGGTCGACACGCGCTCGCCGAAAGCGGCGCGCAGCGCATCGAGCATGGCGGGGGGCAGCGGGCGGCGCGTGGCGGCCGGCGGGGCAGGGTGGTTCACGATGTCTCCTGACTGCTTGTCATACTGTCGGCCCATTCTACGCTGTAACGCCTGCTGCGCCTCCCGCCGCGGGCTGCGATAATCGCGTTCCAGCCAACCGGGCCGCGTCGCGGCCGCGCACGAGAGGACATTCGCATGGGCAACCGCTTGAGCAAGATCGCGACGCGCACGGGCGACGACGGCACCACCGGGCTCGGCGACGGGCGGCGCATCGGCAAGGACGACGCGCGGATCGCCGCGATCGGCGACGTCGACGAACTGAACTCGACTCTCGGCGTGCTGCTGGCCGAGCCGCTGCCGGACGACGTACGCACCGCGCTCGTCACGATCCAGCACGACCTGTTCGATCTCGGCGGCGAGCTGTGCATCCCCGGCCACGCGGTGCTCGACGACACGCATCTCGCGCGCCTCGACCAGTGGCTGGCCGATTACAACGCGACGCTGCCGCCGCTGAAGGAATTCATCCTGCCGGCCGGTTCGCGCGCGGCGTCGCTCGCGCACGTCTGCCGAACCGTGTGCCGCCGCGCGGAGCGCTCGATCGTCGCGCTCGGCCGCGGCGACACGCTCAATGATGCGCCGCGGCGGTACGTGAACCGGCTGTCCGACCTGCTGTTCGTGCTGGCGCGCGTGCTGAACCGCGCCGGCGGCGGCGCCGACGTGCTGTGGGAGCGCGGGCGCGTCCGCTAGCGCGGCGTCATGTTTTGCGCACTGCGACAATTTGCCCGAGGGGGCCTTGTTTTTAAACATGTATCGTATGAGCATGTTTAACGGAGAACGAACATGACCCACCTCACCGCTGACCAGATGGCCCGTGTGAAGGCCACCGCCCCTGTCCTCGCCGAGCACGGCGCGACGATCACGAAGCATTTCTATCAGCGCATGTTCGCGCGTCATCCGGAACTGAAGAACCTGTTCAACCAGACGCACCAGAAGACCGGCAGCCAGCCGGAGACGCTCGCGAAGGCCGTCTATGCGTATGCGGCGAACATCGACAACCTCGGCGCGCTGGGCGGCGCGGTGTCGCGCATCTCGCACAAGCACGCGAGCCTGAACATCCGCCCCGAACATTACCCGATCGTCGGCGAGAACCTGCTCGCGTCGATCGTCGAGGTGCTGGGAGACGCGGTCGATGCCGCCACGCTCGAAGCGTGGCGCGTCGCGTACGGCCAGCTCGCGCAGATCCTGATCGGCGCCGAGGCCGACCTGTACGCGAATGCCGCGTGGAGCGGCTTCCGCCCGTTCAAGGTCGCGCGCAAGGTGCGTGAAAGCGACGAGATCACGTCGTTCTACCTGACGCCCGCCGACGGCGGCGACGCGCCGACCTTCGAGCCGGGCCAGTACATCACGGTGAAGCGTTTCGTCGGCGATCTCGGCGTCGACCAGCCGCGCCAGTACAGCCTGTCGGACGCGCCGCATGGCAAATGGCTGCGCATCTCGGTGAAGCGCGAGGCCGGCAAGGCCGACGCGATCCCGGCCGGCAAGGTGTCGACGCTGATGCACGATGGCGTCGAAGAGGGTGCGATCGTCGAGGTGACCGCGCCGATGGGCGATTTCTCGCTGAAGCGCGACGTGGATACGCCGGTCGTGCTGATCTCGGGCGGCGTCGGCATCACGCCGATGATGTCGATGGCGTCGACGCTGATGGCCGAAGGCAGCCAGCGCGACGTGCGGTTCATCCATGCATGCCGTTCGGGCGCGGTGCACGCGTTCCGCGACTGGCTGAACGACACGGCGCGCGAGCACGCGAACGTGAAGCGCACGGTGCTGTATGAACTGGTCGGCCCGAACGATCGTGCCGGCATCGATCACGACCTCGAAGGGCGCCTTACGCCGGAGCGTGTGCAGCAGTACGCGCTGGTGCCGGACGCGGACTACTACATCTGCGGGCCGATCGCGTTCATGAAGGCGCAGCGCGATGCGCTCGTCGCGCTCGGCGTCGCGCCGGAACGCGTGAACACCGAGATCTTCGGGTCGGGCGCGCTCGAGTGAGGATCTGACGGCCGGTTGCGGCCGAGGCAACGACGAAATGACAAAGCCCGGCGTGAGCCGGGCTTTTTACTTGCGGCGCCGTGCGGGCGACTTCAGGCGCGCAACATCAGCGTTGCATGGTAGCGCCACACCTTCGGATCGGCACTGACGAGCGGCATGCCTTCGTGCAGCGCCTGCGCGACCATCATGCGGTCGAACGGATCGGCATGGTCCGGGAAATCCGGCAACGCGGCGACTGCCTCGGCGTGATCGCTGCTGATCGGCAACTCTGCAAAACCCGCAAGCCGAAATGCCGAACGTGCGTCTCTCGGATGGACGGGCAGATTGCCTTTGCGGTATTTGATCGCGATTTCCCAAATCGACGCGGCGCTGACGTACAGCGTGTTCTGGGGATGTTCGATCAATGCGGCCGCTTTTGCCGAAAGGTGCGGCGCGCCTTCAGCCGCCCACAGCGCGATGTGCGTATCGAGCAGCAGCTTCACGGTGCAAGCCCATGGTCCGAGCTGACATCGAAGTCGGCGGCGATCGATTCATCGCCGGCATTGAATGTGTCGACGCTTGTCGGAATGTTCAATCCGGCAAGCAACTGACGGGCTGCGCCGATCCGCTTCGGTGCGGTGTACGGAACGAGCCGGGCGACCGGATGACCATTGCGGGCGATCACGACTTCGGCTTCGCGCCCCGATTCAAGCGCTTCCACGAGGCTGGAAAGCCGCGACTTGGCATCATGCATGTTGACGGTCGACATGGCCAATCCCTCATTAGCTAGATGATGTTAGCTAGTCTAGCAGAGCAACCCGCCGACCGCACGCTGGCCGCATGGCCAATTCGCCGACAGGCGGGGCCATACGGTCAGCCTGTCGGCGTCCGTCAGTTGCCGCTGCCGCGTGCGACGCGGCGCGCCTTCACCGAGTCCGCGAGGCCTTCGAGCACCTTCACGCTGTCGTCCCACGCGATGCACGCGTCGGTGATGCTCTGGCCGTAGGTCAGCGCGCAGCCTTCCTTCAGGTCCTGGCGGCCTTCGACCAGGTGCGACTCGATCATCACGCCGACGAT
Organism: Burkholderia sp. A2; assembly: GCF_001729305.1. Taxonomy (NCBI): domain Bacteria; kingdom Pseudomonadati; phylum Pseudomonadota; class Betaproteobacteria; order Burkholderiales; family Burkholderiaceae; genus Burkholderia; species Burkholderia sp. A2. The sequence continues at coordinate 92,585 of NZ_LZXX01000024.1, read as the reverse complement.
GCGCTCGTCGCCCGCCGCGATCTGGCGGCCGATGTCGGCGCACACCGGGATCTGGTTCTCGTGCTTCTTCGAGCTGTTCGCGTGGCTCGCGTCGATCATCAGGCGCGCGGCGAGGCCGGCCTTGCCGATGTCCGCGCACGCGGCGTTCACGCTGTCCGCGTCGTAGTTCGGCGTCTTGCCGCCGCGCAGGATCACGTGGCAGTCCTCGTTGCCGGCCGTCGACACGATCGCCGAATGGCCACCCTTCGTCACCGACAGGAAATGGTGCGGCTGCGACGCGGCCTTGATCGCGTCGACCGCGATCTTGACGTTGCCGTCGGTGCCGTTCTTGAAGCCGACCGGGCACGACAGCCCCGACGCGAGCTCGCGGTGCACCTGCGACTCGGTCGTGCGTGCGCCGATCGCGCCCCACGAGATCAGGTCGGCGATGTACTGCGGGCTGATCATGTCGAGGTATTCGGTCGCGGCCGGCAGCCCCATTTCGTTGATCTGCAGCAGCAGCTCGCGCGCGGTGCGCAGTCCTTCGTTGATCTTGAAGCTGTTGTCGAGATGCGGATCGTTGATGAGCCCCTTCCAGCCGACCGTCGTGCGCGGCTTCTCGAAGTACACGCGCATCACGATTTCCAGCTCGCCCTTGAAGCGTTCGCGTTCCTTCACGAGCCGGCCCGCGTATTCGATCGCCGCCTTCGTATCGTGGATCGAGCACGGCCCGATCACGACGATCAGCCGGTCGTCCATCCCGTGCAGGATGCGGTGCATCGACTGGCGCGAGTGGTAGATCAGCTCGGACGCGGCTTCGGAGCACGCGAATTCGCGGATCAGGTGGGCGGGCGGCGTCAGTTCCTTGAGTTCGCGAATGCGGACGTCGTCGGTGTTGTGCGGGGGCATGCTGTTTCTCCTGGTTTTCCGGGGCGCCGTTCGGTCAGTGCGCGTGCGGCAGATTCATCAATTCGGGCAATTCAGTAGTTCGGTCGGGGTCGCAGGACCCGCTGCGGCGGCGACCGGCTGGCGAAGGGCGAAAAAAAACCGCCGGGTTCGCCGGCGGTTTTTTCGGGAATTTCGGTTGCGCTTCACGCGCCATCAACCCTCTCGATCCGCCAGCGGTCTGAGATACCAAAAAAAGTAAAAGTAAAACTTGGCGGACATGACGGAAATTCGGCTGGTCAAAAAAGTTGATTCGGAATTTATACCCGGTCCCTGCGCGGCTGGCAACCGGGTTCGTTCAAAAATGCGGACAATCCGCGCGTTTTCGTCAAAATACGCGGATTGTCTGCGCCACGATGCGGTTATGCCGTACCGCCGACCGTCATCTTGTCGATCCGCAGGGTCGGCTGGCCGACGCCGACCGGCACGCTCTGGCCTTCCTTGCCGCATACGCCGACACCCGTGTCGAGCGACATGTCGTTGCCGATCATGCTCACGTACTTCAGCGATTCCGGGCCGCTGCCGATCAGCGTCGCGCCCTTCACCGGGTAGGTGACCTTGCCGTTCTCGATCATGTACGCCTCGGACGCCGAGAACACGAACTTGCCGTTCGTGATGTCGACCTGGCCGCCGCCGAAGTTCACCGCGTACAGGCCGTTCTTCACCGACGCGATGATTTCCTGCGGATCCTTGTCGCCGTTCAGCATGTACGTGTTGGTCATGCGCGGCATCGGCAGCGCCGCGTACGACTCGCGCCGCGCGTTGCCGGTGACCGGCATCTTCATCAGGCGCGCGTTCAGCGTGTCCTGGATATAGCCCTTCAGGATGCCGTCCTCGATCAGCGTCGTGCACTGCGTCGGGTTGCCTTCGTCGTCGATGTTCAGCGAGCCGCGGCGGTTCGGCAGCGTGCCGTCGTCGACCACCGTCACGCCCTTCGCGGCGACCTGCTCGCCGATCCGGCCCGCGAACGCGGACGAACCCTTGCGGTTGAAGTCGCCTTCGAGTCCGTGGCCGATCGCCTCGTGCAGCAGCACGCCCGGCCAGCCCGGCCCGAGCACCACCGTCATCGCGCCGGCGGGCGCCGGGCGCGCGTCGAGGTTCACGAGGGCCGCGTGCACGGCGTCGTCGACGTAGCGCGACAGGACTTCGTCGGTGAAGTAGCCGTAGTCGAAACGGCCGCCGCCGCCGCCGGAGCCGATCTCGCGGCGGCCGTTCTGTTCGGCGATCACCGTGACCGATACGCGCACGAGCGGGCGGATGTCGGCCGCGAGCGCACCGTCGCTGCGCGCGACCAGCACGACGTCGTATTCGCCGGCGAGGCCCGCCATCACCTGCGTGACGCGCGGGTCGCGGCCGCGCGCCATCTGTTCGATGCGTTCCAGCAGCTTGACCTTGGCCGTCGCGTCGAGCGACGCGAGCGGATCGGACGGCAGGTACAGGTCGCGGCCCGAGATGCCCGTCAGCGACGAGGCGGCCTTGATTTTCTGGCGGCCGCCGCCGGCCGCCGCGATCGCCTTGGTCGCGGCGGCGGCTTGCGCGATCGCTTCGGGCGACAGGTCGTCCGAGTACGCGAACGCGGTGCGGTCGCCCGCGACCGCGCGCACGCCGACGCCCTGGTCGATGCTGAAGCTGCCCGATTTGACGATGCCTTCCTCGAGGCTCCACGCTTCGCTGCGGGTCGCCTGGAAGTACAGGTCCGCGTAGTCGACGCGATGCGTGAAGATGTCGGCGATCGTGCGCGTGAGCAGGCTTTCGTCGAGGCCGTACGGCGTGAGCAGGATGTCCTTCGCCAGCGCGAGGTTGCGGATGCCGGGTTCGATGATGTTCATGCGGATATCGGGATTCTCAAAAAGTTGTCGGGTGCTGCCGGGCAGATGGGTGGGCCGCGCGGCGTTTCAAGCGGTGCGGCGGATTCAGCTCAGCACGCGGTGCCGCCACGCGGGCAGGCTCTGGCGTACGTCGGCGATGCGTTGCGGATCGAGCGTGCCGAGCACGACGCTCGCGCCCTCGTCGCGCACCGCGACGATCTCGCCCCACGGGTCGATCAGCATGCTGTGGCCCCACGTGCGCCGGCCGTTCTCGTGCTTGCCGCCCTGCGCGGCCGCAAGCACGTAGCACTGGTTCTCGACGGCCCGCGCGCGCAGCAGCGTTTCCCAGTGCGCGCGGCCCGTCGTATACGTAAACGCCGACGGCACGACCATCAGCGCGCAGTCGCCCATCCGGCGATACAGCTCCGGAAAGCGGAGATCGTAACAGACCGACAGGCCGACCTGCCCGAACGGGGCATCGAACGCGACGACCGTATCGCCCGCGCGGATCGTGCGCGCCTCGTCGAACGATTCGTCGCCTTTCTCGAAGTTGAACAGGTGGATCTTGTCGTAGCGCGCGGCCTCGTTGCCGGACGGATCGAACACGAGCGTCGTGTTCAGCACGCGGTCGGGTTCCGGCGACTTCAGCGGTAGCGTGCCGCCGATCACCCAGATGCCGTGGCGGCGCGCGGCGTCGGCGAGGAATTGCTGGATCGGGCCGTCCCGGTACGGTTCAGCAAGCGCGAGCTTGTCGGTGTCGCGGTGGCCCATGAAGCAGAAATATTCGGGCAGCAGCACGAGCTGCGCGCCTTCGCCGGCGGCTTCCGCGATCAGGCGGCGCGCTTCGGCGAGATTGCGGGTGACGTCCGGCGCGCTCACCATCTGCAGCGCGGCGACCTGGAAGGGCGTGGCGGAACGGGCGTGGTCGGTCATCGCGGAATCGGTTGCGTCATAAATGGGGTGCGGTCCGGCCTCCTGCGGTTCGATGCGCGTTCAATGGCTCGCTGCATCGGCCGGACCGTGATTCATCTTACCCTGATCGCCCCGCACCCGCTCGATGTGCGGGTGCGCCCACGAGCCGGTGATCGTGTAGTCGAGCGCGAACGCGTGCGACAGCGTCTCGGACAGCGCGTAGTTCGCGGCCAGCACGCCGACGCCGAGCAGCGGGTTGATGATGGCTGCCCCGATCGCGGCCGCGCCCGCGCTGATCTTCGGCGCGACGTGCGCATGCAGATCCTGCGTCTCGGTGCCGAGATCGACCGCGCCGCGCACGGTGACGTTCGCGGGGCCCGTCATCATCGAGAAGTCGTCGGTGCGCGCGATTCCGTTCGAAATCCGGCCGGTCCCGGCGATCTTGTCGAACGGCAGCCCCTTGCCGACCACGTCGCGGAAATTCAGCGTCAGGAAGCGCGCGAGGCTCTGCAGGCTCAGCACGCCGAGCAGTTTGGCCGCGCCCGGGTCGACCTTCAGGATCTTCCCGTGCTCGAGGTCGACCGCGACCTGGCCGCCGAGCGACGGAAAGTCGAGCGCGGTCGGGCCGCCGCGCCAGCCGACCTTGCCCGTGACCGAGCCGTGACCGTCCGCGAGCGTGCGCGGCAGGCCGACGCGGTCGAGCAGTGCGCCCGCGTTGTCGATGTCGAGCTTGAAGTCGAACACGGTGCGGCGCGGCGCATCGGTTTCGTCGGCGCCGCGGGCGAGCGCACGGCGCGACGTGCGCCAGTTGCCGGTGGCCGTGAGCTTCGCGGCCGGGTTCGACAGTTCCAGCTTGTCGAGCTGCCACACGGGCGTGCCGTCTTCGTCGATGTTGCGCGCGTTGACGACGAGCCGGCCGATGTCGTGATCGCGCGCGACGACCTGGTCGACGATCAGGTCGATCGACGGCATCGGCCGGTCGGTCGGCGTCGGCAGGTTCATCGCGCGGCCGACGAGGTCGTGCTGCGCGCTCTGCGGCACGACGAGCTTGGCGAGCCGCGCGTTGAGCACGCCCGCGCCGTTGTGACCGCCGCCCGGCGCCCACGACAGGTAGCCCGAAACCTGGTTCGACGCGATGTTCGCCTGCCACAGGTCGTCGACGTGCGACGCGCCGACGATCACGTTTTCCCAGTTGCGCTTGAGCAGCTTCAGCGTGCCGAAATGGAACGCGAAGCGCTTTGGCGCGAAGCTCGCGAAATCGACGCGCGGTGCCGCCTGCGGTTCCGGCGCGCGCGGCGTGTCGGGCTTCAGCGTGTGGGCGAGCGCGAGCCATGCGTCGGCGTCCAGCTCGTTGACGTCGACGGCCGCGCTCACGCCGTCCTGCGGCATGTCGGGCATCCGGTGGATGCCCATCGCGCCGCGTACCGCGCGCAGCGGCTGGCCGCGCGTCGCGTCGAGCAGGTAGGTCGCCGTCACCGGGCCGAGCGTCAGGTCGGCGTGTTCGAGGCGTTTGCCGTCCGCCTGCGGCGCCGGCTGCAGCGTGAAGCGGAACGGCATCGGCGTGCCGGCCGGTTTCGCGAACGGCGCCGGGAAGTTCAGCGCGACGCCCGTCAGGTCGGATTGCGCGCTGACGTCGGGCAGGCGGCCCGGCGCGCCGCGCACCGCGATCTTGTACGGCGCGTCGCCGACCACGTGTTCGAGCAGCGCGGCGGCCGCGCCGTGCAGGTTCAGGCCGCGCGCGGCGTCGAGCGCGAGCCGGCCGTCGACGTCCACCGCGTACGGGCCGTGCGACCGGAAGGTGCCGTTCGCGCGCACCGGGCCGCCCAGGAAGCGCGCCGACAGGTCGTGCAGCGATGCGCCGGCCTCGGTGAAGCGGACGCTGCCGCGCAGTGCCGACAGCGGCGGCACGCCGCTGGTCGACAGCGTGTTGCCGCCGAACGCGAGCGCGCCTTCGACGTGCGTGTGCGGATGCGGGACGTGCTGCGGAATCGTGATCTTGAGCGCGAGCGACGCGGGCCCCTGCGCGTCGATCCGCTGGCCGACATGGTTGCTCATCGTGCCGAGCGAGCTGTTGTCCGCATAGTCGATCAGGTCGGCGAGCGGGCCCTGCGCATGGCCGTCGATGATCAGCGGCGAGTGCGACGGATTGCCGAGATCGTCGATGCGGCCCGCGACCTTCGTCAGCGTGACGCGCTTGTAACGCGCGCGCGCGATGTCGAAGCGCAGCTTGTTCTGCGCGAGCTCGAACACGCCGTCGATCCCGTCGAGCGCCGGCCAGACGCTCGGCGTACCGTTCGCGAGCTTGCGCGGCGGATACGGCGTCGGCTCGAAGCGGCCGCCGGTGAACGGCGCGACGATGTGGAACACGCCGGCGTCCGGCTCGTGTTCGAACGGGAATTTCTCGAGCGGGCCGCGCGCGACGATCGACGCGCCCTTGGTCACGTTGCCGTCCTGCAGGGCGTGGCCGAGATAGTCGCGCAGGTGCTCGGACATCCCGGTCGGCAGGTAGCGCGGAATGCGCGCGACCGATGCGCGCGCGAAATCCGCGCGCAGGTCGAGCGACCCGCGACCGTGGCCGGGGTTCGTGTACGAGCCCGACACCGCGATTTCGGCATCGGGGTTCGACACGAACAGGTCGGGCAGCGACACGTCGACGCGCGCGTGCTTGTCGCCGGGCGCGGGCGTGATCGTCCATTTGGCATTGCCGCGCAGCCGGTCGAACGTCAGGCGGGGCTCGTCGAATTCGCCGGGCACGGTGACGGCCGCGTGGACCGTGTCGAAATGCGCGGCGCCGCCCGTCTCGTTCGCATCGACGCGGCCCCACAGGTTCTCGACGCCCGGCCAGCCGGCGCGAGGGTGACCGCGCGGCGAGAGCCCGGGCGGCGGCTCCTGCGCGGCGAAGCTGATGCCTTGCAGATCGCCGAGAAAGCGGTAGCGGACGATCGGCGCGGCGCCCATGCGCCGCTCCTCGTCGGCGAGATCGGCGTGCGCGGGTTTCGCGCGCTCGACCTCGATGTGATAGTTCGACACCATCCCGCGCGGGTCGATCTTGATCAGCTCGTTGCGCAGGCGCGCCGGCAGCGGCAGCCCGCGGATGAATTCGCTGAGGATGCCGAGATCGACGCGGTCGCCGACCACGCTGAGCAGTTGCCCCTGGTTCGCGGTCGGCACGCGGTAGCGCGCCGTCAGCGTCGACAGCGCGAGCGAGCGGGCGAGCGGCGTGCCGTCCGGCAGCGGCGGCTGGCCGAGCTCCGCATTGAAGCGCGTCAGGTGCAGCGTGTAGTCGTGGCCCGCATCGAGCACCATGTCCCAGCCGAAGCCGACCGTCGGCACGTCGAGCCGCGGCTGCGTCGGGCGCACGCGCAGCGCGACGTCGGCGCCTTGCAGGTCGCCGCCCGCCGAGCGCAGGTGGCCGTCGCCGAAGGTCGCCCAGATCGCGTTGTCGATCCGGCCCGCATGGATCGTGAGCGGCACGTCGAGATAGCGCGTGAGCGTCTGCAGGTCGACGGGGCCGGTCGACAGGTACGCGTCGCCCGTCCAGTTCGCCGGCTTGCCGATCGGCGCGAGCGGCTTGTGCCTGAAGCGGGCGCGGAAATCGAGCGGGCCGAGCAGCAGCGTGCCGTTCGCGGGCGCCTGCAGCGCGGCCTTGTGCACGCGGCCGTCGTTCAGCACCGCGAGCCGGATGCCCGCCAGCACGAGTTCCGGCGCGTCGTGCTGCGCGTCGCGCCAGCGCAGCGTGCCGCCGCGCAGCACGATCGCTTCCTGCTTCAGCAGCCAGGTGCCGAACGTGTCGTTGCCGCCGTGGGTGGTCGCAACGCCGACCCCCGCCACGCTCAGCGAGCCGTCGGCCGCCCGCGCGACGACGAGGTCGGGCTGGTCGACGATCAGGCTCGACAGCGCGGGCGACAGCCGCAGCAGCGACATCCACGACAGCGCGGCCGTCGCGTGCGGCACCGACAGCGCGACCTTGCCGTCGCGGCCGCGGATCGTCAGGTTCGTGAGTTCGACGCCCGGCTGCATGCCGGACCAGTTCGGGGAAAGCTTGCCGATCGAAAGCTGCGCGTGGAGCTTGTCGGACACCGCGCGTTCGATGCGTGGGCGGAATTCGTCGATGCGGGGCAGCAGCACGTAGCGCAGCCCGAGGAAGGCGCCGGCCGCGACGAAGTAGCTGCCGATCCCGACTGCCAGCGTCACCCTGAACACGCGACGCAGGACCGGATGATCGTGCTTCGGAGGTCCCGCTTCGGGCGCAGCTACGGCGGATTCCTGACGGTCGGACATGCGGCGGACGGGCGGCGATATGGTAATTTTGCAGACTGACGTTGAAATGTATCACACGGGTTCGTGCCGGCGGCCGTTGGAGGCAGCGCGGCACGGGCTTTCCGGCGCGCGGTGTCGCGACGGGCGCACGCGCGTCCGGCGGCGCCGTGCCGAGTCCATGGGGCCGGCGGCAGCGGGGCGCGTACGCGCCGGTCCGCTGCCGCCGGCCTTTTCGCCAGGCCCGCTTCTCGATGACCGACGCTTCCGCCCTGATCAGCACGTCCTATTCCCGATACCTTGCCCGCGCGGCTGCCGCGCGCCCCGCGCTGGCCGAGCAGATCGCCGCGTGGGCAGCCGCGCCGCTCGGCCGCGCGCAGCTCGACGCGCGCCTCACCGAGCTGCTCGCGACGCCGGCCGGCGCCGCCGCGCCGGGCGACGAGCAACTGAAGCGCGCGCTGCGGCAGTTGCGCGCCGAGGCGTTCGGCGCGGTCGCGGAGCGCGACCTGCGCGGGCTGGCGGACGTCGCCGAGGTCACGGGCGCGATGACCGATCTCGCCGAAGTGGCCGTGCAGCGCTCGCTCGCGCTGCTGTCGGCCGAACTCGAGGCGCAGTACGGCGAGCCGCGCGGCGCCGACGGCCAGCGCGTCGTGCTCGGCGTGGTCGGGATGGGCAAGCTCGGCGGCCGCGAGCTGAACGTGTCGTCCGACATCGACCTGATCTTCGTGTACGAGGACGACGGCGAGACCACTGGCGGCACGCGTTCGCCGCTGTCCACGCAGGAGTACTTCACGCGGCTCGGTCGGCGCCTGATCGGCGTGCTGTCCGAGGTCACGGCCGACGGCTACGTGTTTCGCGTCGACATGCGGCTGCGTCCGAACGGCGATTCGGGGCCGCTCGTCTGCAGCATCGGCATGCTCGAGGAATATTTCTACGTGCAGGGGCGCGAGTGGGAACGCTATGCGTGGATCAAGGGGCGGCTCGTGTCGGAAGGCGGCAGCGACGCGGCGCAGCGGCTCGCGGCGCAGCTCGAATCGATCGTCAAGCCGTTCGTGTACCGGCGCTATCTCGATTTCGGCGTGATCGGCGCGATCCGTTCGCTGCACCAGCAGATCCGGCACGAAGCCGCGCGGCGCGCGTCGATGCGCCCCGACAAGGCCGACGACATCAAGCTCGGGCGCGGCGGGATCCGCGAGATCGAGTTCAGCGCGCAGGTGTTCCAGTTGATCCGCGGCGGCCAGGATGCGGGATTCCGCGTGCGGCCGACGCTCGCGGTGCTGCGCCACGCGCAGGCGCGCGGGCTGATCGGCGACGACGTGCGAGAACGGCTCACCGACGCGTACAACTTCCTGCGCACGCTCGAGCACCGGCTGCAGTACCGCAACGACGCGCAGACGCACGCGATGCCGGTCGAGCCCGACGAGCGCGCGGCGCTGGCCGCGTCGCTCGGTTTTGCCGACTACGCGGCGCTGATGACGGTGCTGGATGGCCACCGCACGTTCGTCGAAGCGCAGTTCGACCAGATTTTTGCCGACAAGGCGAACGGCGGCCCCTGCGCGGCCGGCGACGACACGGCAGCCGCGTGGATCTGGAGCGGCGCGCTGGCCGACGACGGCGAGGACGACGCGCTGGTCGCGCGCCTCGACGGCCTGGGCTTCGCCGATCCGGCCGCCGTGCTCGCGCGGCTGCGCGCGATCTGGCAATCGTCGCGCTACACCGGGCTGCCGGAAAAGAGCCGGCAGCGCTTCGACAGCGTCGCGCAGCGGGCGCTCGACGCCGCGCCGAAGATCGACGCCGCGCGCCGCGACGACACGATCGTGCGCCTGTTCGACCTGCTCGAGACGGTCAGCCGGCGCGGCGTCTATCTCGCGCTGCTGACCGAATATCCGGCCGCGCTCGATCGCGTGCTGTCGGTGCTCGGCGCGACGCGCTGGGGCGGCGGCTACCTGATCCGCCACCCGCAACTGCTCGACGAGCTGCTCGACGACGAGGCGATCGCGAGCCCGTTCGACTGGCCCGCGTTCAAGGATGCGCTGCGCGCGCGGCTCGCGGCGGCCGACGGCCCCGAGCAGCAGATGGACCTGCTGCGCCATGCACAGCACGCGGAGGTGTTCCGGATCCTGCTGATCGACCTGGCCGGGCAACTGTCGGTCGAGCACGTGAGCGACCGGCTGTCCGAGCTGGCCGACGCGGTGCTCGACGTGACGATCGAAGTCGTCTGGTCGCAGCTCGCGAAGTGCCATCGCGACGTGCCGAAGTTCGCGGTGATCGCGTACGGCAAGCTGGGCGGCAAGGAGCTCGGCTATGCGTCGGATCTCGACCTGATCTTCCTGTACGACGATCCGGACGAGCGCGCGGCGGACGTCTACACGACCTTCACGCGGCGCCTGATCACGTGGCTCACCACCGCGACCGGCGCGGGCGCGCTGTTCGACATCGACCTGCGGCTGCGGCCGAACGGCGAGGCCGGGCTGCTCGTCACCGATCTCGACGCGTTCCGCCGCTATCAACTGCGCGAGGGCGATGCGGCGAATACCGCGTGGGTGTGGGAGCACCAGGCGCTGACGCGCGCCCGCTACAGCGCGGGCGACGCGCAGATCGGCGCGGATTTCGAGGCGATCCGCCAGCAGGTGCTGACGACGCCGCGCGACGGGGCCGTACTCGCGAAGGAGATCGTCGACATGCGCGGCAAGGTGTTCGCCGGCCATCCGAACCACACCGAGCTGTTCGACCTGAAGCACGATCGCGGCGGGATGGTCGACATCGAGTTCATCGTCCAGTACTGGGTGCTGCTGCATGCGTCGAGCGACGCCGAGCTGATCCGCAATACCGGCAACATCGCGCTGCTGCGCGAGGTCGCGCGTTTCGGGCTGATGGGCGAGGACGAGGCCGAGCGCGTCGGCGCGGCGTACCGCACGTACCGGAAGCTGCAGCACAAGCTGCGGCTCGACGGGATGGAGAAGGCGCGCGTCGAGCCGGCCGTGGTGGCCGACGAGCGGGCGGCCGTGACGGCGCTGTGGGAGCGCGTGTTTGGGGCGGTTGAAACGGGCGGTTGAGTGGGGGTGTTCGAGGCGAGTGTTCGAATCGACGGGCAGGGCGAGCGCGCTCGGTCGGCCGCTTCCCGCAAAAGACCGGCGCGTGCGCCGGTCTTTTTGCATTCAGCCGTTGGGTGCCGGTGTCAGGCCGCCAGCATTTCCTTCGCGTGCTTGCGCGTGGTGGCCGTGATTTCGAGCCCGCCGAGCATCCGCGCGACTTCCTCGACGCGGCTCGCCTTGTCGAGCGGGACGACCGACGATACCGTGCCGCCGCGCTCGTCGGCGCCCTTCGCGACCTGAAAATGATGGTCGCCGCGCGCGGCGACTTGCGGCAGGTGCGTCACGCACAACACCTGACGGTCACGCCCGAGCTGGTGCAGCAGGCGGCCGACCACTTCGGCGACGCCGCCGCCGATCCCCGTATCGACTTCGTCGAAGATCAGCGTCGGCGTCGGGCTCGCCGCGCTGGCGATCACCGCGAGCGCGAGGCTGATCCGTGCGAGTTCGCCGCCCGACGCGACTTTCGCGAGCGGCCGCAGCGGCACGCCCGGGTGGCCGGCCACGCGGAATTCGACCTGCTCGAGCCCGTGCGGGCCGCCGTCGGCGAGCGGCACGAGCGCGACTTCGAAGCTGCCGCCCGCCATCGACAGTTCCTGCATGCCGGCCGTGACGGCCGTGCCGAGCGCCTTCGCGGCCTGCGCGCGCGCCTTCGACAGGCGTTTGGCGTCGGCGAGATAGGCTTCCCGCGCCTTCGCCTGCGCGGCTTCGAGCGCACCGAGATCGGCGGCCGCGTCGAGCGCGGCGAGCTGCGCGCGGCGCGCCGCATGCTCTTCGTGCAGCGTGTCGGGCGGCAGCCGGAACTTGCGGGCGGTCGAGTGCAGCGCGTCGAGGCGCGTTTCGACCTGCGCGAGCCGCTCCGGGTCGAGATCGACGCGCTGCGCATAGTGCGACAGCGAATAGACGGCTTCCTGCAACTGGATCTCGGCCGGCTCCAGCGACGCGAGCGCATCGCCGAGCGCGGTGTCGTAGTCGGCCAGGCCGCGCAGCTTCGACACGATCGCGCCGAGCTGCGCGAGCAGCGCATCGTCGGACTCGGACAGCGCGTTGAGCGCGCCGCGCACGCCTTCGATCAGGTTCGCCGAATGCGACAGGCGCTTGTGTTCGTTGCTGACTTCGTCCCATTCGCCGGCTTGCGGCGCGAGCTTGTCCAGTTCGGCGAGCTGCCACGCGAGCTTTTCGCGTTCGAGCTGCAATTCGCGCTCGTGTGCCTTCGCGGCGTCGATCGCCTGCGTCGCATCGCGCCACACGCGCCACGCGCGCGCGACGTTCGCGGCATCGGCGACGAGCCCCGCATGCGTGTCGAACAACTCGCGCTGCGCGTCGGGGCGCATCAGCAACTGGTGCGCGTGCTGGCCGTGGATGTCGACGAGCATCTCGCCGAGTTCGCGCAGTTGCGCGAGCGTCGCGCTGGTGCCGTTGATGAAGGCCCGCGAGCGGCCGTTCGCATCGATCACGCGGCGCAGCATCACGGTGTCCTCGGCGTCGAATGCGTGTTCGTCCAGCCAGCGCGCAACGCGGTCGTGCGGCGTGAATTCGGCCGTGATGTCGGCGCGGCTGCAGCCGGTGCGCACGACGCTCGCGTCGGCGCGTTCGCCGAGCGCGAGGGCGAGCGCGTCGATCAGGATCGATTTGCCGGCGCCGGTTTCACCGGAAAAGACGGAAAAGCCGCTGTCGAATTCGAGATCGAGCGCGGCGACGATGACGAAGTCGCGGATCGAGAGGTGGCGGAGCATGGTGTCGGGGGCAGCGGCGTCAGGACGCCTTGTCGTCTTCGTTCGATGCGTGTTCGTTCCAGTGCAGCTTCTTGCGCAGCGTCGTGAAGTAGCTGTAGCCGATCGGGTGCAGGAACGGCACCGTGTGCTTCGAGCGGCGCACCTCGATCGTATCGTTCAGCTCCAGCGACGTGAACGACTGCATGTCGAAGTTCACGTTGACGTCGCGGCCGCCGACGATCTGGATCGCGATCTTCGAATCGTCGGGCAGCACGATCGGCCGGTTCGACAGCGCGTGCGGCGCGATCGGCACGAGCACGATGCCCGCCAGCTGCGGATGGAGGATCGGGCCGGCCGACGACAGTGCATACGCGGTCGAGCCGGTGGGCGTCGCGACGATCAGGCCGTCCGAACGCTGGTTATACATATAGCGGCCGTCGACCGATGCGCGCAGCTCGACCATCCCGGAGAAGCCGCTGCGGTTCACGACGACGTCGTTGAACGCGAGCGCGTGGTAGATCGGTTCGCCGTCGCGCATGATCCGCGCCTCGAGCAGCGAGCGTTCCTCGCGCTCGAACTTGCCGGCCAGCAGCACGGGAACGAGCGCGTGCATGTCGGATGCCGCGATGTCGGTGATGAAGCCGAGCCGACCGTGGTTGATCCCGATCAGCGGGGTCCGGTATGGCGCAAGCTGGCGGCCGATGCCGAGCATCGTGCCGTCGCCGCCGAGCACGATCGCCACGTCCGCTCGCGCCCCAATTTCGGCCGGCGTGAGCGCCGGGTAGCCGGCGATGCCGATTTCGCGCGCGGTATCGCCTTCGAAGACGACCTCGAAGCCGAGCCTGGCGATGCTGTCCGCCAGCGTGGCGAGCGGTTCGGCGATGCCGGGCGTGTTGCTCCGGCCGACGAGCGCGACAGTACTGAACTGATTACCGGTTTTCATGCCGGCATTACACCATAGCTCGTGGACGAAAAGAACCGGCTGTACGCCGACGGGGCCGGATCGGGCCAGCCCGCGCAACGGTGGTTGACGCCACTCGCCGTGCTCGCGCGGTTGCGCTAAAATTTTCCACCATGCTAGATCCTCGCGCACGAACCCTCCTGAAAACCCTGATCGAACGGTATATCGCCGACGGTCAGCCGGTCGGATCGCGCACGTTGTCCCGTTACTCCGGGCTCGAGCTGAGCCCGGCGACGATCCGCAACGTGATGTCCGACCTGGAGGAGCTCGGCCTCGTATCGAGCCCGCACACGTCGGCCGGCCGCGTGCCGACGCCGCGCGGCTACCGGCTGTTCGTCGATACGATGCTGACGGTCGAGGCGCCGATCGACGCCGAGGCCGTCGCCCGCCAGGTGCAGAACACGCTGCAGGCCGGCGAGCCGCAGCAGCGGGTGGTCGCCGCCGCCGCGAGCGTGCTGTCGAACCTGTCGCAGTTCGCGGGCGTCGTGCTGACGCCGCGCCGCAGCCACGTGTTCAAGCAGATCGAGTTCATGCGCCTGTCCGACAAGCGCATCCTGCTGATCATCGTCACGCCCGAGGGCGACGTGCAGAACCGCATGCTCGCGACGCCGCGCGACTATTCGCCGTCGCAGCTGACCGAGGCGTCCAACTACATCAACGCGCATTTCGCCGGCCTGTCGTTCGACGAGGTGCGCCGCCGCCTGCGCGACGAGATCGACCAGCTGCGCGGCGACATGACGACGCTGATGCACGCGGCCGTGACGGCCAGCACCGAAGTGCCCGATACCGAGGACACCGTGCTGATTTCCGGCGAGCGCAACCTGCTCGAAGTGGCGGATCTTTCGTCCGACATGGCGCGGCTGCGCAAGCTGTTCGACGTATTCGACCAAAAGACGGGCCTCCTGCAGTTGCTCGACGTGTCGAGCCACGCCCAGGGCGTGCAGATCTTCATCGGCGGCGAATCGACGCTCGTGCCGATCGAGGAAATGAGCGTCGTGACCGCGCCGTACGAGGTGAACGGGCAGATCGTCGGCACGCTTGGCGTGATCGGCCCGACCCGGATGGCGTACAACCGCGTGATTCCGATCGTCGACATCACCGCGCGGCTGCTGTCGCTCACGCTGAGCCAGCAGTAACCGCGGCAGCCGACGCCGTCCCGCCATCGTGCCGCGGCGTCGTGTGCGCCGCCAGTCGGCCGAATGGCCAGCCGACTCGATCGGGACGGCCCGCTATAATTGAGAGCCGTCCGGTCCCGTGCCCCGAGCACGTTCTTGCCCATGCGTTTCGATCTTGAGCCGCCTTCGAGCGTCGCGGCCGCCCATCGCGTCGGTGTGCTGCTGATCAATCTCGGCACGCCCGACGCACCCACGCCGCGCGCGGTGCGGCGCTACCTGGCCGAATTCCTGTCGGATCCGCGGGTCGTCGAAATTCCGCAGGCCGTCTGGCAGGTGCTGCTGCGCACGGTGATCCTGCCGCTGCGCGGCCGTGCGTCCGCGAAGAAATACGCGGCGGTCTGGATGCCCGAGGGTTCGCCGCTGCGCGTGTACACCGAGCGCCAGACCGACAGCGTCCGGCACCTGCTCGTGTCGAACGGCTATCACGTGATGGTCGATTACGCGATGCGCTACGGCAGCCCGAACGTTGCGCACGCGCTCGCGCAGTTCAAGCGCGCGGGCGTCGAGCGCGTACTGCTGATGCCGATGTATCCGCAATACTCGGCGTCGACCACGGCCACCGCGTTCGATGCCGCATTCGCCGCGCTCGCGCGCATGCGCAATCAGCCGGAAGTGCGCACGGTGCGGCACTACGCCGACCATCCGGCCTATATCCACGCGCTGGCCGAGCAGGTTCGGCAGTACTGGGCGCAGCACGGTCGGCCCGATTTCGCGGCCGGCGACAAACTCGTGCTGAGTTTCCACGGCGTGCCGAAGCGCACGCTCGATCTGGGCGACCCGTATCACGAGCAGTGCCAGCAGACGGGTGCGTTGCTGATGGCCGCGCTCGGGCTGTCGGGCACCGAATGCCGCGTCACGTTCCAGTCGCGCTTCGGCAAGGCCGAATGGCTGCAGCCGTACACCGCGCCGACGCTGCGCGAATTCGGCGAGGCCGGCGTGCGGCGGGCCGACGTGTTCTGTCCCGGCTTCACGGCCGATTGCCTGGAGACGATCGAGGAAATCGGCATGGAAGTGCGCGACGAATTCCTCGCCGGCGGCGGCAAGACCTTCCACCGGATTCCGTGCCTGAACGGCGCGTCCGCGTGGATCGGCGCGCTCGGCGAGATCGTCGCGGAGAATTTGCAGGGCTGGCCCGTCAAGGCCGCGCAGCCCGAAACGGTAAGCTGAGATGAAACGATCCCCACGTTCGCTGCTCCCCGAGAGGGCGGTCAGCCGCCCACGGCCGGCTTTGCAAAGCCGGCCGGCTACACAGGCGCAGAGCGCTGCGCTGCGAATTCCCTGCTACGCCCTTGGGGCGGCTTGGCGGAGGCCGGCATGAACTACAAGATTTCCACGGAGCCGGGTGCGAAGCTGCGCATCGACAAATGGCTGTGGGCGGCCCGGTTCTTCAAGACGCGCTCGCTCGCGACCGATGCGGTCGACAAGGGACACGTGAAGATCGGCGGCGCGGCGGTGAAGCCGGCGAAGGACGTGCGGGTGGGTGACGAGGTCGAGATTGCGATCGACGGCATCGTCTGGCACATTGCCGTGCTGGGCATGTGCGACGTGCGCGGGCCCGCGAGCGTCGCGCAGACGCTCTACGCGGAAACGGAGGCGGGGCGGGCCGCACGGCTCGCCGAACTGGAGCGGCGCCGCACGTATCGCGAGCCGGCGGCCGAGCTGCACGGGCGGCCGACGAAACGCGACCGGCGCATCATCGACAGATTTTCTGGTGGGAGCTGAACATCTGGTCGAACGTCGCCCGCGCGCTTCCGTATTCGGTCGTGCGGTCGGTGACGGCTCCCGACAGGCAGATGGTGGTGGTGCCGGCAATGAGTACCAGCGCGACCACCGATATCGCAAAGGTCAGTTTCACGGTACTCCCCTCGAGAACAAGGGTGAAAACGGCGCCAGGTGGATGTCACGCGACGGTCAGCTAGGGGTAAACACGCTTTCCGACGCTTGAGTGGAGTGTAGTGCAGCCGGCCTGTGCGGAGCTAGTCCTTGCCGGGTAAGCGTTGTTACAGGCCGTTTCGCCCGATCCGGCGGACTATGCGACGCCTGCACCCGGAAACGCTCGGTTGTTTCGCGGCATTGGCGAATGCCGGCGAATGACCCTCTTGAAACCGCAGTTTTCGCCCTTATTTGCACCAGTAATGTGCGGTGCCGCCGGGTATACGTCCCGCGGTCGCCGATTTGGCTTCAACCTCTAATCGACTTTCAGCGACATGGAAAACACGCAAGAGAATCCGGCTACCCAATCGGCCGAAGACATCGGCAGCGAGAATCAGGCGGCGCAAGGCGCCGCACCCGCCGCCGAAGCTGCCGACGCGGCGCTCGCGGAGGCTCAAGCCAAGGTCGCCGAGCTCCAGGAAAGCTTCCTGCGAGCGAAGGCCGAGACCGAGAACGTGCGCCGCCGCGCGCAGGACGACGTGTCGAAGGCGCACAAGTTCGCGATCGAGAGCTTCGCGGAACACCTGCTGCCCGTGCTGGACAGCCTGGAAGCGGCCGTCGGCGATACCTCCGGCGACATCGCGAAGGTGCGCGAAGGCGTGGAGCTGACGCTGCGCCAACTGACGAGCGCGCTCGAGAAAGGCCGCGTCGTCGCGATCAACCCGGTCGGCGAGAAATTCGATCCGCACCAGCACCAGGCCATTTCGATGGTGCCGGCCGAGCAGGAGCCGAACACCGTCGTCACGGTGCTGCAAAAGGGCTACATGATCGCCGACCGCGTGCTGCGCCCGGCGCTCGTCACCGTCGCGCAGCCGAAGTAAGGCCGCGGAGATGGTGCCCGCCGGCGTCGATCCGGCCGCGTTCGACGCGTTCGACATGCAGGCGCTCGACGCCGGCACGTTCGACGCGGCCATCGCCGGCGCGGGCGATGCGCTGGCCGTGGTGTTCTTCTGGGGCGTCGACTGCTTCAATTGCGAGATCGCGAAGAAGGCGATGCTCGCGCAGGCCGACGCGATCCGCGCGCTGGACCTGAAGTGGTTCCATTGCAACGTGTACGAACACCATGAGCTGGGGCGCCGCTTCGGGTTGCACGGCGTGCCGACGTGGTTCTTCTTCCATCGCGGCAAGCGGCTGGGCCGCGCGACGGGCTGGCATGGCCTCGTCCAGTTCCAGGCAGCCGTCGCGGCCGCACGCGCGAAGAGCGTGTCGGGCGGCGATCCGTCGGGCGGCGATCCGTCGGGTGCGATCCGCTAGCCGGCGGCGATTGAAAAAATTTAATATCCGCATCGCTCGTCGGGTCTTGAAAACGGATCGGGCGGACGCATTTCGGGAACAGAGTTGAATTCTGGCGTGCGAAACGGCCCAAAAACGCGGCGTTTCGCGCAGCAAACAAGCATTTCTGGAGATTAGGAAAAAATGGGAAAGATCATCGGTATTGACCTCGGCACCACGAACTCGTGCGTCGCGATCATGGAAGGCAACCAGGTCAAGGTCATCGAGAACTCGGAAGGCACGCGCACGACGCCGTCGATCATCGCGTACATGGACGATAACGAAGTGCTCGTCGGCGCGCCGGCCAAGCGCCAGTCGGTGACCAACCCGAAGAACACGCTGTTCGCGGTGAAGCGCCTGATCGGCCGCCGCTTCGAAGAGAAGGAAGTCCAGAAGGACATCGGCCTGATGCCGTACTCGATCATCAAGGCCGACAACGGCGATGCATGGGTCGAAGCGCACGGCGAAAAGCTCGCGCCGCCGCAGGTGTCGGCCGAAGTGCTGCGCAAGATGAAGAAGACGGCCGAAGACTACCTCGGCGAGCCGGTCACGGAAGCCGTGATCACGGTGCCGGCGTACTTCAACGACAGCCAGCGCCAGGCGACCAAGGACGCCGGCCGCATCGCGGGCCTCGAAGTCAAGCGGATCATCAACGAGCCGACGGCAGCCGCGCTCGCGTTCGGTCTCGACAAGGTCGAGAAGGGCGACCGCAAGATCGCCGTGTATGACCTCGGCGGCGGCACGTTCGACGTGTCGATCATCGAGATCGCGGACGTCGACGGCGAAATGCAGTTCGAAGTGCTGTCGACCAACGGCGACACGTTCCTCGGCGGCGAAGACTTTGACCAGCGCATCATCGATTACATCATCGGCGAGTTCAAGAAGGAGCAGGGCGTCGACCTGTCCAAGGACGTGCTCGCGCTGCAGCGCCTGAAGGAAGCCGCCGAAAAGGCGAAGATCGAGCTGTCGTCGGGCCAGCAGACCGAAATCAACCTGCCGTACATCACGGCGGACGCGTCGGGCCCGAAGCACTTGAACCTGAAGATCACCCGCGCGAAGCTGGAAGCGCTGGTGGAAGACCTCGTCGAGCGCACGATCGAGCCGTGCCGCATCGCGATCAAGGACGCAGGCGTCAAGGTGTCGGACATCGACGACGTGATCCTGGTCGGCGGCCAGACCCGCATGCCGAAGGTGCAGGAGAAGGTGAAGGAGTTCTTCGGCAAGGATCCGCGCCGTGACGTGAACCCGGACGAAGCCGTCGCGGTCGGCGCGGCGATCCAGGGCCAGGTGCTGTCGGGCGACCGCAAGGACGTGCTGCTGCTCGACGTGACCCCGCTGTCGCTCGGTATCGAGACGCTCGGCGGCGTGATGACGAAGATGATCAACAAGAACACGACGATTCCGACGAAGCACGCTCAGGTGTATTCGACGGCGGACGACAACCAGTCGGCCGTGACGATCAAGGTGTTCCAGGGCGAACGCGAAATGGCGGCGGGCAACAAGCTGCTCGGCGAGTTCAACCTCGAAGGCATCCCGCCGGCACCGCGCGGCGTGCCGCAGATCGAAGTGACCTTCGACATCGACGCGAACGGTATCCTGCACGTCGGCGCGAAGGACAAGGCGACCGGCAAGGAAAACAAGATCACGATCAAGGCGAACTCGGGCCTGTCCGAGGCTGAAATCGACCAGATGATCAAGGATGCGGAAGCGAACGCAGCGGAAGACCACAAGCTGCGCGAGCTGGCCGATTCGCGCAACCAGGGCGACGCGCTGGTCCACAGCACGAAGAAGGCGCTGACCGAGTACGGCGACAAGCTGGACGCGGGCGAGAAGGAAGCGATCGAAGCGGCGCTGAAGTCGCTCGAGGACGCGCTGAAGGACACGTCGGCCGACAAGGCGGCGATCGACGCGAAGGTCGAGGAACTCGGCAAGGTCTCGCAGAAGCTCGGCGAGAAGATGTACGCCGACATGCAGGCCCAGCAGGCGGGTGCGGCCGGCGCGGCCGGTGCGACGGAAGGCGCGGCCCATGCGGGTGGTGCGCAACAGGCTGCCGACGACGTCGTCGACGCCGAGTTCAAGGAAGTGAAGAAGGACTAAGCCGGGTTGCGATGGCACCGCACGCCGCGCGCGATACGCGCGCGGCGCGGCTGAACAGCGGTCTGTCTTTCCTTCCGGATGGCCGGATCGACTCCACGCCTGGCGGGCTTCGCGGCCCTCCGGGCACATTTGTTTTTTGGCGGGTGCTGCGCGAGCCGTCCGCGGACGGTGCAGCGCCAGACGAGTCGAGAGACTTTACTGCGGGCGAAAGGAGCCGCCGCGTGCGCGATGCGTGGCGGCACAGTGAATCGATATGGCGAAACGGGATTACTACGAGGTTCTGGGCGTCGCGAAGAATGCGAGCGACGACGAAATCAAGAAGGCATATCGCAAGCTTGCGATGAAGTATCACCCTGACCGCAATCCGGACAGCAAGGATGCGGAAGAGCATTTCAAGGAGGCGAAGGAAGCCTATGAAATGCTGTCGGATGGACAGAAGCGGGCCGCGTACGACCAGTACGGCCACGCGGGCGTCGATCCGAACATGGGCGGTGCGGGTGCACAAGGCTTCGGCGGCTTCGCGGATGCATTCGGCGACATCTTCGGCGACATCTTCGGCCAGGCCGCGGGCGGCGCCGCGCGCGGCGGCCGCGGCGGCCCGCAGGTGTACCGCGGCGCCGACCTGCGCTACAGCATGGAAATCACGCTCGAGCAGGCCGCGCACGGCTACGACACGCAGATCCGCGTGCCGAGCTGGGTGTCGTGCGAAGTCTGCCACGGCTCGGGCGCGAAGCCCGGCACGAAGCCGGAAACCTGCCCGACCTGTCATGGCCAGGGCACGGTGCGCATGTCGCAGGGCTTTTTCAGCATCCAGCAGACCTGCCCGAAGTGCCATGGCACGGGTACCTACATCCCCGAGCCGTGCGCGCATTGCCACGGGTCGGGCAAGGTGAAGGAAACCAAGACGCTCGAAGTGAAGATTCCGGCCGGGATCGACGACGGGATGCGGATCCGCTCGGCCGGCAACGGCGAGCCGGGCATCAACGGCGGGCCGCCAGGCGACCTGTACGTCGAGATCCACATCAAGCCGCATGCGGTGTTCGAGCGCGACGGCGACGATCTCCACTGCCAGATGCCGATTCCGTTCACGACCGCCGCACTTGGCGGCGAGATCGAGGTGCCGACGCTGGCAGGCCGTGCGTCGTTCCCGGTGCCGGAAGGCACGCAGTCGGGCAAGACGTTCCGCCTGCGCGGCAAGGGGATCAAGGGGCTGCGTTCGAGCATTGCGGGCGATCTGTACGTACACGTGCAGGTCGAGACGCCCGTGAAGCTGACCGACCACCAGCGCGACCTGCTCAAGCAGTTCGAGAAGTCGCTGGCCGAGGGCGGCGCGCGTCACAGCCCGCAGAGCAAGAGCTGGTTCGACCGTGTGAAGAGCTTCTTCGAGTAATGGCATGACTGAAGGCAACGAGAGCGCGTCGTTCGCGCTCTTGGACGATTGCGACTCGACCGCGTCCGCGCGGTCGAGTCGTTTGTATTCGGACTTCGTGCGCGAACGCGTGTGCACGGACCCGGCGCAGCTCGACGCCATCGATGCGGCGGTTGCGCAGGATCTGCGCGACGGGCTGCATGCGGTCGTCGTCGGCGATTACGAATTCGGACGCAACCTGCAACGGGCGCAGCCGGGCCATGCCCCGCTGCGCTTTTTGCTGTATGCACGCTGCGAACGGCTGTCGCGCGACGACGTCGATGCATGGCTCGTGCAGCAGGACGGCGGCGGCACGCCGTCGATCGCGGGTGTCGCGCACGTCGCGAAGAGCGTGTCGCGCGATGCGTTCGACGCGGCGATCGCCGCGGTGCACGACGCGTTGCGCGCGGGCGATTCGTATCAGGTCAACTACACGTACCGGCTGAATTTCGACGTGTTCGGCACGCCGCTCGCGCTGTACCGGCGGCTGCGCGCGCGCCAACCCGTGCGGTACGGCGCGCTGATCGCGCTGCCGGACGGCGCATGGGTCGTATCGTGCTCGCCGGAGCTGTTCGTCGAGAAGCACGGCGACGTGCTGCGCGCGCGGCCGATGAAGGGCACCGCGCCGCGTTCGGCCGATCCACGTGAAGACACGGCAGCGGCCGCGTTCCTCGCGAATGACCCGAAGAACCGCGCGGAAAACGTGATGATCGTCGACCTGCTGCGCAACGACGTGTCGCGGATCGCGCGCACGGGCACCGTCAAGGTGCCGGCGCTGTTCTCGGTCGAGCCGTATGCATCTGTGTGGCAGATGACGTCGACGGTCGAGGCCGGCTGGCGCGACGGCACGACGTTCGCGCAGATGCTGCGCGCGCTGTTTCCTTGCGGGTCGATTACGGGCGCGCCGAAGTACAAGACGATGCAGTTGATCGACGCGATCGAGTCGACGCCGCGCGGGTTGTATACCGGTGCGATTGGCTGGCTCGACGCACCGAAGGAAGACGCGTGCGAGGCGTTGCACGGTGCGGCGGACGGTTGCGGCGATTTCTGCCTGTCGGTGGCGATCCGGACGCTGACGGTCGATGCGGACGGCGTCGGCAACGACACGGACGATACGGGCACCGCCATCGCGGTAGCCGGCCGGCGACGCGGCACGATGGGCGTCGGCGCGGGCATCGTGCTCGACAGCATCGCGGCCGACGAATATGCGGAGTGCGAATTGAAAGCGCGATTCCTGACGGACGCCGATCCCGGCTTCCAGTTGTTCGAAACGACGGCCGCCACGCGGACGGACGGCATCCGGCATCTCGATCGCCATCTCGCGCGGCTGCAGCGCAGCGCCGATGCATTCGGCTTCCGCTTCGACGCCGACGCGTTGCGTCGCGAGATCGATGCGCGCTGCGCGGCGCTCGACGGCGACGGCGCGTATCGGATGAAGCTCGCGCTCGCGAAGGACGGCACGATCGAGATCGCCGCGGCGCCGCTCAAGGCGCTGCCGGCAGGGCCGGTCGGCGTGCTGTTGGCCTCCGCGCACGGCTTCGCGCCGACTCGGGCCGACGACCCACTGCTGCTGCACAAGACCACGCGCCGCACCGAATACGACCGCGCGTGGCAAGCGGCGGAGGCGCTAGGCGGGTTCGACATGCTGTTCGTCAACGAGCGCGGCGAGGTGACGGAAGGCGGGCGCTCGAACGTGTTCGTGAAGCTGGATGGTGTGTGGGTGACGCCACCGCTGTCGTGCGGCGTGCTGCCCGGCGTGCAGCGCGGTGTGCTGCTCGACGATCCGGCAGTAGGCGCCAAAGAGCGCGTGCTGACGCTCGACGATGTGCTGAACGCGGATGAGCTGATGATCTGCAATGCGTTGCGCGGACCGATGGCAGCGCGCTTGCTTCACGGCTGCGCACCGGCCTGAACGCGGATTACTTCTGCGGCGTACATTGCCAGCTTTGTACGATAGCGTGCCCACGTCGGTAGCGCGCGACGCAGGTCTGTGCCTGTTTGCCCAGTGGCCGTGCAATCACGACGCTCGTATTGCCGTAGTCGCACGAAACCCAATAGTCTTCACTGTTTTCGCCGAGCGACCAGATATAAATATCGCTGTTGGACTCGGAACGCGAGCGGTTCGGCACCAACGACGTCATCCGGTCCGGCGGTCCTGACCAGAACCTGACGGCGGCAAGCGGATAAGTATCTTGCGTGTCGAAGTTTTTCCAGCCATTGGGCGGTTGGCCATCGAGCTGCTGGGTAACGGCAACGCGTGCGGGGCACTCTGCTGCTGCAGCTGACGCGGGTAATGCGACGAGCGAACTGTACGCGAGCGCGGCGATGGCGAGCAGTCGATGCGATGTTTGGCGCATGCGCATCCTCATTTCACGACCGAGAATGCATCGGCGTTATTGCTCGGATCGATGTAGCGGCCATTCTTGTCCTTGCCTTTGAACGGTATGCATCTTCTCTGAATGGCCTTGAGTGAGCGCCACTGTTCAACGACGTGGATGCCACGCACATCCTGGCCCAGATAGAACGCCGCATGATTGCCATGCGATCGGCTCGGGTAGCGGTCGTTCTCGAAAGTTGCAATGACGGTTCCGACGCGGATACTCCGGTCGCCGCCTGCTTTTTTTTCCGGTCGCCAGATGGCGGTAGGGCCGACGGAAGTATAGATCTTGACCAGCGCGACGCACTCGCCATCGCCTGCCAGCTTTTGCCCGACGAGTTCAGCCGCCTTTTCATACACATGAGCCATCTTTTGCCGCTCCTTCGATTGACGAAGGTTCGATGGTCGCCGCGACGAAGGCGTGTAGAAATAGGACGAGTTAGAAAGTACGCGTTGTCCGGTCATGCAGTACGAGAAACGGCGTACCGCATTGCCGGTCAGCTCAGCGAGTGTGCTGCAGCGAACGCCGGCAGTGTGCCACGGCGCTGCCGGCCCACTCAGAACGAATGTTCCGGGCCCGGAAACGACCGATCCTTCACCGCGCTCACGTACGCTTCGACGGCCGCCTGAATGTTCGGCTGCCCGTGCATGAAATCCTTCACGAAGCGCGGCCGCTTGCCGGGGAACACGCCGAGCATGTCGTGCAGCACGAGCACCTGCCCCGAGCAGTCGACGCCCGCGCCGATGCCGATTGTCGGAATCTTCAGCATGTGCGTGACCTCGGCCGCGACGAGCGTCGGCACGGCTTCGAGCACGACGAGCTGCGCACCGGCATCCTCGATCGCGCGCGCGTCGCGCAGCAATTGCGCGGCGCCGGCTTCGGTCTTGCCCTGCACCTTGAAGCCGCCGAACGCATGCACCGACTGCGGCGTGAGGCCGAGGTGCGCGCACACGGGCACCGAGCGTTCGACGAGGAAGCGGATCGTATCGGCGAGCCATTCGCCGCCTTCGAGCTTGACCATCTGCGCGCCCGCGCGCATCAGCTTGACCGCGTTCGCGAACGCGTCGGCCGGCGTCCCGTACGTGCCGAACGGCAGATCGGCGACGACGAGCGCGCGCGGCTGCGCCCGGGCGACACAGGCGGTGTGGTACGCGATGTCGTCGATCGACACGGGCAGCGTGGTCGTGTGGCCCTGCAACACGTTGCCGAGCGAATCGCCGATCAGCAGCACGTCGGTGCCGGCGCGATCGAGCAGCGCGGAAAAGCTCGCGTCGTAGCACGTGAGCATCGCGATCTTCTCGCCGGCGTCGCGCATTGCCTGCAGCTTGGGGACCGTCACGGCAGGCCGGCTCGATTCCTGGAGATAGGTCATGGGAAATCCGGGTCGGTGGGTGAGAAACGACAGGCGGGACGCGTCAGCGCGTCGTCTCGCCCTTGACGAAGAATTCCTTGCGGCCGCGCATCGTCTCGATGCGCTCGACCAGCAGGGCGAGATCTTCGGGGGAATCCAGCGGGTTCAGGTGTTCGGCCGCGACCGTCAGCACCGGCGTGCGGTCGTAGTGGTAGAAGAATTCGTTGTACGCGTCGACGAGCGAGCGCAGGTACGCGTCGCTGATCTGCAGCTCCATCGGCGTCCCGCGCTTCTGGATGCGCGAGAACAGCACCTCGGGGCTGGCCTGCAGGTAGACGACGAGATCGGGCGACGGCGCCTGCGGCACGTCGACGTGCGTGGCGACCGAGCGATACAGCTGCCACTCGTCTTCCGGCAGGTTCAGCCGCGCGAAGATGTCGTTCTTCTGCGGCATGAAATCGGCGATGACGGGGCGGCCCGTGTCGAGCGCGCCGATCAGCTCGCGCGCCTGCTGGGCGCGCTGCAGCGCGAACGACAGCTGGACCGGCAACGCGTAGCGCGCGGTGTCGCGATAGAAGCGTTCGAGGAACGGGTTGTCCTGCGGGCGCTCGAGCAGCGCCTGCATCGACCAGCGCTCGCCGAGCAGGCGCGCGAGCGTCGTCTTGCCGACGCCGATCGGGCCTTCGATCACGAGATAGCGGTGCGGGGCGCGCAGGTCGGGCGCGGTGACGGTCAGCGGAGTGGCGTTCATCGGCAGCGGGTCTTGTCGGCGTCTTCGCCGGCAGCAAGCGCCTTTTGCATCGGGCACTGGCAGGTTTGCACCTTTTCGACGCGCTGATCCGCGACGGCGGCGAGAAAGGCGTCGGCACGGCCGCGCGCGGGGATGTCGAGCGCCGGCTCGATCTCGACGAGCGGTACGAGCGCGAAGGCGCGGTCGGTGAGGCGCGGGTGCGGGACGATCAGGTCGGGTTCGTCGATCGAATCGGCGCCGAACAGCAGGATGTCGAGGTCGAGCGTACGCGGCGCATTGCGATACGGGCGCTCGCGGCCGAAGTGATGTTCGATCTTCTGGCAGAGCGCGAGCAGCTCGCGGGCCGACAGCGTCGTGTCGAGCTTGACGACGCAGTTGTAGTAGTCGTCGCCGCCCGCTTCGAACGGCGCCGTGCGATACAGGCTCGATTTCCCGAGGATCGAGATGGTGCGCTGCTGCGCGAGGCACACCACCGCGTCCTTCAGGGTCTGGCGCGCATCGCCGAGATTCGCCCCCAGTCCGATATATGCAACCGTCATGGCATCACTTCCTACGTCGTTCGCCGGCGCGCGCGTCAGTCGTCGGAACCGCTCGCGGTATCGCCGGCGGTATCCGGCGCCTGCTCGGCGGCGCCTTCACCCGGCTTGCGGTTTCGCGCACCGCCGCGGCGGCGGCGCTTGCGGGGCGATTTTTCCTTCGAGCCGCCCTGCGTGAGCAATGCTTCGCGAGCGGCCGCGTCGCCTTCGATGAAATCCGTCCACCACTGTCCGACTTCCGTATCGAGCTCGCCGGATTCGCAGCGTAACAGGAGGAAATCATACCCCGCTCTAAACCTTTGGTGTTCCAGCAGCCGCATCGCGCTGCGGCCCGAGCGTTTCTCCAGGCGCAGCTGCAGGCCCCAGATCTCGCGCATGTCGGCCGAGTAGCGCTTGTGGATCGCGAGTTTCTCGGTCTGCATGTCGAGCACGTCGTCCATCGCGCGATGGAGCGCCGGCACCGGAATTTCGCCCGCCGCCGTGTATTGCTCGAAGCGTTGGCGCATGTCGTGCCACAGCAGCGTCGCGAACAGGAAGCCCGGCGACGCCGGCTTGCCGGCGCGCACGCGCGCGTCGGTGTTGTTCAGCGCGAGCGTGATGAACTTCTCGCCCTGCGGCTGTTCGAGCACGACGTCGAGCAGCGGCAGCAGCCCGTGGTGCAGCCCTTCCTTGCGCAGCCGCTGCAGGCACGCGAGCGCGTGGCCCGACAGCAGCAGCTTCAGCATTTCGTCGAACAGGCGCGCGGCCGGCACGTTGTTGATCAGGTCGGCGAGCGCGTGGATCGGCTCGCGCGTATGCGGCTCGATCTCGAAATCGAGCTTCGCCGCGAAGCGCACGACGCGCAGCATCCGCACCGGATCCTCGCGGAAGCGGGTGGCCGGATCGCCGATCATCCGCAACAGGCGGGCGCGTACGTCGGCCATCCCGTCGTGATAGTCGAGCACCGTCTGCGTCGACGGGTCGTAGTACATCGCGTTGATCGTGAAGTCGCGGCGCGCGGCGTCCTCGTGCTGCTCGCCCCACACGTTGTCGCGCAGCACGCGGCCGCTCGCGTCGACCGCGTGCGTGCGGCGATCGAGTTCGTCGCGCTTCAGGCGCCTCGGCGGCTCTGCTGTTGCCGCGGCTGCCTCGGGCGGCGCGTCGACCAGCGCGCGGAACGTCGACACCTCGATCAGTTCCTGGCCGAACTGCACGTGGACGATCTGGAAGCGGCGGCCGATCAGGCGCGCGCGGCGGAACAGGCGCTGCACCTCGGTCGGCGTCGCGTCGGTCGCGACGTCGAAGTCCTTCGGCGCGATGCCGAGCAGCAGGTCGCGCACCGCGCCGCCGACGATGAACGCGCGAAAACCTGCCTGTTGCAGCGTGTCGGTCACGCGCACCGCGTTCTTCGAGATCAGCGCCGGATTGATGCCGTGCACGCTGGCCGGCACGACGGTCGGCTCATGGTTGCTGCGCGGTTTTTTCGTGCCGCCGCCGCGGGCGCCCTTCGGGGCGCGCGGGGCAGCAGGGGCCGCTTCGTCGGCCCGGGCCGGTGCGGAAGGCGTTTGCTCGGTTTCGTCCTGGCCGAGCAGCTTTCGAATGAATTTTTTGATCACGACGTTCAGAAGAGATCGAGGATACGCCAGCCGCGGGTGCTTGCATGCGCACGCAGCGTGTCGTCAGGGTTGGTCGCGATCGGGTCGGTGACTTTCTCGAGCAGCGGGATGTCGTTGTGCGAGTCGCTGTAGAAGTAGCTGTGTTCGAAGTCGTCCCAGTGCTTGCCGAGCGACGCGAGCCATGCTTCGGTGCGCACGATCTTGCCTTCGCGATAGCTCGGCGTGCCGGTCGGCCGGCCCGTGTACGGCGAATCGGGATGCCCGTCGGTCGTTTCGACCTCGCACGCGATCAGCGTGTCGACGCCGAACGCGGTCGCGATCGGGCGCGTGATGAATTCGTTGGTCGCCGTCACGACGCAGCACAGGTCGCCTGCGTCGAGGTGCTGGCGTACCAGTTCGAGCGCGGCGGGCGTCATCGCGGGCCGGATCACCTCGTGCATGTACTGCTCGTGCCATTCGGCGAGCTGCGCGCGCGAATACTTCGCGAGCGGCGTGAGCATCGCCGTGAGGTACGCGTGGATGTCGAGCCGGCCGGCCTTGTAGTCGGCGAAGAACTGGTCGTTCTGACGCGAGAAGCTTTCCGCGTCGACGATGCCGAGCTTCACCATGAAGCGGCCCCATTCGTGGTCGCTATCGGTCGGGATCAGCGTGTGATCGAGGTCAAAGAGTGCCAGATTAGTCATGGAAGCGCATTTTACTCGAAGCGGTTCGGGCCCGTGCCCGGTGGTGTGATGTCGTCGCCCGGGCGCGCGAGCATCCGGCGCAGCAGCGGCAGCGTGACCGCGCGTTTCTGCTCGAGCGAAAAACGGTCGAGCGCGTCGAGCAACGCCATCAGGCTCGGCATGTCGCGGCGGAAATGGGTCAGCAGGTAGGCGGCGATGTCGTCGGTGAGCGCGATCCCGCGCTCCTTCGCCGCGAGCTTGAGCACCGCGATCTTGCCGGCGTCGGACGGCGGCGTCAGGTGGAACACGAGCCCCCAGCCGAGGCGCGTGCGCAGATCCTCGCGTACGTCGAGCGCGAGCGGCGCCGCCGGGCCCGCCGCGACGAACGCGCTCGACGGGTGTGCGCGCACTTCGTTGAACAGGTTGAACAGCGCGACCTGCTGCGTGTCGCTCATCCGGTCGCAATCGTCGATCGCGTAGATGCCGATGCGCGGGTCGAACGTGAACGCGCCGAGCGGGCTCTGCGGCGTCAGGTAGCGTGCATAGCCGTACGACGCGTCGCTCACGAGCGCCTGCAGCAAGTGGGTACGGCCGCTGCCGGGTTCGCCCCAGATGTAGAACGACCGGTCCGGCACGGGGCCGGCCGCGAGCGCGAGATCGAGCTTCTGCAGGCGCGTGACGAGCTCGTCGTTCTCGTCGCTCATGATGAAGTTGTCGAACGTGGCGGGCGGCGGCGTGCCGAGATCGAGCGTCAGTTGACGGGACACAGCAGTCACAATGCGGATCGGTTGAAAAAACGCGTGCCGTACGCCGGGCACGCGCGGGGGAAGGCGCCTGGGCTGGCTTCACGCGCGACCGTACGCACGGCGGCGCGGCGCGGGTTTCGGCGCGCTTCGCCCGGCGATGAAAACGGGGACGTGTTGACCAAGATGCAATCCCTGACGATTCGGTGCTGGGAATTCCGGCCAACGGGCCGGCTTCGGGTAAAATCGCATTTTACCGACCTTCTCGCATTCCCCCATGAATCCTCCGAAATCCGCTCCCGACGCTCAGGGTCTGTCCTATCGCGACGCAGGCGTCGACATCGACGCAGGCGACGCGCTCATCGACAAGATCAAGCCTTTTGCGAAGAAAACCCTGCGCGACGGCGTGCTCGGCGGCATCGGCGGGTTCGGCGCGCTGTTCGAAGTGCCGAAGAAGTACCAGGAGCCCGTGCTCGTGTCGGGCACCGACGGCGTCGGCACCAAGCTCAAGCTGGCCTTTCATCTGAACAAACACGACACCGTCGGCCAGGATCTCGTCGCGATGAGCGTGAACGACATCCTCGTGCAGGGCGCCGAGCCGCTGTTCTTCCTCGACTACTTCGCATGCGGCAAGCTCGACGTCGATACGGCCGCAACGGTGGTCAAGGGCATCGCGCACGGCTGCGAACTGTCGGGCTGCGCGCTGATCGGCGGCGAAACGGCCGAAATGCCGGGCATGTACCCGGACGGCGAATACGACCTGGCCGGCTTCGCGGTCGGCGCGGTCGAGAAGAGCAAGATCATCGACGGCAGCACGATCGCCGAAGGCGACGTGGTGCTGGGCCTCGCATCGAGCGGGATCCACTCGAACGGCTTCTCGCTCGTGCGCAAGATCATCGAGCGCGCGAATCCGGATCTGTCGGCCGATTTCCACGGCCGCTCGCTGGCCGACGCGCTGATGGCGCCGACGCGCATCTACGTGAAGCCGCTGCTCGCGCTGATGCAGAAGCTGTCGGTGAAGGGCATGGCGCACATCACGGGCGGCGGTCTCGTCGAGAACATCCCGCGCGTGCTGCGCGAAGGCCTCACCGCCGAACTCGACCAGAACGCATGGCCGCTGCCGCTGCTGTTCAAGTGGCTGCAGGAGCACGGCGGCGTCGCCGACGCGGAAATGCACCGCGTGTTCAACTGCGGGATCGGGATGGCCGTGATCGTCTCGGCGGCCGATGCCGACGCGGCGATCGCCGACCTGACCGCCGCCGGCGAACAGGTGTGGAAGATCGGCACCGTGCGGGCGACCCGCGAAGGCGAGGCGCAGACGGTCGTGGTCTGACGCACCACAAAGCAGATGCAGCAGGAAAAGCCGCCCGGAGTCGATCCGGGCGGCTTTTTTTTTCGGGCGCTGCGTGGCGGGCCGGCGCGCGGCGACGCTTACGCGGATGCGCGCGGTGCGTTCGCCGGGCGCGCGCCGGCCAGCAACGGCGGCACGAACAGGTACAGCAGCGCGGCCGCGGCCCACA
The DNA here is from genome assembly GCF_001729305.1 of Burkholderia sp. A2. Lineage (NCBI taxonomy): Bacteria > Pseudomonadati > Pseudomonadota > Betaproteobacteria > Burkholderiales > Burkholderiaceae > Burkholderia > Burkholderia sp. A2. The sequence goes on along the minus strand of NZ_LZXX01000024.1, from coordinate 61,496 downwards.
CGAGGCCCGGCCAGGTCGCGCGCGTCGCCGCGTAGGTCGCGGTGACGACCAGCGGCCCTGCGATGCCGATCAGGCTCGCCACGCTCGCCAGCGCGCCTTGCAGTTCGCCCTGGCGCGTATCGTCGACCTGCCGCGCGAGCATCGCCTGCAACGCCGGCAGCGTCATGCCGCCGGCCGCGAACAACGGCAGCAGCGCGAACGGCACCCATGGGGCGGTCGCGAACGCGATGACCGCAAGCCCGAGCGCGTCGCCCGCGAGGCCGAGCGCGAGCGCGCGCCGCTCGCCGAGCCGCGCGATCAGCGGCCCGATCGCGAATGCCTGCGCGAGCGCGTGGCACGCGCCGTAACCGGCGAGCGACAGCCCCGCGACCGGCGTCGACCAGCCGAAATGTTCCTGCCCGTACAGGATCCACAGCGTCGCGGGCGCCTGCGACACGAGTGCCACGATCACGTAGATGCCGACCAGCGGCGCGAGCGCGGGCGCGCCGCTCAGCCGGCGCAGGCTTGCGAACGGGTTGAGCGCGCCGACCGTCCGGCTTTCCCGGGCCGGGCGCGGCCGCGATTCCGGCAGCACGCGCCACACGAGCACGAGATTCAGCGCGTTGAGCAACGCGGCCGCGACGAACGGCGCACGCAGGTGCAGTGCGCCGAGCAGCCCGCCGATCAGCGGGCCGGCGATGAAGCCGATGCCCATCATCGCGCCGAGCTGGCCGAAGCGTCGTGCGCGGTCGGGTTCGGCCGTCACGTCGGTCACGTACGCGGTCGCGACCGCGACGTTCGCACCGGTGATGCCCGCGATCAGCCGGCCGACGTAAAGCCATGCGAGCGTCGGCGCGAGCGCCATCAGCAGATAGTCGAGCGCCGCGCCCGCGAGCGATGCGAGCAGTACCGGGCGGCGGCCGAAACGGTCGCTCAGCGCGCCGAGCAGCGGCGCGCACAGGAACTGCGCGCACGCGTACAGCGCGAGCAGGATTCCGTAGTGGGTGTCGGTGCTGCCCGACGCGGCGAGCGAGCGCAGCAGCCCGGGCAGGATCGGCATCACGATCCCGACGCCGATCGCGTCGAGCAGGACCGTGGCCAGGATGGCAATCAGGGACGGATTCAAGGGTGTCACTCTATCGATGATAGAGTGCGAAGTATTCCACAGTTTCCCTATCGGTGATAGAGATGAAGGACACAGGCGCGCGATTGACGCGCGACACCGTATTGCGCGCGGCGCTCGAATTGCTGGACGAGGTGGGGATCGACGGGCTGTCGACGCGGCGGCTCGCCGAACGGCTCGGCGTGCAGTCGCCAACGTTGTACTGGCATTTCAGGAACAAGGCCGAGCTGCTCGACGCGATGGCCGAAACGATCATGTTGGAGCGTCACGGCGCGTCGCTGCCGCAGCCGGACGACGTGTGGGATGCGTGGCTCGCGGAGAATGCACGCAGTTTTCGCCGCGCGCTGCTGGCCTATCGCGACGGCGCGCGCCTGCATGCCGGCACGCGGCCGCGCGCGCTGCATTTCAGCTCGATCGAACGCAAGGTCGCGCTGCTCGGCGACGCGGGGTTCACGCCGGACGAGGCGGTCGACGTGATGGTCGCGATCAGCCGCTTCGTGGTCGGATGGGTGCTGGAAGAGCAGGCGGGGCCGGGTGCAGGTGCCGATGCGCCGCTGCCGGACGCGGCAGAGTACCCGTTGCTCGCGAAAGGCTGGGCCGCGCTGCGCGAACGCAGCGACGACGAAGCGTTCGAGCGCGGTATCGCGTGGATCGTCGACGGCGCCCGCGCGCGCCTGGCGGTGCGTCGGGCCGGCTGACGCGTCAGCCGGGCATGCGGCCGTCGAGCACGCGTTCGAGGGCGTCGAGCGCGCGGGCCGTCGAATCCGGCGCGATGCAATCGACGACGATCCGCTCCGGCATCGCGCGCAGCCACGTGATCTGGCGCTTGCACAGCTGGCGTGTCGCGAAGATGCCCTTGTCGCGCATCGTCCGGTAGTCGGTGGCGCCGTCGAGGAATTCCCACGCCTGCCGGTAGCCGACGCAACGCATCGACGGCAGGTCGGGATGGAGATCGTCGCGGCGGCGCAGCCGTTCGACTTCGTCGATGAAGCCCGCGTCGAGCATCGCGTCGAAGCGCTGCGCGATCCGCGCGTGCAGCACCGCGCGGTCCGACGGCTCGAGTGCGACCGGCACGAAGCGGTACGCGGCGGCCGCATCGTCCGTACGGCGCGGCGCGGCGAGCAGCGCCGACATCGGTTGCCCGCTCAGCATGAAGATTTCGAGCGCACGCTGGATCCGCTGCGAATCGTTCGGCGCAAGCCGCGCGGCCGTGTCGGGATCGACCTGCGCGAGCCGCGCGTGCAGCGCGGGCCAGCCGTCGCGCGCGGCGTCGGCGTCGAGTGCCGCGCGGACCTCCGGGTCGGCGCCCGGCAGGTCGTTGAGCCCTTGCGTCAGCGCCTTGTAGTACAGCATCGTGCCGCCCGCGAGCAGCGGCGTGCGGCCGCGCGCGACGATCTCGCCGATCAGCCGCAGCGTGTCCGCACGGAATTCCGCGGCCGAATACGCGTCGGCCGGGTCGATGATGTCGATCAGGTGATGCGGCACGCTCGCGCGCTCGTCGCGCGACGGTTTCGCGGTACCGATATCCATGTCGCGGTAGACGAGCGCCGAATCGACGCTGACGATCTCGATCGGGCGGCGCGCGGCGAGCGCCAGCGCCGCGGCGGTCTTCCCCGAAGCGGTGGGGCCGAGCAGGCAGGCGATCGTCGTCTGAGCGGGCTGCGAAGAAGCGCTCATTGCCCGCGCATGAAGAGACGGTCGAGATCGTTCAGCGTGAGCTGATACCAGGTCGGCCGGCCGTGATTGCACTGGTCCGCGCGCTCGGTCGCCTCCATCTGGCGCAGCAGCGCGTTCATCTCGTCGAGCGTCAGGCGCCGGTTCGCGCGCACCGCGTGATGGCACGCGAGCGTGCCGAGCAGTTCGTGCTGGCGCTCGGTGAGCACGCGCGAGCCGCCGAATGCATGCAGGTCGGCGAGCACGGCGCGCGCGAGCGACTGCAGGTCGGCATCCTTCAGCAGCGCCGGCACCGCGCGGATGGCGAGCGTCGTCGGCGACAGCACCGCGAGGTCGAAGCCGAGCGATTCGAGCGTGTCGCGCTCTTCCTCGACCGTGCCGATCTCGACCGGCGTGGCCGTCATCGAGATCGGCAGCAGCAGCGACTGCACGGCGACCGTGCGGTCGGCGAGCGCGTTCTTGAACTGCTCGTACAGGATCCGCTCGTGCGCCGCGTGCATGTCGACGATCACGAGGCCGTATGCGTTCTGTGCCAACACGTAGATCCCGTGGATCTGGCCGAGCGCGAAGCCGAGCGGCTGCTCGTCGTGCGCGCCGGCGGCGAGCGGCGACGCGGCGACACCCGACAGCGGCGCGACCGGCGCGTCGGCCGCATCGCGGGCGATGAGCGTCGTGCCGGCGGGCGTGCCCGCACCGCTGTCCTTGCGGCCGAACAGCGCGTCATAGAGCGCGAGCGGCTGCGCGACGGGCAGCGTGCCTTGCGTCATCCGCGCCTGGCGCATCCACGTGTTGCCGGACGACGATGACGAAGACGAAGACGGCGACGAGAAGCCGCTACCGGCGACTCCGCCGCTGCCGCCTGTCGCGTGGCCCGGGCTTTGGCCGAGCGGCGTATCGAGGAACGACGCCGGCCCGCGCGGCGCGGGTTCGAGATGCGCGGCATGGCCGCCCGCCGTGGTTTCCGGCGACGCGCCCGCATGGCGCGCGAGCGCCCGCTGCACCGCGTGGAACACGTACTGGTGGATCGAGCGCGAATCGCGGAACCGCACTTCGATCTTCGACGGATGCACGTTCACGTCGACGGCTTCGGGCGGCAGGTCGAGGAACAGCACGTACGACGGGTAGCGGTCGCCGTGCAGCACGTCCTCGTAGGCCGCACGCACCGCGTGCGTCAGCAGCTTGTCGCGCACGAAGCGGCCGTTCACGAAGAAGTACTGCTGGTCGGCGCGCCCGCGGCTCGCGGTCGGCAAGCCGGCGCAGCCGTACACGGCGAGCGGGCCGGCCTGCTCGTCGAGCGGCAGGTGCGCGGTCGCGAAGCCGTCGCCGAGAATCTTCGCGACGCGCTGCGCGGGCTCGGTCGCATTCCAGTGCTCGACGGCCTTGCCGTTGTGCAGCACCGAGATCGCGACGTCCGGCCGCGCGAGCGCCGCGCGGCGGATCATTTCCAGGCAGTGGCCGAATTCGGTCTGCTCGCTCTTCAGGAACTTGCGCCGCGCGGGCGTGTTGAAGTACAGCTCGCGCACCTCGATCGTCGTGCCGATCGAGCCGGCGGCGGGCGACAGCACGCCCGTCTGCGCATCGATCTTCATCGCATGCGCGGCATCGGCCGTCCGGCTCGTGATCGACATCTCGGCGACCGACGCGATCGACGCGAGCGCTTCGCCGCGAAAACCCAGCGTCGCGACCGCCTCGAGTTCCTCGAGCGAGCGGATCTTGCTGGTCGCGTGGCGCATCAGCGCGAGCGCCAGTTCGTCCGGCGGAATCCCGCAACCGTCGTCGGTGATCGAGATGCGCTTGACGCCGCCTTCTTCCAGCACGATGCGCAGCGTCGTCGCGCCGGCGTCCATCGCGTTCTCGAGCAGCTCCTTGACGACCGACGCCGGGCGTTCGACGACCTCGCCGGCGGCGATCTGGCTGATCAGCTGGTCGGGCAGGGGCTGGATCGCGCGCAGCGGGCGCGCGGCGGGGGCGGGTGCGGCGCCCGCGGCCGTTTCGGTGATATCGGACATGGCCGAATTATAGCGAGGCCGCGAACGCGTGCCGGGGCGGCCGGCCGTTACGTTTTTTCACGGAGCCTTAAGGTAGTTTCGGTATCATCACCCCGTTGCACGCGCCGCCTTGGCTGGCGGCCGCCTCGGCCATGTCTGGCCTGTTCCGGCCGTTCCGGCCCCATCGCCTTCGAGGAATCGCATTTGGATACGCTGCTTCATTTCGTCAACCTTGTCCTGCATATCGACGCTTTCCTCGGCGATTTCATCCGGCAGTACGGTGCATGGGTCTATCTCGTGCTGTTCCTGATCGTGTTCTGCGAGACGGGCCTCGTCGTATTCCCGTTCCTGCCCGGCGATTCGCTGCTGTTCATCGGCGGCGCATTCGCGGCGACGGGCGAAATGAACGTCGGCCTGCTGATCGTGCTGCTGCTCGTCGCGGCGATTGCCGGCAACACCGTGAACTATCTGATCGGCCGCTGGGTCGGCCCGAAGGTGTTCAATACGCATATCCCGGTGCTCGAGCGGTTCCTCGATCGCGCCGCGCTGCAGAAGACCCACACGTTCTACGACAAGCACGGCGGCAAGACGATCGTGCTCGCGCGCTTCATTCCGGTCGTGCGCACGTTCGCGCCGTTCGTCGCGGGGGCGTCGTCGATGAGCGTCGCGCGCTTCCAGTTGTTCAATGTGATCGGCGCGCTGGTGTGGGTGCTGCTGCTCGTGCTGCTCGGCTATTTCTTCGGCAACATCCCGTTCATCCGCCAGTACCTGAACGTGATCGTGCTGGTCGGGATCGGCGCGGCGATCGTGCCGGTCGCGCTCGGCGCGGTGTGGAAGCTCGTGCGCGGGCGGCGCTCGGACGGGGCGCCGAAGGCGGGCGGGCGCTGACGCGGCGCGACGGGTTTCGACGCAATAAAAAAGCGTGGCGAGCGTGCCACGCTTTTTTTGTCCGTGCGGTTCGGCCGCTGCTTTCGTCACGCGTTGCGTTGAGAGACCGGGGTTTCGGGCGTCGGATAGCCGGCTTCGCGGAACGTATCGAGGATCACGCGATTGGTGTCGCAGTACACCTGCCAGTAGTGCTCCGGCTGAGTCGACGGCCGCACGAACAGCAGCGGGCCTTCCGGCGTGAACTGCAGCACGCCGACGTCCGGCGCCGGCACTTTCAGCACGTTCGGCACCAGCTGGATCTGCGTCTTCAGACGGTTGATCGCATCGGCCGCGTCCACGCTGTGCGCGATCTTCGCGGTCAGGTCGACGCGGCGATGCGGCGTCGCGCTGTAGTTCGCGATGTTGTCCGAGAAGATCTTGTTGTTGCCGACGATCGTCACGATGTTGTCGGCGGTGATGATCGTCGTGCCGAACAGGCCGAGCTCCTTCACGGTGCCCGTGACGCCGCCCGCGCTGATCACGTCGCCGATCTTGAACGGGCGCAGCACCTGCATGAACACGCCGGCGGCGAAATGCGCGAGCAGACCACCCCAGGCGGTGCCGATCGCGAGGCCGAGGCCGGCGAGCAGTGCGGCGAACGAGGTCGTCTGTACGCCGAAGATCTGCAGGATCGCGAGGATCAGCAGGATCGTCAGCAGCACGCCGACGACGGACGTCAGGTAGTCGGTGAGCGTCGGGTCGACCTTGCCGCTGCGGCGAACGACCTTGCCGAGCAGGCGGGTACCGATGCGGATCGCCCAGCGGCCGACGAACCACAACACGATGGCGGCGAGGAGGTTGAGGCCGAAGTCGAGGCCGCGGGTCATCAGGAATTGCTGGGCGGTGGCGAGATCGATCACGCGTTCTCCGAAGTCAAGGGTAAAAGGGCGGCGCATGCACCGGAATGGGAGGCGCTTTTATAACCTGACCTGTGAGCGGCGGGCAACCGGGCTGACATTGGTTGACGTAATGAAAAGCCGGCAGGACGTGGGTGCGTGCTGCTCGTTTGAAGTCCGGCCTGTCGTGGCGCGCCGGGTATAGCGTCGCTCACCGCGCTGCGCGGCCGTAGGTGTCCTCGACGCGGACGACGTCGTGCTCGCCGGGATATGTGCCCCACTGGACTTCGATCAGTTCGGGCGGAATCTTGCCGGGGTTCGTCAGCCGGTGCGTCGCGCCGCGCGGGAAGGGGGGTGACGGGTTTTCGGTCAGATCGCGTCGCGGTGGCCGACGATGGCCCGGTGCTCGCGGTGATGGGGGTTCACGACGGGCGGCCGGCGACGTTCGACGACGTGCATCAGCTGTTCAACGGCAATTTCTGCATGATCGCGTGCACGCATTCCCGCGGACCTGCTTCGCCCGTGCGCACATGCACGTCGGGCGATACCGGTTTTTCATAGGTCGATTCGATGCCGGTGAACTGCCGAAGCGTCCCTTGCCTTGCCCGCGCGTAGAGCCCTTTGGGGTCGCGCGCTTCCGCCACATCCAGCGCAACGTCGACGAAGACTTCGAAAAACATGCCCTGCGGGAAACGTGCGCGCGCTTTGGCGCGTGCCTCCCGAAACGGCGAGATCAGCGCAACGATGACGACGAGCCCGGCAGCTACCATCAGGCGCGCGACCTCGGCCGTCCGGCGAATGTTCTCGTGGCGGTCTGCGTCGCTGAACCCCAGATCCTGATTCAATCCTTCGCGAAGTTGATCGCCGTCCAGCAGAAAAGTCCGAAGGCCGCGCGCATCGAGCTGTTCCTTCAGAAGATTCGAGAGCGTCGATTTACCGGCACCGGACACACCAGTGAGCCATACCACGAAGGCATGGTCCTGCTTCATGCTGGAAAGCACGGATTGATTGCCCGTCGACATGACAGGGCGGGAATTTGGGAGATCTTGCGTCATCTCGGATTCGATGTGCCGGCAGCTGCGTCGTACTTTATTGATGCGAATTCATTCGTCGCCGAATTGTAACGGGGCCTTTAAAAATTTGTAACCTGAATATTTTGATCGGGAATAAGCGTTCGCCTTCAGGCGGCGCGACGGTGTGCGACCCTCATCTGTCCGGTAATGATTGCCGGTCCGGCGTAATAATTCGAAATAAATGTGTGTCGTCGACAGGGTTCTTGACCGTGAGTCGATTTATCGCCCGGGGTTCCGGGGCGGCATGAAGTCACAAGGGAATTAATCTTTTATTCGGCTAAAAATCGCGATAGTCGGTACAGCGCTGCTTTTGCGATGCGTCTCTGTCACTCATTATCGAATTGGGAAATTATCCGGGGGCATGTTTTCCAACCTTATTTGCCGGGCGACGCTTGGCATCCCTTCCGATTGCGTCGGCAGCGCCGAGCGCCGGCCTCCTTGAAAGCCGGATCGCCGCGATTGCCTTGTCGCGCTGAAGTATTCGCCACCTGAATACGCTGGATTGCGTCAGGAAGGCGGCACGTCACCTGTGCCGCGGTCCGAACGGACGCTGCTGCACATTGGCGCCGTGCGCGACGATCGCCATTCCCTCCGGCACTTCCTCCCACGCGCCGCGCAGGTCGACGAGCGGCTCCGACACGACCATGAACGCATCGTCGCCGGCTTCGGCGATGCGCGGGTTATGCGGATACAGTTCGTGCAGATGCTTGAACGACGTGCTGTGGAACAGCGAGCGCGATTGCCGTTCGCTCGAATAGCGCGCCGCGACGATCCGTTCGCCGTCGGTCGCGCAGATCGTCATGTTGAGCGGATCGGCGACGCGATGCCGCGCGGCGGTTTCCTCCACCACGCCGACCATCCGTTCGAGCGCCGGCAGTGGCGCCTGCTCGAGACCGTACGTCAGCGCGAGGCGAAACATCAGTTCGGAGTCGGTCGAGCCTTCGAGCGTCGGGAACAGCGCAGGATCGACCTTCATCGTCAGGTCGCGGCGCAGCTTGTGGAAGTCGCGGATCAGCCCGTTGTGCGCGAACAGCCAGCGGCCGTGGCGGAACGGATGGCAGTTGGTTTCCTGCACGGGCGTGTCGGTCGCCGCGCGAATGTGCGCGACGAACATCGGCGAGCGGATCGCACGCGCGGCCTCGCGCAGGTTGCGGTCGTTCCATGCGGGATGCACGGAGCGATAGCGGAACGGAAGTTCGTCGGGGTGCCCGTACCAGCCGATGCCGAAGCCGTCACCGTTGGTGGTCGTCGCGCCCAGCTCCGCATGCAGGCTCTGGTCGATCAGCGAATGCTTCGCGCGGAACAGCACGGTTTCCAGATGGATCGGATTACCCGTATAAGCGAGCCAGCGGCACATGGAGCGCTCCTTCACGATGTATCGTTCGCGCATGGTAGCCGACTCCGCGACGCTCACGCGTCCGCGCGAGTCGCCGACATTCGTCACACATGGCGGGCTCGGGGGCGCGATGTGCAACCGCCCGGCCAAGCGGCCGGGCGCCACGCGACGATGCGGTGCGGCACGACGCTCGTGCCGCACCGCGCGGGCTCAGTCGCCGAGCGCGTCCATCACGCGCGCCGAATAGACGAGCGCCGCGCCCGCATTCAACGCGATCGCGACGCCGAGCGCTTCCGCCACTTCCTCCTTGGTCGCGCCATGCTTGGCCGCTTCGGCCGTATGCACGGCGATACAGCCGTCGCAGCGCGTCGTGACGGCCACCGCGAGCGCGATCAGCTCGCGCGTTTTCGCGTCGAGATGGCCGGTCTTGGCGCCCGCGCCGGACAGCGCGTTGTAGCCGGCCAGCGTATCGGGCGACAGCTTGGCGATGTCGCCGATCCGCGTCGAGAGTTCCTTCCGGTATTCGTTCCAGTTCAGCATGATGCGTCCTTGTCGAGAAGAGTGAGGAGGGCGGCGGGCGCCGCGATCTCGGGCGATGCAACGCTATTCTGATCGCTCTCGATGAGGGTGTGGATACGTCAGGGTGTCGATTTTCAGCGCAATCGTCTCATGATGCATTGCGTCAACCGCGGCTCGCGCTCGCGGCGGATGCGCGGCCCGCCCGTGACGCGCGTCAAAGCTGCTACCATGCGCGAAACGCCGTTCAACGAAAACGATTTCGAACAACAAGAAAGAGAGGGCAACGCAATGAACCAGACCACCATCCAGCAACCGTCGTTCGCGTTCGTGGCCGCGTCGTGGGCCGCGCTGATCGCCGGTTTCGCGGCCTTCCTGATCGGGCTCTGGAACGCCGGCATGCAGCTCAACGAGAAGGGTTACTACTTCACCGTGCTGGTGTTCGGCCTCTATGCGGCGATCTCGCTGCAGAAGAGCGTGCGCGACCGCGCGGAAGGCATCCCCGTCACCGGCATCTACTACGGCCTCAGCTGGATCGCGCTGCTGCTGTCGATCGCGCTGCTGATCGTCGGCCTCTTCAACGCGACGCTGCAATTGAGCGAAAAGGGCTTTTACGCGATGTCGTTCGTGCTCGCGCTGTTCGGCTCGGTGGCCGTGCAGAAGAACACGCGCGACTTGCAGAACGCGAAGCCGCGCTATACCGACGCCGATTCCGCGCCGTCGATCCAGGAGTGACGGCACGCGCAGCGGGCGCCCGCCGAGGCCGCCCACTGCGCGACGATGTCCGCGGCACCCGCATTCGCCGGCGTGCCGCGGGCCCGCCGTCCTTTCGTTTTGTCCATGCCGTCGTGCATGACGATGGAGATACTCCGGATGCCGAACCTTACCGACACCGCAGCGGGGACGCGCGCGGTCGCCCGTTCCGTGGCCGCGCGGGCCGCGCTTGTGCTGGAGACCAACAACCTGCGCGGCGGCGCGGGCCTTGCGCAGGCCATCGACAGCCTGAAACGCCTCGTGGCGGTGCTGTCGAAGCAGACCGTGCCGCCGGCTGCCCTTGCGCAATGGATCATCACGCACGACGGCCTGCCCGCCGACGCGTGCGCGGAAATCGCCGCGCTGGCCGGCCGCCCGATCGACTTCGTCGAGATCGGCGCAAGCACCGGCTACTACGATGCGAAGAACGACGGCTTCGATCGCGTCGATGCCGATCGCTGCGACATCGTCGTATTCGGCGATGCCGATTGCCGGCCGGCAGACGACTGGCTCGAGCACCTGCTCGCGCCGTTCGCACGCGACGCGGGCGACGCGCCCGTCGCGGTGGCGGGGCGGACCAGCTACGCGCCCAACGTGCTCGGCATCGCGCTGACGTCGATCGATTTCATGTATTTCCCGAGCCCGCTGCGCGACGGCGCGACGCGCAACTTCTACGCGAACAACGTCGCGTTCCGGCGCGACGTGTTCGCGCGGTTCCGCTACGAGCCGCTCGACGGCGTCTATCGCGCGCATTGCCAGGTGATGGGGCTGCGGATGCAGGCGGCCGGCGTGGCCGTCGAATTCGCGCCGGCCGCGCACACCGAGCATCGGCTGCCGGACACGCATCGCGAATCGCTGAAGTTGCGCTGGATGCGCGGCGAGGACAGCGTCGGGCTGACGCCGTATTTGGTGAATGCGTACCTGCCGCGTCGATGGCAGTGGCTTGGCCGCAGCGGCCCGCTCGGCCCGTTCTGCGTGATGGCGATGCGGCTCGGCTACAGCCTGCGCGCGCTCGATCGCCAGCAGTTGCCGCCATTGGGCGCCGGTCGCTATCTCGCGGCCGTCGGCGTCACGATCGCCGCGTCGGCCGTCGATACGCTCGGCGCGCTCGCGCGCGGTTTCGGGATCACGGGACGCGCATCGGCCCGGCGCGATCTCGACGTGCTGTCCTATCACCGTCATTGAAACGGCGCCGCGCCTCGTGGCGCGGCCAACGACACTTCGATATCCCGATTCCCTTCCGACGACGACCATGCCCTCACTCGCCACCCGCGTTGCCTGTCTCGCCCTGTTTGCCGCCAGCGTGGGCGCCGATGCCGCACCGGTCGATCATGCGGGGCGCGGGGTTTATCACTTCACGTCGCAAAGCGGCTGTCCGTTCGCGAATGCGGCCGCGTCGGACTGCAATCGCGTCGCGCTCGATGCGCCCGACGCACACGCGAGCATCGATACCGATGCGCATGCGATCGTCTTCTCGAGCGATGCGAACCGCCGCACGAAGGACGTGCTCGGCGACGTGCTGCTGCAGGGCACGGGCATCGACGCCGACGGGCGGCGCGTGCCGTTGAGCGTGCACGTTCTGCTGCGTCGCGACGGCCGGAAATGGGACCGCGACGTGTACGTCCACGCTCCCGTGCACGGCAAGTTCACCGATGTGCGGATCGATCCATATCGTGTGCGCGTGAAGGACGGCGATCGCGAGCGCGACGTGCTCACGCCGGACGAAACGCTTGCGCTGTTCGCGCATCCGTCGCTCGCCTCGCGGCTGGCGCGCCATCTCGTGAAGGTGAGTGCGACCGATCCGAAGCAGCCGTTAGCGGACGACATCACGATCGCGCTCGGTGTGGGCGGCCTGACGAAGACGGTCGCGCGTGCGAGCTTCACGTCGAACGCGCCGCGCGATGCCGACGTCGATCGTGCCCTTGCGTCCGGTACGTGGTCGATCCGCTTCGATGCGCTGAGCAATCACATTCCGGTGTGGGTCGCGCAGCGCGAGCTGTTCCTGTTCGGCCTCGACGGCAGCGCACTCGTGAAGGACGTGCGCGAACGCGGCTTTCGGAAGAACGACCGGATCGAGTTCGGCGCGCGCGATGGCACCGGCTATCTGCGCGTGAATGGCCGGGAGGAAGCGTTCGCGCGCGCGGCCGTCGCGGCGCATGCATTCATGCAGGAAAGCTTCGTCGGCCTGATCCTCGGCTGGCGTCGCGATCCGGCGGCTGCCGCGGCTGCCGCGACGCAATCTTCATCGGCACGGGGCGAGCCGGCATGATCACGACACGGGCGCTGCCCACTTCGTCGCAGGCGACACACGGCGAACGCTTCGATTGTCTCGATGCGCCCGTGCCACGCGGTACGGCGCGGATACGTGCGTATCTCGTCGATCGCATCAAGCGTGCGGCGATCCGGCAACTGCATCGCAGCACGCATGGCGAGCGCTGGATGCTGCGCATGTACCTGATCGGCGAAGAAGCGACCGAGTGCGCGTTGCACGAGGACTGGGCCGGACAGCCGCCGGACTGGCTCGCGCCGCGCATCGGGCAGCATCTCGCGGACGAGCGCCGTCACGCGGCCGCATTTGCCGATGCGTTGCGCCGGCGCGGCGTCGACGTGTCGACCGGCTCGCACGAACCCGACTGGCTGAGCCGGCGCAAGATCATGCGATGGCGTCGTCTCGCGCAGCGCTACGCACCGCATTTCGCGCAAGGCGTACTCGTGCCGGCGTATGCGACCGGCCTGTGCGCGGAACAGATGGCGACGCGCGTGCTCATGCGCCACTGCGCGACGATCGGCGAAGCGCATCCGCTGTATCCGTTGCTGTCGCGCGTGCTCGCCGACGAGACGCGCCACGTCCGGCTTTGCGCCGATACGCTGCGCCGTCTCGTCGAGCCGTCCGAGGCCGCGTCGCTCGCCGCGTTGCTGGACGAGATCCGCGCGATCGAAGCCGGGTTCGGCGTGACGGGCGCGCTGGCGATGGTCGCGGCCGGCTGGCTCCAGTCGCTTCGTCCGCGCGCATGATGCCGCGCATCGTCTATCTCGCGACCGCCGACGCGCGCGGCCATCTGATGCGCGCGCAACTGCTCGTGCATGCGTTGCGCGCGGCCGGCGCGCACGTCGACGTGCTGACGACGTCCGACGCCGGCCAGGCGTTTCTCGCCGCGTTCGGCATCGACGCGCACGTATTGTCGCGGCACTACGCGGTGCAGTTCGACGAGCGGCAGAACATGCTGCGCGACGCGACCGATCGCAATGTCGCGCACTACGTGTTCAGGCCGACCCGCATGCTGCGCGACATCGTGCGGCTGCGTGCGATCGTTCGCGATGCGGATCTCGTGGTCAACGACTCGTTTCATCCGGCGTTGCTGTTCATGGGGGCGGTGCCGGGCTGGCGGCGTCGCGTCGTCCACGTGTATGGCGGCAGCCTGCGTCGTGCGTTGACCGCGAATTTCGATGCGCGGCTGCCGCGCATGCTGGCGCGCGCTTTCGCGCGGATCGTCGACTGGCAGATCGACGCGGCGCGGGCCCGTATCGAGCACGATTTCGCGTACGACTTCGCCGACGATGCGCAGCGCTTGCACCGGCATCGCCGGCTGCCGACGCCGGTGCCGATCGTCGCCGAACGGCCGGCGCACGAATGCGTAGCCGCGGCCGTTTATCTGAACCCGCACTTTCGCGACGCCGCGCTCGCCGATGCGCTGTCGGCCGGCATGCGCGACGCGGGGCTCGCCGCCCACCGCGTGGGCGAGGGCTACGCCGGACATGACGGCTGGACCGGCGTCGATGCCGACTGGCCGACGCGCGCCGCGCAAGCGTCGCTGATCGTGTCGGCGCCCGGCATGGCCGCGCTGTCGATCGCGCGCCTGTATCGCCGCCCGATCCTGCTCGTGCAGACCGATCAGCCCGAACAGGCAAGCAACGCCGCGCGCGCGGCACGGCTGCAGCTCGCGCACCGCGTGGTCACATGGCGGGGCGATGCGGCGGCATTCCGGCGCGAGGTCGGGCAGGCGTCGATCGAACTGATGCGCGATCCCGGTACGCCGGCGGGGATGCGAGCGGGCCGCGAGCATGCGCGTGCGCGTGTCGACGCGTGGACGTCGCACCTCCTCGCGCTGTGTCCGCATGCTCGAGCGGCCGACGCGGCAACCCGATGCGAGGCACCGACGCCGCGATGAAAACGCGAATGTTTCAGGACGATCGCCGGCCCGATGTTCGGCAGATGCTGGCCGCGATATTCGGCTTGATCGCGGGCCTCGCGATCTTCTTTCTGCTGGAGCGCAGCGTCACACCGCGCTACGTGCTGACCACGGCGATCGACGCGCGGATTCCGTTCATCGCATGGTCGTGGTTCGTCTATGTCGCGTTCTTTCCGTTCGTGATTGCGCTCGCCGCGTACGCGCGGCCGTCCGCGTTCGCCGCGTTCAGGGAGGCCGTGCTGATCGTGTTCGTGCTCGGCGTGGCCTGTTTCCTGATGTTTCCGGAAGCCGTGCCGCGGCCCGACATCGCGGAGATCGGCAATGCGTTCGTGCGTCGGCGTCTTGCGCGCATGTGGCAGCTCGATCTTGCGGCCAACGGCTTCCCGAGCCTGCATGTCGCGGTGACGTGTCTCGCGTGCCGGATGCTGGTGGACCGGCGCCGGATCGTCGCTGCGGCGATCGGGCTGCTGATCTGCGCGTCGACGCTGACGCTCAAGCAGCATACGGTCGCCGACGTGCTGGGTGGGTTCGTGCTCGCGGCGGTTAGTGCGCTGTGGGTCGGGCGGCGTTCGCTGCGCAGGAGGCTCGCATGACGCAGACGGACGTTCACCACGCCGGATCGAACGTCGGGCTCGCCCGGTTCGTGCCCGATCCGGGGCTGTTTCGCGTGAGCGCGGTGCGTGTCGGCATGGCGCTCGCGGGTGACTGGCTGATGATCGCCGCCGCGTTTGCCGCCGCGGTCGCGTTTGCGCATCCGCTGGCCTACGCCTGCGCGGCGATCGTGATCGCGCGCAGCCAGCTCGCGCTCGCGGTCATGATGCACGAAGGGGCGCACGGGTCGCTTGCACGGAACCGGCGCGTCAACGACGTACTCGGGCAACTGCTCGCGGCCGGTCCGCTATGGCTGTCGCTGCGCACGTATCGGGCCGGCCATCTGAAGCACCATCGCGCGCCGATGCAAGCGGACGACCCCGTCGCGCTGCTGTTCGGCGTGCACGACTATCCGGTGACGCGCGGGCGGTTGATCGTCCGCCTGCTCGCGTACGCGTGCGGGATCGGCTACGTGACGAGCGTCGTGAAGCTCGCACGCGGCGCGTTCGCGCATGCGTTGCCGAAGGCGGAAAAATCGCGTGCGTATGCGGCGTGGGAGATCGCGTCGATGTTGGCCGGCAACGGTGCGCTGTTCGGCGCGCTCGCGCTGGTCGGACATCCGCTGCTGTACGTCGCGTTGTGGATCGTGCCGTCCGTCACCTTGTTGCCGTTCGCCGGGCAGGTGCGCGCGATCTTCGAGCACGCGGGGCTGCCGGCTGGCGCCGACCAGAGCCGCAACGCGCGCACGATCGTCCGGCGTTCATGGCAGACGTTCCTGTTCGGCCCGCACGGCATTCATTTCCATATCGAACATCATTTGTTCACGCGGATGCCGTTCCATAACCTGCCGGTCGTGCATCGGCAACTCGCGCAGTTGCGGTTGCTGCCCGACGGTAATCTCTATGCGGGATATGGTGCGGTACTGCGGGACGTGAGTGCGCGGTGATCGGCGGGACCCAGGCGTGCGCGGTCGAGTGTGTGACGAGCATCGTCGAGCATTCAAGCCCGAACGACAAAGCGACAGACGCAAAAAAGCCTCCGCGAGGGAGGCTTTTCTACACTATCGAAGATAGTTGGTAGGGTGGGAGGGACTCGAACCCTCGACTCTCTGATTAAAAGTCAGATACTCTAACCAACTGAGTTACCACCCCACGTTCTTGAAACCTGTCGATTCGTTGCTTCAACAACCTGGGCAACGACCTAAAGAGCAAAAGATTATAGCGACGGGTTGCGGGACTGTCAACAACCCGTCACGATAATTATTTGATGGTTTCGAGCTTGCCCTGCGCCGTCTGCGCCGCGTTCGACCCGGCGTACTGCGACACGACCTGCTCGAACGTCTTCTTCGCGGCCGCCTTCTGGCCTTGTTCGAGCTGGTTCGTGCCGATCGCCACGAGGGCGTCGGCCGCGCGCGGGTGTTGCGGGAACTTGCTGACGATCCCTTGCCACGTCGCGGTCGAGCCGCGGTAGTCGCGCAGCGCGTATTGCGCGTTGCCGTACCAGTACTGCGCGGTCGGCTGATAGGGGCTCTGCGGATACTTCGCGATGAACGCGCGGAACGAAGCCGCCGCCGCCTTGAAGTTGCCGTTGCGGAACTGCTGCTGCGCCGCGCTGAGCGCATCCGTTTCACCCGGCTGCACCGTGCCTTCGACACCATCGATCGTCGCCTGCTGCGGCTCGAACTTCTTGAGCCGCGTGTCGAGATCCTGGTAGTACTCCTTCTGCTGCCGCTCGAGCGTCGTCAGCCGGTTCGTCAGATCCTCGTTCTCGCCGCGCAGCGTCGCGACCTGCTGGTTCAGCTGGTCGATACGGCCGGATTGATCGAGGATCGTACGCTGGGCGGCCGACAACTGGCTCGACAGGTTGTCGCTCTTGCTGCGCAGATCGAGCACGGCACGGCGCGCTTCGTTGTCGTCGAACATGCCGGCGTGCGCGGGCGCGGCGGACCACGCCGCGCCCGCGACGCAGAATGCTGCGGCAACGCGCAGCCAGGTTGAACGGTGCGTCATACGGCGATTCTTCCGTTACTTACTGTTGGTAGACGAGATCGGCGCGACGGTTCTGCGCCCACGATGCTTCGTCGTGACCCGTTGCCTGCGGCTTTTCCTTGCCGAGGCTCACGGCTTCCATTTGCGAGTCGTTCACGCCGAGCAGCGCCATCGCACGGCGCACGGCTTCCGCACGCTTCTGGCCCAGCGCGAGGTTGTACTCGCTCGTGCCGCGTTCGTCGGTGTTGCCCTGGATCAGCACGTGACGCTGCGGATGGCTCTTCAGGTACTGCGCGTGCTGCTGCATCAGCGGCTGGTACTCGTCCTTCACCGAATAGCTGTCGAAGTCGAAGTAGATGCTGCGCTTCGCGAGCGGGCTGTTCGGGTCGTTCAGCGGATCGACGTTCACTTGCGCGACGTTGTCGGCGCTCGGCTGCGTGCCGATTGCGCCCGCGTTGTTCGCCTTGTCGTCGAGCTTCACGCCCGACTTGCACGCTGCGAGCGCGCTGATCATCATCACGGCCAGGGCCAGACGAGCTTTATTCGACATCATGGTTACTCTCCTTGTGGTCATTGCATGAAGGGCCCCCACGACGGCTCGCGAACGGAGCCGCCCTGGACGGACAGGATCTGCGGCGGCGCGCTGCCGTCGGAGGGCACTGCAGCCAGCACGTTGCGGCCACCCGACTGGGTAGCGTACAGAAGGTACTGGCCGTTTGCCGCGAAGCTCGGCGATTCGTCGCGATTGGTATTCGTGATGGCGTTCGCCGCGCCAGTCTGCAGATCCTGAACGTACAGCTTGAAGCCCCCACCCGTGCGGGAGATGTAAGCGAGCAGCTTGCCGTCCGGGCTCACGCGCGGGCTCGTGTTGTAGCTGCCGGTGAAGGTCACGCGCTGCGCGGCGCCGGCGCTCTCACCCTGTGCGGGCATCCGGTAGATTTGCGGCGCGCCGCCGCGGTCGCTCGTGAAGTAGATCCAGCGGCCGTCCGGCGAGTAGAACGGTTCGGTGTCGATCGAGCTGCTCTGCGTGAGACGGCGCAGGCCGCCGCCGTTCGCGTTGACCGTATAGATTTGCGTATTGCCCGTCAGCGACAGCGCGACGGCGAGCGTGTTGCTGTCCGGCGACCACGCCGGTGCGCTGTTGTTGCCCTTCTGGTCCGAGACCATGTAGCGGCGGCCGGTCGGCAGGTCGTGGATGTAGACGATCGGCTTCTTGCGCTCGAACGACACGTACGCGACCTTCGTGCCGCTCGGCGACCAGGCCGGCGAGATGATCGGTTCGGTGCTCGACAGCGCGATGCGCGCGTTCTGGCCGTCCGAATCCGAAATCTGCAGCTGGTAGCGGTTGCCGGTCTTGATCACGTACGAAAGGCGCGTGGCGAACACGCCACGCACGCCGAGCAGCTTCTGGTAGATGTAGTCGGCGATCTTGTGGCCGGCCGTGCGCAGCGTGGTGTCGGTAGCCGTCAGCGACAGGCCGCCGAGGCTTTGCTGCTTCACGGTGTCGTACAGGATGAAGTTGACCTTGTACTGGCCGTTGGCGTCGCGGTTCACGCTGCCGGCGACGAACGCATTCGCGCCCTTGGCCTTCCATGCGCCGAGATCGACCGATGCGGTCTCGGGCACGGGCGTGCTGCCCGCGTCGATGTTGGTGAATTTGCCGCTGCGGGCGAGGTCGGCGCGCACGATCGACGTGACCTGCTGCGGCAGGTTCGCCTCGTTCGTGAAATTCGCGGTGGCAATGGGGAACTGGGTCGACCCGACGCCGGTGATCAGCACGTTGACCTGGGCGTTAGCGGCGCTGCCCGCCGTAATCAGACACGAGGCCACGAGTGCCCTGAAACCTAGCTTTGTCATCAAACTCATGCTTCTTGCTTCCCGTATGGCTTGGATCGCTGCGCAACCGCAGAGACAGTAAAAATACCCGATTCGTTCCCGTCCTACAGCGACGCTCGGAGTGTAAGCGCATTTCGTTTCACTCCGCCGCCTTGAAGGTAATCGTAATGTCGGACGGGGTCCGGCCGTTAGAATCGGGCGGCAACGGGACCGATGCGTGGATCGCATTGACCACGGCTTGGTCCCACCCCGAATTCCCGCTCGAGCGGGAGACCGATGCGCTCAATACGTCACCGGACGGCGTGCACCGAATCTTCACGACGGTGGTCAGGCCTGCCCGTTCGCCGCCCCAAACGATGTTCGGCTTGACGCGACGGCGCACCTTGTCGGCATAGCCGGGCGTCGCGGCATTGCCGCCGGAGCCCGTGCCGGTGCCGCTTTTCGCGAGGCCTTCGCCGCCGCCTTCGCCGGCGCCGGACAGCCCCTGCAACTGCGCGAGTCGTGCGCTGCGCTCGCGGTCGAGCTTCGCGTTCGCCGCCGCATTGGCCTTCGCGCGCGCCGCGGCTTCGGCCTTCGCCTTGGCCTGGGCTTCCGCCTTGGCCTTCGCGGCTGCGTCGGCCTTCGCCTTCGCCGCCTGCTGCGCTTCGAGCTGCGCCTGCTTTTGCTGCTGGAGTTTCTGCTGTTCGAGCTTCTGCTGCTCGGCGAGCTGCTGTTGCTTGAGCTTGTCGGCCTGCTTCTGTTTGTCGCGCTCCGCGGCTTTCTGGGCGGCGAGCGCGGCGGCCTGTTGCGCGGCGAGCTGCGCGCGCCGGGCTTCCTCTTGCTCCTGGGCCTTCAGTTGCTGCGCGCGGCGCTGCTGTTCGAGCTGCGCTTCGCGCGCGGCCGCTTCCTGCTGTCGCTTCTTCTGCTGCAGCGCGATGTCGGCCTGCTCGTCGCGCACCGGCGGCGGGGGCGGCGCGACCTTCGCGGGCGGCGTGGGGGTGACGACGGGCCGCGGCGCGGGGACGTCGGGCACCTCGGTCCACAGCTCGGCCTCGGCGCCGGCCGGCGTGCTGTTCTGCCACTGCACGCCGTGATAGAGGAACAGCGCGAGCAGCACGTGCATCAGCGCGGCGAGCGCGAACGCGCGCCACGTCCCGCGCTCCCGGGGAGGCTGGAGCGGGTAGGCGGACCTGCGCGTGGATTGCTGCCGGTTCATTGCGATTTGACGAGGAGGCCGACGCGCTTGACGCCGCGCGCCTTCAGATCGGACATCACGGTCATGACGGCATCGTACTGCACGGTCTTGTCGGCTGCGATCACGACCGGCTGGTCAGGATGATCGGCCTGCCGGGCCGAGATGAAGCTGTCGAGTTCGGCCTTCGTCATCGTGTCTTCCTGGGTCGCGCCCGAGTCGCCCTTGTACTTGACGCTCATCGTGCGGTCGGCCTTGATGTTGACGACGACGGGCGGCGTCTGCTCCTGCGGCGCGGCATTGCCGACGGTCGGCAGGTTGATGATCGACGGCGCGACGAGCGGTGCGGTGACCATGAAGATCACGAGCAGCACCAGCATCACGTCGATGTACGGCACGACGTTGATGTCGGCCATCGCGCGGCGCGAGCGGCCGCCGCGCATGCTGGATCGAATGGGGCTTCCTGCCATGGCGCGCTCCTTACTGGGCCTGACGCTGCAGGATGTTCGAGAACTCTTCGATGAAGGTCTCGAAGCGGATCGCGAGGCGATCGATGTCGTGCGCGTAGCGGTTGTACGCGACCACCGCCGGAATCGCGGCGAACAGGCCGATCGCGGTGGCGACGAGCGCTTCGGCGATGCCCGGCGCGACGTTCGCGAGCGTGGCCTGCTGCACGTTCGCGAGGCCGCGGAACGAGTTCATGATCCCCCAGACCGTGCCGAACAGGCCGATGTACGGGCTGACCGAGCCGACCGACGCGAGGAACGCGAGATTGGCTTCGAGCACGTCCATTTCACGCTGGAACGACGCACGCATCGCGCGGCGCGCACCGTCGAGCACGAGGCCCGGATCGCTGAGGCGCTTTTCCTTCGCCTTCAGGAATTCGCGCATCCCGGATTCGAAGATCCGCTCGAGCGCACCGATCGTATGGCGGTTGTTGGCCGCGCTTTGATACAGCGCCTGCAGGTCGCCGCCCGACCAGAAATCCTTCTCGAAGCGTTCCGTCTGTGCGCGCGCGCGGCGGATCGCGAACCACTTGCGAAAGATGAAGGTCCACGACATCAGCGACAGCAGCAGCAGCAGCCCCATCACGGCCTGGGCCAGCACGCTCGCGTTGAGGACGAGGGAAATGATCGACAGGTCTTGAACAGTATTCATAGAGGTTTGAGTAACGTCCCTTCGGGAGTGCCCGGCAAGGGCGTCCGGTGTGCGTGCGGCGCGGCGCGCCGGCCATGCCTGACGCCGAACCTTGCTTAGTATCGAATCAGAACGGCAAGTTCATAGGCTGTGTCTAAACGGCGCTCATGCGAGCTTCGTTGACAAACCAGTCTGCCCGGCCTCGATGACGGGCCCGCGTTGCAGCGCGTCGAGCACGGCCGGCGGGATGGCCGCCGGCCGGATACCGTGACGGTCGACGCAGCCGAGGCGGATCTGCCCGGCCACGAGCAGCGTGTCGCCGCACCAGGCTTCCTGCGTGAATTCCACCGATGCGCGACCGATGCGTCCGGGCCGGCTCGTGATCGTCAGCGTGTCGTCGAGTCGCGCCGGCGCGCGGTAGTCGAGCGACGTGCTGCGTACGATGAAGATCGCATCGGTATCGTCGGCGAGCCGACGCTGGTCGACGCCGCACGCGCGAAGCCACTCGGTGCGGGCGCGCTCGAAGAACTTCAGGTAGTTGGCATAGAAGACGATGCCGCCTGCATCGGTATCCTCGTAGTACACGCGCACCGGCCAGGTAAAGCCGGACGGCGCTTCCGGGGAGCGGGTAGGCTGAGTCATGGCGCGCATTCTACCGGAAGGCAAAGACCGGATTCGTAACCGATTCGTAACGGAATGTAGTGCGTCGTAGCACACCGCGGGCCGGCCGGAGCCGGGCCTGCGGCTGCGGGCGACGTGTCAGCCGCGATGGATCGTGAGGCCGGCCGGGGCTTGCGCGACCGGCATCATTTCGATCGTATTGATATTGACGTGCGCGGGACGCGTGGCGATCCAGTAGATCGTGTCGGCGATGTCCTCGGCCGTGAGCGGCTGGACGTTCTGGTAGACGTTCGCCGCCTTTGCATCGTCGCCACGGAAGCGGACGTTCGAGAATTCCGTGCCGCCGCACAGGCCCGGCTCGATGTCGGTGACGCGCAACGGCGTGCCGATCAGGTCGGTACGCAGGTTCAGGCTGAATTGTCTGACGAAAGCCTTGGTCGCGCCGTATACGTTCCCGCCCGGATACGGATACGTGCCGGCCACCGAGCCCAGATTGAAGATATGGCCGCGACCGCGCGCGATCATGCCGGGCAGCAATGCGTGCGTGACGGTCACGAGGCCCGAGCAGTTCGTGTCGATCATGGTCTGCCACTCGTCGAGGCTCGCGTTCTGGGCCGGCTCGACGCCGAGCGCGAGGCCGGCGTTGTTGACGAGCACGTCGAGCGCGGCGAATTCGGCGGGGAGGGCGGCCGGCACGGCCTCGACTGCTGCGCGGTCGCGCACGTCGAGCTCGAGCGGCAGCAGCGCGTCGCCGAGTTCGGCCGCGAGCGCGTCGAGGCGATCCTTGCGGCGTGCGGTGGCGACGACGCGATGGCCGCCCTTGACGAAGGCGCGGGCGATGGCGGCGCCGAAGCCGGCGGACGCACCTGTGACGAACACGATCATTGCTGCTCCTGGTCGGTAACGGAATAGCGGGTGGAATCCCGCAAGCCTACTGAGAATGCCGCACCGCGGCAAGACGGCGAAGCGTTTCGGCACGGGCGCGTAGAGTCCGGCCCTTATTGTTTGGAGGCCGCTGCCGGGCGGTTGCCTATTCATGACGCATCCAATACACTAATGCGCTCATCACCCCTGCGTGACTGGCGATAGAACCCTTCGGGTTCAAGGTGGAGCATCCCACCGTGAAGCGCGGGGCGCCGTTTTTGCCGTTCGCCTGGGCAGCCGTTGTGCGCCGTCGCGTGCATCGCCGGTGGCTGTCCTGCCTCGCGTCATACGGATTCTTCCGCCACGTCGAGCTGGTCTCGCCAGCAGCGCACCGTACTCGGCCGCTCCGGTCAACCTGTACACACTTAACGGAAACCGTATGTTTGACAGAGCCCAAAGCACCATTGCGAACGTCGATCCCGAAATCTTTGCAGCGATCGAGCACGAAAACCGCCGCCAGGAAGATCACATCGAGCTGATCGCGTCGGAAAACTACACGAGCCCGGCCGTGATGGCCGCACAGGGCTCGCAGCTCACGAACAAGTACGCGGAAGGGTATCCGGGCAAGCGCTACTACGGCGGCTGCGAGTACGTCGACGTGGTCGAGCAGCTGGCGATCGACCGTGTGAAGCAACTGTTCGGCGCGGAAGCCGCGAACGTGCAGCCGAACTCGGGCTCGCAGGCGAACCAGGGCGTGTTCTTCGCGATGCTCAAGCCGGGCGACACGATCATGGGCATGAGCCTCGCGCATGGCGGCCACCTGACGCACGGCTCGCCGGTGAACATGTCGGGCAAGTGGTTCAACGTGGTGAGCTACGGCCTGAACGAAAACGAAGACATCGACTACGAAGCGGCCGAGCAGCTCGCGCAGGAACACAAGCCGAAGCTGATCGTCGCGGGCGCGTCGGCGTTTGCGCTGAAGATCGACTTCGAGCGTCTGGCGAAGATCGCGAAGTCGGTGGGCGCGTACCTGATGGTCGACATGGCGCACTACGCCGGTCTGATCGCGGCGGGCGTGTATCCGAACCCGGTGCCGCACGCGGACTTCGTGACGACGACGACGCACAAGAGCCTGCGCGGCCCGCGCGGCGGCGTGATCCTGATGAAGGCCGAGTACGAGAAGCCGATCAACTCGGCGATCTTCCCGGGGATCCAGGGCGGCCCGCTGATGCACGTGATCGCGGCGAAGGCCGTGGCGTTCAAGGAAGCACTGTCGCCGGAGTTCAAGGAATATCAGCAGAAGGTCGTCGAGAATGCACGCGTGCTGGCCGAAACGCTGGTGAAGCGCGGGCTGCGGATCGTGTCGGGCCGCACGGAAAGCCACGTGATGCTGGTCGACCTGCGCGCGAAGAACATCACGGGCAAGGCAGCGGAAGCGGCGCTCGGCGCGGCGCACATCACGGTGAACAAGAACGCGATCCCGAACGACCCGGAAAAGCCGTTCGTGACGAGCGGCGTGCGGCTGGGTTCGCCGGCAATGACGACGCGCGGTTTCGGGCCGGCGGAAGCCGAGCAGGTCGGCAACCTGATCGCCGACGTGCTGGAGAACCCGGAAGACGCAGCGACGATCGAGCGCGTGCGCGCGCAGGTCGCCGAGCTGACCAAGCGTTTCCCGGTCTATCGCTGATCGCCGATGCGCTGCCCGTTCTGCCGGCATGACGACACGCAGGTGGTGGACTCGCGCGTGTCCGAAGATGGCGCCGCGATTCGGCGGCGCCGTCGCTGTTCGGCTTGCGACAAGCGTTTCACGACGTACGAGCGGGTCGAGTTGTCCCTGCCGTTCGTCGTGAAGAAGGACGGCAGCCGCACGGAATTCGACCGTCGCAAGATCGTCGCCAGCATGCAACTCGCGCTGCGCAAGCGGCCGGTTGCCGCCGACGCGATCGACGCGGCGGTTGCCCGCATCGAGTATCAACTGCTCGCGACTGGCGAGCGCGAAGTGCGTAGCGAGAAGCTGGGCGAACTCGTGATGAACGAGTTGCGCGGCCTCGATACGATCGCGTATGTGCGCTTCGCATCGGTGTATCGCCAGTTCGAGGACGTTTCCGAATTTGCCGACGTGATCGAAGAGTTCCGTCGCGCCTCTCCCGCCAAGACCCCGCGTAAGCGCTGACGCGCTACGTTCGTTCATCGTCTGCTCCATTGGTTCGATTCGCGCCGATTGTGTCGGTTGCGATCGCATGTCGCCAGTCGGCCGTTCGGTCAATGGCGCGCATCCGCACGCGCCGCTACAGTCGTCGCATCACTGTTGCGGAGGACGATTGCGATGAAACCGGGCGCTCAACCCCTGAAGAATTTGGTGCAACGGCCGGGCGGATTCACGCTCGTCGAGCTGATGGTCGCCATGTCGCTGGCAGCGGGGCTCGCGCTCTATGCGGTGCCCGCGTTCGACCAGTGGCGCATGCGCGAACGCGTGGATGCCCGCTCGCGCGCGCTGCTCGGTGCGCTGTCGTTTGCGCGTGCCGAGGCAACGCGTCTCGGCGCGCGCGTCACGCTGTGCCGTGCCGGGCGCGACGGCGCCTGTCTGCGTGCCGAAGAGCGATGCGATCTGGCCGAGTGGTCGTGCGACTGGATCGTCAGTGGGCATGTCGACGGGCAGTCGCGTGTGCTGCGACGCTACCCGCGCGATGCCGAAGTGGCCGTCGCGGGCGCCGCGCATGAGCTCGCGTTTGCGCCGCCGGTCGGTCAGGCGGTCGGCGGAATCCGGCGTTTCGAGGTGCGTCCGCGGCGCAGCGTATCGGGCGCCGACGACGCGCGCGCATCGCGTTGCGTGCGGATTGCGGCAGGCGGTCGCGCGCGGATGGTCGCCGGCCGTTGCGACGCGGCGTGACCGCCATGCGCAATGCCATGCGCGGAACGTCGTTGATCGAGGCGACGCTGGCCATCGCGCTGCTCGCCACCGTGATGCTGGCAGTGGCCGGCAGCCAGCTCGCGATGGCGCGTGCGCAGCGCGCGACGATCTGGCGCGAACGCGCGCTGTGGCTGGCCGATGCGCGCATCGAACGTCTGCATGCTGCCGCGGCGGCCGACGACGGCCTCGCGGCGCTGGCGGTCGCATCGTTGCCGGGCGGCGCGATGACGCTCGATGGCGGGCCGGGCGGCGTGCGCTACGTGGTTGTCCGCTGGCGTGGCGGCGATGGACTCGCGTCGGTGCGCTGCAATGCCGCGGGAATGTCGGCGCAGCTGCCGTCGTGTGTCCGTATTCCATTTCACGAGCGGGCGGGCGATGAACGTTGATCGCCATATGCGTGGCCATACGCTGCTCGAAGTGCTGATCGCGATGACCGTCGGGCTCCTCGTGCTCGCGGCGGCCGGTGCGCTGTACCATGCGCAGCGCATTGCGCAGCGGCGCGCGGAAGACGGGTTCAGGATGCGCGACGCCGCCGCGACCGCGCTGACGCTGATCGGTCAGCAGATCCAGATGGCAGGATTCCTGCCGCTCGATGCACAAGCGCCATCGTCGTTGCCGCCGGTGTTCGGGTGTTCGACGGCGCGCGTGCGGGGTAGCGGCGCAGAGGTGCGCTGCGAGCTTGCGCGTCTGTCGTCCGACGCGGTGCTGGTCCGGTATGTCGGCGATGCCGTATCGACGTGGACGACGGTGAGCGGCCACGCGTCGGATTGCCTCGGGCAGGGTGTCGGCGAGCCGGGCGAACCTGCGCCGGTGGAGAATCGCTTCGACGTACATGTCAGCCCGTCGACGGGCGAGCCCGAACTGTATTGCGAAGGAAGCGGCCGTCCGGGCACGCCGCAGCCTGTCGCGGCGGGAATCGATCAATTGCGCCTGCGTTATTTGCGTCGCGGCGCCACGCGGTTCGTCGACGCCGATGCGATGCGTGCCGACGACTGGCGCGAGGTCGTGGCCGTGCATGTCTGCGTGCGCGCGCGCGGCGAGCCGATGCGCGAACCGACGCGGCATGTCGACTGCGACGGCCGCGTCGTCGTTGCACCGGACGGCCGCGCACGTTTGACGCTCGATTGCATCGTCGCGTTGCGGAACGTCGCGCCCGCATCCGACGCTGCGTTGCATGATGCAACTCGAGCAAGCGAGGTGGCGCGATGAGCGGCGCAACGCAGTGCGCGCGGGACGACATCTCCACACGCGTGAAGGCGAGCCACGCCCAAGCGCGCACCGTCGCACGTGATGACAACCAGCAGCCGGCTGCAGGCGCGGGCGTTTCGCCTGCGAGCCCGCGCGAGTCGCACATGCGTTTCCGGCCGGCCCGCCGCGCGTGGCGCCGCGACGCAGGCCTTGCGTTGCCCGCGGTGATCGCGGTCGGCGCAGCAGTCGCGGCACTGACCGGCACATGGTTCGATGCCGCATTGACGGAGTCGCGCCGCACCCGTGCGTTGTCGGATCGGCTGATCGCATTCCACGCGGCCGATGCCGCGCTTGCCGCGTGCACTGCGCGATTGCTGCGCGGCTCGGCACCGTATGTGAGCGAAAGGGACTCGCACGCGGAGCCCGACGCCTGGCGTCGCATGCCGCCGCTGGCGACTGCCGAAGCGTTCGCGCCTTTCGCCGAATGGCCGATGGCCGCGCAATCGCCGCGATGTCTGATCGAGGCGTGGCGGCGCCCGTCAGCGCAGGCCGGCGACCGCGCTTACCTCGTCACCGCGCGTGGCGTCGGCGCGCACGCGTCGAGCGCCGTGTGGCTGCAACACCAGGTCGTGATGCGCGACGGCCACATCGTCGTGTTGCGCTGGCGTCGTGTCGCCGCGGTGCTTCGATGAACGGCCGCCTGTCCCTGTGCCGAGCGGCCGGATTCACGCTGATCGAGCTGATGATCGTGCTCGCGATCGTCGCGGTGCTGGCCGGGTGGGGTATCCCGTCGTATCGCGAGCATGTCGCACGGGTTCACCGCGCGTCGGCGGTATCCGCGCTGTATCGTGCGGCCCAATATCTTGAAACGCTGGACGGTGCGCCGCCTGCGGCGTTGCCGGACGCGCTCGCGCAGGCGCCGCCGGATGGGCATGCCGTGTATCGATTGGCGCTGGGGCGGCCGGACGGCGACGATTCGCCGGTGAGCTACGAACTGGCGGCGACGCCGCTCGACACCGGTCCGATGCGCGACGATGCGTGCGGCACGTTCACGCTGCGCTCGGACGGGACGAAAGGCAATGCGGGAAGCGAGGGTGTCGACGAACCGGGCGCTGTCTGCTGGGGCGTGCGCTGAGTTCGCCGGGAGGGCGCGCAGCGGCGCGTGGCCGCGCGCGCGGGGTGCCGACGGTCAGTCGTCGCGTGGGTCGAGCCCGCGCTCGTCGCGGGACTGCTTCCAGATCCGGTAGACCTCCCATGCGGCGAAGCCGAGCGTGCCCCACTTCAACGCGGGGCCCGTGCTCGCGCGCAGCAGCGAGCGAACGGGTTTCGCCAGCACGAGCGATGCGAGCGAGCTCAGCATCGGATACTGGTTGACGAGCTGGCCGAGGCTTGCGTTCAGGT
Source organism: Burkholderia sp. A2 (assembly GCF_001729305.1). NCBI lineage: Bacteria > Pseudomonadati > Pseudomonadota > Betaproteobacteria > Burkholderiales > Burkholderiaceae > Burkholderia > Burkholderia sp. A2. Next base: position 33,393 of record NZ_LZXX01000024.1, on the reverse strand, counting down.
TCCTGGCCGACTGGCCGAACCTGCTGGTCGACAGCCCGGGGATGAACACCTTGAGCCAGCTGAAGCGCGTGACGGCGTGGCGCATTTCGGCGGCGGCCTCCGCAAATTCGAGCCGCTCGACTTCGGATCGCAGGATCAGCAATTCCTTGCGAAGCGCACGGTGCTGCGACGCGCTCCAGTTCGATCGCGACGAATGGGAGCGGGAGGGATTGCCCGTGATGTTCTGGCTCATGGCGCGTCGGCGAAGTAGGTGGGAGGGACGAGCGCGAGCGCGCTCACGGCTTGCCGCGGAACAGGTCGCGGTCTTTCTCGAGTTCGGCCAGCGTCGCCTCGAACACGGTCGGCGCGTCGCGCAGGCCCGAGCGCGCCTTCAGCGCGCACGCGATGCCGCCAATGGCATACAGCGCGGTGATCGCGGCAAGCGCCTGCCAGCGGTAGGTATCCCAGAACGCGATCGCGATCAGCACGGTCAGGCTGATGAGCGCCATCGTCGCGAGCATCATCGCGGCGAGGCCGAGGAACAGCACGCCCATCAGGCGCTCCTTCTCCTCGGCAAGCTCGATGCCCACCAGTTCGAGGCGCGTCTGCAGAAGGCCGATGGCGGAGCCGACGAGGCGGCGCAGCGGTCCTTGACCGGACGGCTGCGAGGGGGTGTCTGTCGTCATGGATGAGGTGCTTGCGCGTGCAGTAAGCAGCTAGGACCAAGCCGGCCGGCGCAAGCCGGCCGACTTCGACGCCCGCGGGTCGCGCGACGCGGCCCGCGGGGCGAAACGGCGCAGAGCGCGTTACTTGCGGTTGATCAGCAAGCCGATCAGCACGCCGACGCCGGCAGCCACGCCGATCGACGTCCACGGATGCTCGTGCACGTAGTCGTCGGTTGCCCGCGCGGCCTTCTTGCCTTTCTCGACCACCACGACCTGGACGTCGGCCGCCTTTTCCTTGGCCTGCTTCAGGCGAGACATGGCCTTCTCGCGCAGCTCGGCCGCACGGTCGCCCGTGCTGCTCGCTGCTTGCTTGAGCAGGTCTTCGGCGTCCGAGAGAACGGTTTTGATATCCGACATCAGTTTCTCCTTGTTGATTTCCGACATTGCAACTCCCTTCGTGCTGTCATGCTGCAGGTTCACATCGTAGCGAAACCCCTGCCTGCTGGCGAGCCGGGAAGACACACGGCGGCAGCGCAAGACTGCATGGTAAACGACTTGTAATCATGAACAGAGCGACAAAGGATTGAAAAGTTTCCCTTGCCGCCCACCGTCCTACCACGACGCCGGGTAAAAATGACAAAAAAGTATGAATATCAAACGGAATATTCGTTCGCACGGCCCATTGCTTCCCGTAAGCTGATGGACTGCCCCGCGCTGTCCGGCGCGCGGTTTCAACCAGCATCGTTCGAGGAGGGAACATCATGAGTCTGCGTCTTGGTGACATCGCACCGGATTTCGAGCAGGAATCGAGCCTGGGCACCATCAAGTTTCACGAGTGGCTCGGCAACAGCTGGGGCGTGCTGTTCTCCCATCCGGCCGACTACACGCCGGTGTGCACGACCGAACTCGGGCTGACCTCGAAGCTGAAGGGTGAATTCGAGAAACGCAACGTGAAGGTGATCGCGCTGTCGGTCGACGGCGTCGAATCGCACAAAGGCTGGATCAACGACATCAACGAAACGCAGTCGACGGTCGTGGGCTTCCCGATCATCGCCGACGCGGACCGCAAGGTGTCGCAGCTGTACGACATGATTCACCCGAATGCGAACGAAACGCTGACGGTGCGTTCGTTGTTCGTGATCGACCCGAACAAGAAGGTGCGGCTCACGATCACCTATCCGGCCAGCACGGGGCGCAACTTCGACGAAGTGCTGCGCGTGATCGATTCGCTGCAACTGACCGACAATTACAAGGTCGCGACACCCGGTAACTGGAAGGACGGCGACGACGTCGTGATCGTGCCGTCGCTGCAGGATCCGGAAGAGCTGAAGAAACGCTTCCCGAAGGGCTTCAACGCGGTGCGCCCGTATCTGCGCCTGACGCCGCAGCCGAACAAGTAAGCATCGGCGGCCCGGCGCAGCGGCTCCGATGCAGAAAAGCCCGCCCGGCAGCGATGCCGGGCGGGCTTTTGCATGGTGGCGTGCGCGGCGTCGTCGCCGGCCGCGTCATGGCCGGATCGTCAGAAGAATGCCTGGATGCCCGTCTGCGCGCGGCCGAGGATCAGTGCGTGGATGTCATGCGTGCCTTCGTACGTGTTGACCACTTCGAGATTCACGAGATGGCGCGCGACGCCGAATTCGTCGGAGATGCCGTTGCCGCCGAGCATGTCGCGGGCGAGACGGGCGATGTCGAGCGCCTTGCCACATGAATTGCGCTTCATGATCGACGTGATCTCGACGGCGGCCGTGCCTTCGTCCTTCATCCGGCCGAGGCGCAGCACGCCTTGCAGGCCGAGCGTGATTTCGGTCTGCATGTCGGCGAGCTTCTTCTGGATCAACTGGTTCGCGGCGAGCGGCCGGCCGAACTGCTGGCGGTCGAGCACGTACTGGCGCGCGGTGTGCCAGCAGGACTCGGCCGCGCCGAGCGCACCCCACGCGATCCCGTAGCGCGCCGAGTTCAGGCAGGTGAACGGGCCGCGCAGGCCGCTCACGTTCGGCATCAGGTTCTCTTCGGGCACGAACACCTCGTCGAGGACGATCTCGCCGGTGATCGACGCGCGCAGCCCGACCTTGCCGTGGATCGCCGGCGCAGACAAACCCTTCCAGCCCTTCTCGAGGATGAAGCCGCGGATCGCGTCCTTGCCGTTCTCTTCCAGCTTCGCCCACACGACGAACACGTCGGCGATCGGCGAGTTGGTGATCCACATCTTCGCGCCGGACAGCGAGTAGCCGCCCGGCACCTTCTTCGCGCGCGTGACCATGCTGCCCGGATCAGAGCCGTGATTCGGCTCGGTCAGGCCGAAGCAGCCGATCCATTCGCCGGTCGCGAGCTTCGGCAGGTATTTCTGCTTCTGCGCGTCGGAGCCGAATTCGTGGATCGGCACCATCACGAGCGACGACTGCACGGACATCATCGACCGGTAGCCCGAATCGACCCGCTCGACTTCGCGCGCGATCAGCCCGTAGCTCACGTAGTTGAGGCCGGGGCCGCCGTATTCCTCCGGGATCGTCGGGCCGAGCAGGCCGACTTCGCCCATTTCGCGAAAGATGGCCGCGTCGGTGCGTTCGTGGCGGAACGCTTCGGTAACGCGCGGCGCGAGCTTGTCCTGTGCGTACGCCTGCGCGGCATCGCGGACCATCCGCTCTTCTTCGGTCAGTTGCTGGTCGAGCAGCAGCGGATCGTCCCAATGAAAAGTTGCAGCACTCATCGTCTCATCTCCTGTCGGCCCGAGTTAGCGCTTCAGCGCTTACTCGGGCCCCATGCATCGCGGTCGGCGCCGAATTAGCGCTTCAGCGCTTACTCGGGCTCCATGCATTGCGGTCGACCCGGGTCAGCGCTCACTCGGCTCCATGCTTTGCGGTCGTTCGGGGCGGGCGCCTCGACGCAGCCTGCCAGCCCGTGCATGCCGGTCCGGCAGAGGTCGCGCTTCGGCGCTTGCTCCGGGCTGATACCTGAAGTTCGCTTGACTTGCGTTTCGCTGTGCGGAACAATGTTTTGCAAATCGACCTCAGTGTAGCACCGGATGACACTTTCAACCATCGACGACACCCCCATCGACGAGCGCAAGTTCGTCGTCGCGCTCGCGCGCGGACTCGACCTGCTGCGCGCCTTCCGGCCCGGCGAGACGATGCTGGGCAATCGTGATTTCGCGGAACGCACGGGCCTGCCGAAGGCGACGGTGAACCGGCTCGCCTATACGCTGACCGTGCTCGGCTATCTGCGCTACGACGAGACGCTCGGAAAGTATGCGCTGGACGCCGGCGTGCTGTCGCTCGGCTACGCGCTGCTGTCGGGCTCGGGGACGATCGATCTCGCGCGGCCGCACATGCAGGCGCTCGCGCGCGAGATCGGCGCGGCCGTGTCGCTCGGCTGCCGCGACGGGCTCGACATGATCTATCTGGAGACGATCCGCAGCGAGACCGCGCTGACGCTCGGGCTCGCACCCGGTTCGCGGCTGTCGATGCTGACGAGCTCGATGGGGCGCGCGTACCTGGCCGTGCAGCCGGAGGACGTGCGCCGCGCGCTCTATGCCGAACTGCACCGCGCGGCCGGCGGCGCGGCCGACGCCGATGCGCTCGTCGCGGCCGCGCAGCACGCGGTGGCCGAGTTTTCCGAAGGCGGGTGCTGCTATTCGTTCCGCGCGTGGCACATGGACGTGAATGCGGCGGCCGTGCCGTTTCGCGAGCCGCGCGAGGGGCGCTGGCTGATCCTGAGCTGCAGCGGCCCCGCGTCGTCGATGGACGAGGACGTGTTTCGCACGCAGGTCGGACCGCGACTGAAGGCACTCGCGCAGCGGCTCGGGCCGACGGTCTGAGCAACCCGCGCGCGCGGGCGTTGCCGTCGCGCGCCAACCGGTTCGTTCGCGGCGGGGGCGGAAACAGAGGCGTCGCCTCGCGTATTGCGCGACGGGCGAACCGCGCTCATCATCGTTCGCCTGCTTCCCGACGACGAGGTCTGCCATGGCGCACCCCGAACCGATGGAAGGCGGATGCGCGTGCGGCGCGATCCGCTACCGTATCGCCGACGTCCCGACCGATGCCGGCTTCTGCCACTGCCGGCTCTGCCAGCGCACGACCGGGGCGGCGGTCGTCGCATCGGCATCGGTGCCGATCGACGCATTCGCATACCTGCAGGGCGAACCGACCGTCTACGCGTCGAGCGCGTGGGGTGAGCGGCGCTTCTGCGGCCGTTGCGGCGCGCAGCTCGAATACCGGCGTTCCGACGCGCCGCAGACGGTCGAGATCAATTACGCGACGCTCGACGAACCGTCGCGGCTGCGTCCGGCGTGGCACGTCTGGTACGGCGACCGTTTCCCGGGCATCGAGATCGACGACGATCTACCGAAGTACGACGATGGTGGCAGAGAATAGGCCGCACATCGGCGTCGATGCGCCGGTGTCGGGCTCGCGCGCAAGCGGGGCCGACCTTCCTGCATGAACGAACAGGAAACCGGCCGGCGCCGAGCGACGCCGCGTGCTGAAACCCGATTCCCGAAGCAACGCGATACCGGAGTCCGCTATCCGGCGGGCCACGCCCCGCGCGCGGCTTCCGCTTCCCGCCTCGCCGCTCAGACCGTCACGACCTTCGCGAACACCGGCCCCTGCATGAACCGCACGTCGTGCTGGCGAAGCAACTCGCACTGCGTCTCGTCGACGACGCCGTCGAAGATCAGCGGAATCCGCACGCGCTGCGCATAGGCGACGAGCGCCTTGACCATCCCGTCGCGCAATGCGATGCCCGCATCCATCTTGATGTAGTCGGGCCGCGCCATGTCCGATTCGACCGCGAGGATGCGGCCCGGGTCCGGCAGCTTGTCCGCGACCTTGAAACCGTGATGCTGGTAGCTGCGGGTCAGGTAGCCGAGGAACGTCTTGTGGGCGACCGCGACCGCCGGCAGCTCGATCACGATCCGCTCGGTCGGCAGCCCGAAGCGCTGCAGCACCGACGAGAAATGCTTGCCGTGGTCGTACTTCACGCTCTTGAGCAGCCGCTCGTGCACGCGCAGGAACAGCAGCCCGTGGCGTTGCGCGCCGAAGAAATTGATCGCGTGCAGCGCGCGCGACAGGCGGTCGATCGCGACCAGCGTCTGGTCGTCGACGGCCGCGTCGACCGGATCGTGCTGCGCGCCGGTGACGAGCGTGACGGCCTGAAAGCCGAGCTCGTCGCCGTAGCGCTCGATCGCGTCGGCGAACGACGTCGATTGCGGCGAGCCGGGCATCGTCACGTCGTAGATCGGCTCGTACGCGCTGGCGAGCGTGCGCTCGGGCAGATTCGCGCACGCGGTTCCGCCTTCGGCAAGCGCGAGGTGCTCCCGCAGATACGGCAGTTGCCCGGCACGGGTGACCAGCTCGGGGATGGTAGGCGGAATCATCGGCGTGAAAAGGAAAAATGGCGGCCGAAAGGGCCGCCTCGTTGACTTGATATTAGCAGTGCGCGCCGCGCTCGGCTTGCCGTTTCACTCATATGGTTATCCCGTTCCCGAGCGAGCGATCAGGGTTTACGTTGATTTCACTATCCGTAATTGGTTTTACTATTCGTAAATCCAAGGATGTGTCGCCGATCAAGAAATGCGGCAGGCAGGCGCCGAGCAACGGCGCCGTTCGCGAATCAACAGGAAGCAAGGAGCGAGACGTGGCGGTTGACAGGACAGGCGGGCGCGCGCGCCGGCGGCAGACGGACGGGACGACGGGCGCGGCGGTGCGCGCACGGCGGGGGGTGAGGCGCGGATGGCGACCATGAGCATCGATTACCAGACGCTGAAATTCGAGTACCGCGCCCGCGCGCACGACGCGGCCGTCCACCCGGTGATCGTCGTCGGCGCGGGGCCGGTGGGCCTCGCGGCCGCGATCGACCTCGCGCAGCAGGGCGTGCCGGTCGTGCTGCTCGACGACGACGACACGCTGTCGACCGGCTCGCGCGCGATCTGCTTCGCGAAGCGCACGCTCGAGATCTTCGACCGGCTCGGCTGCGGCGAGCGCTTCGTCGACAAGGGCGTGAGCTGGCATGTCGGCAAGGTGTTCCTGCAGGACGAGCAGCTTTACGCGTTCGACCTGCTGCCCGAGGAAGGGCATGCGCGCCCGGCGTTCATCAATTTGCAGCAGTACTACGTCGAAGGCTATCTGGCCGATCGCGCGTTCGAGCTGCCGAACATCGACATTCGCTGGAAGCACAAGGTGACGGGCGTCGACCAGTCGGCCGAACACGCGGTGCTGACGATCGAGACGCCGGACGGCGTCGCGACGCTGCGCGCGCAGTACGTGATCGCGGCCGACGGCTCGCGCAGCCCGATGCGCACGATGATGGGCCTGGAAAGCCGTGGCCGCACGTTCAAGGATCGCTTCCTGATCGCCGACGTGAAGATGAAGGCGGAATTTCCGACCGAGCGCTGGTTCTGGTTCGATCCGCCGTTTCACCGCAACCAGTCGGTGCTGCTGCACCGCCAGCCGGACAACGTGTGGCGCATCGACTTCCAGCTCGGCTGGGATGCCGATCCCGTCGCGGAGAAGCAGCCGGAGCGCGTGATCCCGCGCGTGCGCGCGCTGCTCGGGCCGGACGTCGAGTTCGAGCTCGAGTGGGTGAGCGTCTATACGTTCCGCTGCCAGCGGATGGATACGTTCCGCCACGGCCGCGTGCTGTTCGCGGGCGATTCCGCGCACGGGGTGTCGCCGTTCGGCGCGCGCGGCGCGAACAGCGGCGTGCAGGACGCGGACAACCTCGCGTGGAAGCTGAAGCTGGTGCTCGACGGCCGCGCGCACGATCGCCTGCTCGACACCTATGCAAGCGAGCGCGAGTTCGCGGCCGACGAGAACATCCGCAACTCGACGCGCTCGACCGACTTCATCACGCCGAAGAGCGCGGTGTCGCGCGTGTTCCGCGACGCGACGCTGAAGCTCGCGCGCGACTGCGAGTTCGCGCGCAAGCTGGTGAACAGCGGGCGCCTGTCGGTGCCGGCCGTGCTGGCCGATTCGCCGCTCAATACGCCGGACCGCAACGGCGACACGTTTGCGTGCGCGATGCGGCCGGGCGCGGCGGCGGCCGATGCGCCGGTGCGCGCGCAGGGTGCGCCGGGCTGGCTGCTGCAGCGTCTGCGCGGCGGCTTCACCGGCGTGCTGTTCGGCTTGCCGGGCGACGCGGCCGCGCTCGCGCAGGCCGTCGACGGCCTCGCGCTGCCGGTGCGGCCGGTGCTCGTCGTGCCGGCCGGGCATGCGCAGCCGGCGGCCGGCGTCGACGTCGTGGAGGACGTCGACGGGCTCGCCGCGCGGCGCTACGACGCGCAGCCCGGCACGTTCTACCTGCTGCGTCCCGACCAGCACGTGTGCGCACGCACGCGCACGCTCGACCGTCAGGCGATCGCCGACGCACTGGCGCGCGCGACCTGCGCACGCTGAATACGATAAAGACACCGGAGACACCGTCATGCCCCCGCTCGATACCCGCCCGCGTCTGGCCGACCCCGATGCGTTCTACGAAGCGCTGATCGACATGCATCGCGACCTGTCGGACGCCGACAGCCAGCTCGTCAACGCGAAGCTGATCCTGTTGCTCGCGAACCAGATCGGCGACGCCGACGTGCTGCGCGAAGCGATGGCGCTCGCGCGCCAGGGCGTGACGCCGCCCGTGCATCCGTCCGCCGAGGTCGCGCAATGAGCGCGGCGGCCGATACGCGCGTGCTCGAAGTCGAGCGCGTGATCGACGAGACCCATCGCCCGGGTTTTCACGCGATGCTGCTCGCGCTGTGCGGGCTGTGCCTCGTGATCGACGGTTTCGATGCGCAGGCGATGGGCTACGTCGCGCCGAGCGTGATCGCCGAATGGGGCGTGCCGAAGCAGGCGCTGGGGCCCGTGTTCAGCGCGAGCCTGTTCGGGATGCTGCTCGGCGCGCTCGGGCTGTCGGTGCTGGCCGACCGGATCGGGCGGCGCCCGGTGCTGATCGGCTCGACGCTGTTCTTCGCGGTGACGATGCTCGCGACGCCGTTCGCGAGCTCGATCCCCATGCTGATGGCGCTGCGCTTCGTCACGGGCCTCGGCCTCGGCTGCATCATGCCGAACGCGATGGCGCTTGTCGGCGAATTCAGCCCGGCCGCGCATCGCGTGAAGCGGATGATGATCGTGTCGTGCGGCTTCACGCTCGGCGCGGCGATCGGCGGCTTCATCAGCGCGGCGCTGATTCCGGCGCTCGGCTGGCGCTCGGTGTTCTTCGTCGGCGGCGCGGTGCCGCTCGTGCTGACGATCGCGATGCTCGCGCGGCTGCCCGAATCGCTGCAGTTCCTGGTGCTGAAGGGGCGCGTCGCGCAGGCGCGCGACTGGCTCGCGCGCTTCGCGCCGCACGCCGGCATCGATGCGAACACGCGGCTCGTCGTGCGCGAGCGCGCGGCGAGCGGCGCGCCGGTCGCCGAGCTGTTCCGCCATGGCCGCCTGCCGGTCACGCTGCTGCTGTGGTCGATCAGCTTCATGAACCTGATCGACCTGTACTTCCTGTCGAACTGGCTGCCGACCGTGATGCGCGAAGCCGGCTATTCGCCGGGCACGGCGGTGATCGTCGGCACGGTGCTGCAGACGGGCGGCGTGATCGGCACGCTGTCGCTCGGCTGGTTCATCGAACGTTACGGCTTCGTGCGCGTGCTGTTCGCATGCTTCGCGTGCGCGGCCGTGTCGGTGGGATTGATCGGCTCGGTCGCGCATGCGCTGCCGTGGCTGCTGGTGGCGGTGTTCGCGGGCGGCTTCTGCGTGGTCGGCGGGCAGCCGGCCGTGAACGCGCTCGCGGGCCAGTATTACCCGACGTCGCTGCGCTCGACGGGCATCGGCTGGAGTCTCGGCATCGGCCGGATCGGTTCGGTGCTCGGGCCGCTCGTCGGCGGGCAACTGATTGCGCTCAACTGGTCGAACGGCGCGCTGTTCCACGCGGCCGCGGTGCCGGTGCTGTGCTCGGCGCTGTTCGTGCTGGGCCTTGCGGGCGTCACGCGGCGCAGCGGCGCGCAGGCGCCGCACGCCGCCCTGAATTGAAGGAGAAAGGAAAACGATGACGCTTGACCTGTCGAAACCGGCGGAAGCCGGCTACCTGAGCGGTTTCGCGAACGAATTCGCGAGCGAGGCGTTGCCCGGCGCGCTGCCGCACGGCCGCAACTCGCCGCAGCGCGCGCCGTACGGGCTGTACGCGGAGCAACTGTCGGGCACCGCGTTCACCGCGCCGCGCGGCCACAACCGCCGCTCGTGGCTGTATAGGATCCGTCCGGCCGCCGTGCACCGGCCGTTCGAGCCGTATGCGGGCGCGCAGCGGCTCGTGTCGGAATTCGGCGATTCGACCGACGTGCCGCCGACGCCGCCGAACCAGCTGCGCTGGGATCCGCTGCCGATGCCGGTCGAGCCGACCGATTTCATCGATGGCCTCGTGACGATGGCCGGCAACGGGTCGGCCGCGGCGATGAACGGCTGCGCGATCCACCTGTACGCGGCGAACCGGTCGATGCAGGACCGCTTCTTCTATAGCGCGGACGGCGAGCTGCTGATCGTGCCGCAGCAGGGGCGCCTGTTCATCGCGACGGAATTCGGCCGGCTCGACGTCGAGCCGTTCGAGATCGCGGTGATTCCGCGTGGCGTGCGTTTTGCCGTCGCGCTGCCGGATGGCGACGCGCGCGGCTACATCTGCGAGAACTTCGGCGCGCTGCTGCGCCTGCCGGATCTCGGCCCGATCGGCTCGAACGGGCTCGCGAACCCGCGCGACTTCCTCGCGCCGCAGGCCGCGTACGAGGATCGCGAAGGCGCGTTCGAGCTGATCGCGAAGCTGAACGGCCGGTTGTGGCGCGCGGACATCGGTCATTCGCCGCTCGATGTCGTCGCGTGGCACGGCAACTACGCGCCGTATAAATACGACCTGCGCCTGTTCAACACGATCGGCTCGATCAGCTTCGACCATCCCGATCCGTCGATCTTCCTCGTGCTGCAATCGCAGAGCGACACGCCGGGCGTCGACACGATCGACTTCGTGATCTTCCCGCCGCGCTGGCTCGCGGCCGAAGATACGTTCCGCCCGCCCTGGTTCCACCGCAACGTCGCGAGCGAGTTCATGGGGCTCGTGCACGGCGCGTACGACGCGAAGGCCGAGGGCTTCGTGCCGGGCGGCGCGAGCCTGCACAACTGCATGTCGGGCCACGGGCCCGATGCGGACACGTTCGAGAAGGCGTCGGCGAGCGACACGACGAAGCCGCACAAGGTCGACGCGACGATGGCGTTCATGTTCGAAACCCGCACGCTGATCCGGCCGACGCGCTACGCGCTCGACACCGCGCAGCTGCAGGCCGACTACTTCGAATGCTGGCAAGGCATCAAGAAACACTTCAATCCGGAGCAAAAGTGAGCGATACCCAAGACTGGCGCGCGACGCTCGACCCGGCTCGCAAGAGCTGGGTCGACACGGCGAACGATCCCGCCTGCGATTTCCCGATCCAGAACCTGCCGTTCGGAATCTTCAGCGATGCGAAGCAGGGCGCGCGCCGTGCGGGCGTCGCGCTCGGCGACCAGATCGTCGATCTCGCGGCGCTCGCGCGTGCGGGCCTCGTGACGTTGCCGGCCGATGCCGATGCGTTCGCCGCGCCGACGCTCAACGCGTTCATCGCGCTCGGTCGCGACACGTGGCGCAGCGTGCGCGTGCAGCTGTCGGCGCTGTTCTCGCGCGACAACGCGACGCTGCGTGACGATGCGGCGCTGCGCGCGCAGGTGCTCGTCGCGCAGCGCGACGCGACGCTGCATCTGCCGGTCGAGATTCCCGGCTACACCGATTTCTATTCGTCGAAGGAGCATGCGACCAACGTCGGCTCGATGTTCCGCGATCCGAAGCATGCGCTGCTGCCGAACTGGTCGGAGATGCCGATCGGCTACAACGGCCGCGCGTCGTCGGTGGTCGTGAGCGGCACGCCGGTGCGGCGCCCGAACGGGCAACTGAAGCTGCCCGACCAGGAGCGTCCGGTGTTCGGCGCGTGCCGCAAGCTCGACATCGAACTGGAAACGGGCTTCATCGTCGGGAAGGGCAACGCGCTCGGCGAGCCGATCGCGTGCGAGGACGCGGAAGCGCATATCTTCGGGATGGTGCTGCTGAACGACTGGAGCGCGCGCGACATCCAGCAGTGGGAATACGTGCCGCTTGGCCCGTTCAACTCGAAGGGGTTCGCGACGACGATTTCGCCATGGATCGTCACGCTCGACGCGCTCGAACCGTTCCGTGTCGCGCAGCCCGAGCAGTCGCCGCAGCCGCTCGCATATCTGCGGCATGCGGGCAAGCATGCGTTCGACATCGCGCTCGAAGTGACGCTGCGGGCGGAGGGCGCCGCCGACGCGACGTCGATCTGCCGCACGAACTTCAGGCACATGTACTGGACGATGGCGCAGCAGCTCGCGCATCACACGGTGGCCGGCTGCAACACGCGCGTGGGCGACCTGATGGGTTCGGGCACGATCAGCGGGCCGACGAAGGATTCGTTCGGCAGCCTGCTCGAACTGACGTGGAACGGCAAGGAGCCGATCGCGCTGAACGGCGGCGGCAGTCGCACGTTCATCGAGGACGGCGACGAGCTCACGCTCGCCGGCTGGTGCCAGGGCGACGGCTATCGCGTCGGCTTCGGCACCTGTGCGGGCAAGGTTTTGCCGGCGCGCGGCGCGTGACGGATCGCAGCGCCGGACGTTACGTGTAGGTCAAGCGTCGTCCGGAAGGACAGGGCGGCCCGCCTTGCGCGGGCCGTTTTCGTTGACCGCGGGACGGGCACGAGCGGGCCGATGCGTACCGGTGCATGATGCTGCGCGCCAACGCCAACGCCAACGCCAACGCCAACGCCAACGCCAACGCCAACGCCAACGCCAACGCCAACGCCAACGCCAACGCCAATCGTCATCAGACCGCGCGCTGCACCGCCGCGCGTCGTTCCCACAACGCGGCCGCGACGAACGCGGCGACGCAGGCCGCCAGCACGCCGACCAGCGCATTGCTGCCCAGTTGCTCCATCAACGCGCCGGCCACCAGCGGGCCGCCGAAGCTCGCCGCGCTCCACGACGCCGACACGAGCGAGCTCGCGGTGACGAGCGCCGCACCGCGGAAACGCTCGCCGCAGGCGACGAGCGACAGCGTATAAATGCTGCCGGCCGCCGCGCCGAGCACGAACAGCAGCGGCCAGCACAGCCACGGATTCGCGATCACGAACGGCAGCAGCGGCAGGCCGGCCAGCACGATCCAGCCCGCGCCGAGGTGCACGCGTTCGCGGCCGAGCTTGTCCGCGAGCCAGCCGATCGGGAACTGCATCGCGGTATCGCCGAACAGCATGATCGACGCGAGCAGCACGGCGGTCGCGCTCGCGACGCCGTGATCCATCGCATAGAGCGGCAGCAGCGACAGCGCGAGCGTGTCGAACAGCGCGAAGAAGCCGGTGCCGATGATCAACGCGGGCATGCGCGGCAGCACGTCGAGCCAGCGGCCGTGCGCTTCGTGATGTGCGTCGTCGCCGGCGAGCGGCGCACGGCGGATCGTCGCGAGCGTTGGCAGCGCGAGCAGGAACAGCGCGCCGCACAGCGCGAAGCGGATGCCCGTCGCGCCGGCGATCTGGCTGACGAGCACGGGGCCGGCCATCTGGAACAGCGTGAAATTGGTCGCGTAGATCGCGACGACGCGGCCGCGCGTCGAATCGTCGGCGAGCTGGTTGACCCATGCCTCGCCGATCGTGAACAGCAGCATCAGCGCGGCGCCGCACAGCACGCGCAGCACGCCCCACAGGATCAGGTTCGACGTGAACTGCATCAGCGCGGTGGCGGCCGCGAGCAGCACGACCGACACGACGATCGCGCGGCGCGCGCCGATATGCCGCGCGAGCGCGGTGACGAACGGGACGATCGCGAGGCCGCCGAGGGCCTGCGCGGCGGTCAGCATGCCGACGACGTTGGTGCCGTGCCCGGCTTCGGTCAGGGCAAGTGCGGTGAGGGGCAGCGTGGCGCCGGTGCCGAGGCCGACGACCGCGACACTCAGGATCAGCGCGAGGAAATCGCGATTGAGAATGGCTTTCATCGGCCGCGATGCTACACCGCGGCCCTTGAAAGGTCCATGAACGCCGTCACGTCTGGGGCCTGTTCACGCTAATAACGGGCTTGCGCTGGCCCGACAAAGGATTTTTTCAATCAGGGGAACGTGCGTTGCCGGCCGCATTGCGGCGTCGCGCGTCGCTTGTTTGGCTCGGCCAAACGGCGCTCCTTGCTTCTTGCACTGCAGCCGGCAACGCACGTTCGCAAGCCCGTTATTGGCGTGAACAGGCCCTATAGGAGTTGCGGACGCAACGATTGCCGCAGGGTTGCGTTACACGTATTCGGTCGGTACGGCCATCGGCCGGCGTTCGAGCGACGCCGACCACAGCGTGAGCGCGAGCGCCGCGACGGCCATCGCGACGCCGACCCACGGCAGGCTCACGAGCGACACGCCGGAGCTGATCGCCATCCCGCCGAGCCATGCGCCGGTCGCGTTGCCGAGGTTGAACGCGCCCTGGTTCAGCGTCGACGCGAGGTTCGGCGCGTCGCTCGCGCGATCGACGATCATGATCTGCAGCGGCGGCACGATCGCGAACGCGAGCATGCCCCATACGAAAACCGTCGCGAGCGCGGCGAACGGCAGGTGCATCGTGCCGGCGAACAGCGCGAGGACGATGCCGATCAGCGCGAGCGTCGCGATCAGCGACGGCATCCGGCGCCAGTCGGCGAGCCTGCCGCCGAGCGTGCCGCCGACCGTCAGGCCGAGGCCGAACAGCAGCAGCACGTAGGTGACCTGATGCGGCGAGAAGCCCGTCACGTCCTCGAGGATCGGCGTGATGTACGTGAACACGCTGAACAGGCTCGCGGACGCGAGCACGCTGATGCCGAGCACCATCAGCACCTGCGGGTGCTTCAGCACGCTGAATTCGCGCGTGATGCTGGTGTCCGGCATCGCGAGGTTTTTCGGCAGACACACCGCAAGCGCGGCGGCCGCGGCGATGCCGATGCCGGTGACGGCCCAGAATGTCGCGCGCCAGCCGAACGCCTGGCCGAGCGCGGTGCCGAGCGGCACGCCGAGCACGTTCGCGAGCGTGAGGCCGGTGAACATCAGCGCGATCGCCTGTGCGCGGCGGTTCGGCGCGACGAGGTTGCTCGCGACCACCGAACCGATGCCGAAGAACGCGCCGTGGCAGAACGCGGTGACGACGCGCGCGGCCATCAGCACCGCGTAGCCGGGCGCGATCGCGCAGAACAGGTTGCCGGCGATGAACAGCCCGATCAGCCCCATCAGCGCACGCTTGCGCGGCATCTTCGCGGTGACGATCGCGAGGATCGGCGCGCCGATCGTCACGCCGAGCGCGTAGCCCGACACGAGCATCCCGGCGGCCGGGATCGACACGCCGAGGTCGCGCGCGACATTGGGCAGCAGCCCCATGATCACGAATTCGGTGGTACCGATTCCAAATGCGGCGACGGCAAGGGCGAAAAGAGGCAGGGGCATCGCGGTAGGCTCGGGAAAGAAGGCCGCTCGAGCCGGGCGCGGGATGCGCGGGACGGGCGGTCGGTGAGGCGAGAGTCAGCCGCGATTCTACTTCAGTGAAAACCCTGATGCTGGGCGCCAAAATACGTGTTGCCGGCGTGCGACGGGCGGCCGGCGGTGTGCTCACACTGTGAGATTGGCGGTGGCTCGACTGTAGGCGAGGAGCCGGCCGAACCGGGTCAGACGGTGGGCTCCGCAGCCCCGTCGAGCAGCGCGTCCGACGTTTCGGTATCGTCTCGCGACGCCGCGGATCCGGCCCCGTCGATCGCCGCCGGATCATCCCAGCCGTTCTCGAACAGGCACGCTTCGATCGGCATCCGCGCGGCCCAGCGTTCTGCTTCGAGCATCGGCTTCGCATAGAACGCATCGACGTGCCCGATGCAGAGCACGGCGATCGGCTTCGCACCGTCGGGCATCCGCAGCAGCGTGCGCAGCGCATCGACGTCGAACAACGACACCCAGCCCATCCCGAGCCCTTCGGCGCGCGCCGCGAGCCACATGTTCTGGATCGCGCACGCGGCGGATGCCAGATCCATCTCCGGCAGCGTGCGGCGGCCGAACACGTGGCGCTCGCGGCCGTCGGCGAGCGCGACGACCAGCAACTCGCCGCATTCGCGTACGCCCTCGACCTTCAGCCGCATGAATTCGTCCTGGCGCTCGCCGAGCGCGTCGGCGGTCGCGCGGCGCTCGGCCTCGACCAGCGCGTGAATGGCGGTGCGCAATGCGGGATCGGTGATGCGGATGAAGCGCCACGGCTGCATGAAGCCCACGCTCGGCGCGTGGTGCGCCGCGCGCAGCAGCCGCGCGAGCACGGCCGGATCGACGGGCGCCGGCGTGAAGTGACGCATGTCGCGCCGTTCGAAGATGGCGCGGTAGACAGCAGCGATGTCGGAGTCGTCGAAACGCATGAGCGGCAAAGGCAGGGAAGGACGTCGGCGCAACGATAGCAGACGACGCGCTCGAAACGTTACCTCAACCGAAACAATGCGCTGAATTGTTGACGATGATGGGTGCAGTGCGCGGCGGGATGCGCGAGCAAACGATTGCGGATGCGCCGCGACCCCTCAAATGCGCGGTTTTTCAGCGATTTGCCACCACGACGTTCTGCGGCGCCCGCGCATGCCACGCCTCGATGTTCAGCAGCGTCGTGTGCGCGATCTCGGCCAGCGCCTCGCGCGTGAAGAACGCCTGGTGCGACGTGACGATCACGTTCGGGAACGTCAGCAGGCGTGCGAGCACGTCGTCCTGCAGCGGCAGGTCGGAGTGATCCTCGAAGAACAGCCCGCTTTCCTCCTCGTACACGTCCAGCCCGAGATGGCCGAGCTGGCCGCTCTTGAGCGCGTCGACCAGCGCCTGCGCATCGACGAGCCCGCCGCGCCCCGTGTTGATCAGCATCGCGCCGTGCTTCATCCGCGCGAGCGTCCGCTCGTTGATCAGGTGGTGCGTCGACGGCAGCAGCGGGCAATGCAGGCTCACGATGTCGGCGTGATGCAGCAATTCGTCGAGCTCGACGTAGCGCGCGCCGAACGCGATCAGCTCGTCGTCGTACGGCGGTACCGAGTGCGCGAGCACGTGCATCCCGAAGCCCATCATGATCTTCGCGAACACGCTGCCGATGATGCCGGTGCCGATCACGCCGACGGTCTTGCCGTGCAGGTCGAAGCCGAGCAGGCCGTTCAGCGAGAAATCGCCTTCTCGCGTACGGGCGACCGCGCGCGGCAGGCGGCGGTTGAGCGCGAGAATCAGCGCGACCGCGTGCTCGGCCACCGCGTGCGGCGAATACGCGGGCACGCGCACGACCGTGATGCCGAGCCGTTCGGCGGCGGCGAGGTCGACGTGGTTGAAGCCCGCCGAGCGCAGCGCGATCAGCCGCGTGCCGCCGTCGGCGAGCCGTTCGAGCACGGCTGCGTCGACGGTGTCGTTGACGAACGGGCAGACGACGTCATAGCCGTGCGCGAGGATCGCCGTTTCCGCGTCGAGGTGCGACGGCTGGAAGTGCAGCCGATAGCCGAACTGCCGGTTGGCGGCTGTGAACGAATCGTCGTCGTACTGCCGGCTGCTGAACAGGATCACGCGCACGCTGCACCTCCGATGGCTGACGCGCGCAGTTTACTGCAGGCCCGTGACGATGTCGGAGCGTTCGGGGCCGCGCACTGGCCGCAGGAAGTCGTAGTCCGTCTGCCCGCGGGCGGACGGCGCGCCGAAGTGCTCGAGCGCGTGCTCGACGAAGCTGCGCGTACGGGCCGGCACGTACTGGCGGTTCGGATAGACGAGCGACAACTGCGCGTCGGGATCGTCGATCCGGTAGCCGGCCATCAGCCGCACGAGCGAGCCGTGGTTGAGCGCGTCGGCCACGCACGGCTCGGGCAGCACCGCGATGCCGGCGCCGGCCACGGCCGCCGCCTGCACGAGCGCGAGCTGATTGACCGTGCAGGCCGGGCGCACCGTGACCGTATGGGCGACGCCGTCGTGACCGACGAGTTGCCACGTCGGCGCGTGCTGGTGCGGTGCGAGCGTGACCCAGTCGTGGCCCGGCAGATCGTCGGGCACGCGCGGCTCGCCGCGGCGGTCGAGATAGGCCGGCGCCGCGCACGCGACGAACGGGTTCGGCGCGAGCGCATGGCCGATCAGCGACGGGTTGCCGTCGAGCCGGGTGCCCGTGACGATGCCGACGTCGTAGCCCGAATCGAGCACGTCGAGCGGCCCTTCGGCGACGGTCAGCTGCACGCGCAGCTCCGGGTAGCGGTGCCGGAAGCTGCTGACGAGCGGCGTCAGCGCGAGCGGCGACAGCAGCCCCGACGCGACGACGCGCAGCGTGCCGGCCGGTTCGCGCACGGCATGCGCGACGGACGATTCGAGGTGGTCGAATTCCTCGAGCAACGCACGGCAACCGTCGAGGTAGCGCACGCCGGCCTCGGTAAGCGACAGGTTGCGCGTGGTGCGATGGATCAGCCGTGTGTTCAGGTGGCCCTCGAGCATCGCGATCGAACGCGTGACGAGCGCATTGGACACGCCGAGATGGTGCGCCGCGCGCCGGAAGCTTTGCTGCTCGGCGACGCAGACGAATACACGCATGGTCTGAATCTGGTTCATGGCTTGCGTATTTCTGGCCCGGTTGATTGATTTTGGTTGTGATTTATCGCCGCACAACGTCGAAAGCGCATTGCGCGGCCCCAGCTCTCCCTCGTCTCGAAAATAGAATTTTCGATTCCGCAGACGATTGTTCAATACAGAGCAGATATCCGTCAACCTGAGAAAACGGGCGGCTTGCGTAAAATCGAAATCGCGAGTACCGGTTTAACGCTGCAATGCAGCAAGGACGCGCCGGAAAAACCGGCGTGGTATTGGAGTGTGCAACCGCGACGCGAAAATTTTCTATTTAAATCAATGTGTTGCGAAAAATTCGAGCAGATGGAGGCGGAGCGGTTTCGGCGTCGTTCCCCAATACATGCTGCAATAGTGGATGTTTTTTCCACGTTCGGATTTTGTGTATCGCATTCGTTCCGCGATTTGTATCAGGTGGCCGGTCCATTTCGTTCTGCCCGCGAATGAGGCTGAACCGCCGTTTTCGACCGAATCATCTCGATATTGGAGGAGAAAATCGGGCGTTCGGAACCCGAGTGGAACCGTTTCGCGGCCGGCGGGCAATCCCTTTTCAATCCGGCCGGCCATCGTGCGCGCAGTGCGCGGCCGGCTGGCCCGGTCCGGCGACCGGGCCACCGTCGTGCTGTCCGGACGTGCGTGCCTCTTGCGCGAGGCGGCGGAACACGGAATGATCGATCAGTTGGCCGCGCCGTGCCACGGGCGCCGTGCCGCGGGCGGCCGGGCCCTTCCTTTCCTGATCCTTTTCCAGCCATGTCCATCGATTATTCGCCGATTCCCTGTCCCGTCGTTGTGCCGCTCGACGCGATCCTGCCCGAAGAACCGCTGCTGATGATGGGAGCCGGGCCGGTTCCGATCCCGGCCGCGGTGGCCAAGGCGAACACGATCGTGATCAACCACCTCGGCGCGACGATGGCGAAGATCATCGAGCAGGTGAAGGAGATGGCGCGCTACGTGTTCCAGACCCGCACGAAGTGGGTGCTCGGCGTCGCGGGTCCCGGCTCGGCCGCGATGGAAATGGCGATCTCGAACCTCGCATGGCGCGGCACGCGCGTGCTGTCGATCCGCAACGGCTTCTTCAGCGCGCGGATGGCCGAGATGGCCACGCGCGTCGGCGCCGACGTCGCGACGCTCGAAGTGGCCGACCGCGCGGTCGCGAGCCTCGACGAGATCGCCGACGCGATCGCGCGCGAGCGGCCCGAGATCGTCACGATCGTGCAGGGCGAGACGTCGAACACCGTGTGGAACCGCGACCTGCGCGACATCGCCGCGCTCGCGAAGGCGGCCGGCGCGCTGGTGGTCGTCGACGCGGTGTGCACGCTGTCGACGATGCCGCTCGAGATGGATGCGTGGGGCATCGACGCGGTGATCACCGGCGGCCAGAAGGGGCTGTCGTCGATCCCGGGCGTATCGCTGATCGCGTTCTCCGATGCCGCGTGGGACCGCATGAAGCATCGCCCCGAGCCGAACGCGCACTGGTGCCTCGACATGGCGCTCGCGGAGAACTTCTGGCACAACGCCGGCTATCACTACACGGCGCCCGTGTCGGGCGTGCTCGCACTGCACGAGGCGCTGCGGCTCGTCTGCGCGGAGACGCTCGAAAGCCGCTTCGCGCGCCACCTGCGCTGCTCGCTGGCGCTGCAGGCTGGCGTCGAATCGATGGGGCTCAAGCTCTATGCGCCGAAGGACTGCCGGCTCAATTCGGTGGTCGGGATCGAGACGCCGGAGGGGCTCACGCCCGGGATGGTCTGCGGTCATATCTCGAAGCAGTACCAGGTCGAGATCTCGGGCTCGTTCGGCTTGCCGATCGTGCGGATCGGGCAGATGGGCGAGCAGTGCCGCGAACACAACCTGTTCCGCACGCTGCATGCGTTCGGCCGCACGATGGTCGACCTGAAAGTGCCGGTCGACCTGCCGGCCGGCGTCGCGGCGCTCGAACAGGAGCTGTCGCGGCGCGGCGCGTAAGCGGAAGCAGCGAGGAAACGGGCCGCGCTCAGCGGCCCTGCATCGCGCGCCGGTATGTATTCGGCGTCGTGCCGTGCGCGTCGCGAAAGCGATGGCTGAAGTGGCCGGCGTTCGCGTAGCCGCAGTCGGCCGCGATCTGCGCGAGCGGCAACGCCGTCGTGCGCAGCAGCTCTCGGGCCCGGGCGAGCCGTTGCTCGGCCACCCACGCGTGCGGCGCGCGGCCGAACGACAGCCGGAACATCCGCGAGAAATGGTATTCGGACAGCGCGGCCACCTCGGCGAGTTCGCCGAGCGTCAGCGGCTGCGTGAGATACGTGTCGATGTAGTCGCGCACGCGGCGGCGCACGGCCGGCGCGAGCCCGCCGCGGAACGACGTGTCGGTGCGCGTCGCGCTCTGCCCGCGCAGCAACAGGCTCAGCACGTCGTGCGCGGTCTCGTTCACGCGCAGCCGATCGTCGGCATTGTCCCAGCCGTCGAGTGCGAGCGAGCGCAGCAGCGCGGCGACGCGCGCATCCTCGAAATAGGTGCGGTCGGCGAGCTTCAGCTCGCGCGGCTCGCGGTCGAGCTCGCGGATCGCGCGCTGCGTGAAGTGCTCGGGCAGGAAATACAGGTGGATGAAATGCATTTCGCCGCGCACCCACCAGCGCGATTCATGGTCGCCCGGCAACGCGCACAGCAGGCTCGGCGCGCCGTAGCGCGGCACGCGCTGGCGCTCGGTCCGATAGCCGCCGTCGAGGTAGCACGACAGCGTGTGGTGGCCGGGCTGCTCGTAGACCGTCTCGCTTTCGTCGGTGATCCGCGTCCATTCGGCGATCGCGAGGTGGTCGCCGAGCCACGCGAAGCGCTCGAGCGTCGCGTTCGCGTCGGCGAGCGTGCGGCAGACCGACTGCAGGCCGAACGGCAGATCGCCGCCGGCCAGGGCGGCGGCGCGGTCGACGGGCGGGGCGCAGAGGGAGAGACTCATGATGCGCCGAGTATAAGCGGGCGCGCGGCGCCGCGTGCGGCGTCCCGAAAAAGACCGCAATTCCGGACAATCGGCGCGCGCGGCGCGACGGCATAGTCGGGATCCCGATTCATCGATTTTCCGGAACGCCGCCATGAACCTGTCGCTTTATTTCGTCACCGTGCTGATCTGGGGCACCACCTGGATCGCGATCAAGTGGCAGCTCGGCTCGGTGCCGCCGCCCGTGTCGATCGCGTGGCGCTTCTGGCTCGCGGCCGCCGTGCTGTTCGCGCTGCTGCGCGCGATGCGCCGCCCGGTGCGCCCGCCGCGCGAAGCGTGGCGCTTTCTCGTCGCGCAGGGCTTCGCGCTGTTCTGCCTGAATTTCCTGTGTTTTTACTATGCGGAGCAGGTCGTGCCCAGCGGGCTCGTCGCGGTGATCTTCTCGACCGCGCCGCTGCTGAACTCGATCAACGGCCGGCTGTTCATGGGCCGCCCGCTGCGGCCGTCGGCGATCGCCGGCGCGCTGCTCGGCCTGACCGGCATCGCATGCCTGTTCTGGCAGCAGATGGCCGGCCATCTCGACGACCACGCGACGTGGACGGGGCTCGCGATCGCGTTCGCCGGCACGATGTGCTTCTCGGCGGGCAACCTGCTGTCGAGCCGGATGCAGTCGATGGGGCTGCACCCGCTCGCGACCAACGGCTGGGCGATGCTGATCGGCGCGGCGATCCTGACCGTCGGCGGCGCGGTGGCCGGGATGCCGTTCACGCTCGACATGAGCCCCCGCTATCTCGGCGCGCTCGTGTACCTCGCCGTGCCGGGCTCGGTGATCGGCTTCACCGCGTACCTGACGCTCGTCGGCCGGATCGGGCCGGAGCGCGCCGCGTACTGCACGGTGCTGTTCCCGATCGTCGCGCTGGCCGTGTCGACGGTGTTCGAGGGCTACCAGTGGTCGCCGCTCGCGGTGATCGGCCTGCTGCTGGTGGTGGCCGGCAATCTCGTCGCGTTCGACCTCACGCGACGGTTGTTTCTGCGGACGGCCTGATGAAGTTCGCGGTTGCGCGAAGCCGCGATCGAGAAACCCGGTGAAGGGTCGATTAAGTTGACGCGGTTGACTTGGTTTCGATTCGGCGCTGCGCTCGATCATTCCGGTCGTAACGGGAGGGGATGATGATTGCGCGAGCGCCTACGCTGGAGTCATCCCGATGCGGCCCGCGTATTGCGGGATTTCAACGTACTGCTGCGTTGACGCACGTTTCGCGTGACCGGTGCGTAACGCGCGTCACCCCGCTCACGCCGCCGCGCCGCTCCCCGCCACGCGCGCCTGCCGCTGGTACAGCACCATCGACAGCGCGACACCCGCGGCCGCGGCCACCGCCGCGAACAGGAACACCTGCGGATAGCCGAACGCGCCCGCGACATAGCCGGCGAGCGGGCCCGTGATGCCGAGCGACAGGTCGAGGAACACCGAATACGCGGACAGCGCGGCGCCGCGGCTCGCGGGCGGCACGAGCGCGACGGCCTCGACGCCGAGCGCCGGGAAGATCAGCGCGAAGCCGAAGCCCGTCAGCGCGGCGCCGACCAGCGCGACGTGCGGCACCGGCGCGAGCCACAGCAGCAGCAGGCCTGCGGATTCGAACGCGAACGACACGATCGCGACGCGGAACCCGCCGTAGGTCTTGATCGTGTTCGCGAACAGCAGGCGCGCGCCGATGAACAGCGTGCCGAACACGGTCAGCGACAGCGCGGCGTTCGGCCAGTGGCGCGCCGCGTAGTACAGCGTGACGAACGTGGCGATCGAGCCGAAGCCGGCCGAACCGAGCGCGAGGCCGAGGCCGTGCGGCAGCACGCGCGTGAACACGCTCGCATACGACATCCGTTCGCCGTGCACGAGCGGCACCGGTGCGATCAGGCGGGCGAGGTAGAAGCCGAGCGCGGCGAGCGCGATCACGATCACGCCGATCAGCGCCGGATTCAGCGTGTGCGCGATCGCGACGCCGACCGGCGCGCCGAGCGCGAGCGCGCCGTAGGTCGCGATGCCGTTCCACGAGATCACCTTCGCGTTGTGCGCGACGCCGACCCGGCCGATGCCCCACAGGATCGCACCGGTGCCGCACAGGCTTTCGCCGACGCCGAGCACGAGCCGGCTCGCGACGAGCAGCGCGAGGCTCGCGACCGGCCAGTGCGCGAGCAGCAGCGCGACGAGCAGCAGCACGCCCGACACGCCGCAACCGACCAGCCCGCGCAGCACCGTCTGCTTCGGCCCGAGCGTATCGGCGAGGCGGCCGGCGAGCGGGCGCGACGCGAGCGTCGCGAAATACTGGACGCTGATCGCGCCGCCCGCGACGATCGCGGAAAAGCCGAGGTCGTCGTGGACGAAGCCCGGCAGCACCGCGAGCGGCAGCCCGATGGTCAGGTAGCAGATGAACGTGAAGCAGACGACGGACACGATTTGCAGCGTGACCGCGAACCCGCTGCGCGGCGGTGTGGCGGAATCGGATGACATGGGGTCGGAACGAATGGCGAAACGAACGGAAAACGGCGGAAAAGGGAATCGGGATTTTCCCATGGAACCGGTTTTCACGCAGGTACCGCTTAGTTAACCGCGCGCCGTTCGTGAAGGGGCCGACGGTCGCGCGGGCCGGGAACGGACGGCGCGCCCCGTGCGGCAAGGGCGTCGGCCGGTCGGGCGCGCATATCGCGGCAGTTATATGAGCCGCATGCGTGATGGGCTATGGGTTGCGGAATTTGACGGTGATAGCGTGCAAACTGTCGGAAAAACGTCGGTCGAGCGCTCCGCGCAGGCCGCCTTGCCCCCATTTGAAGAAACACCGAGACATGAGTGAGCCGATCCGCTTCTACCACCGTCACGCAATCCGCGAAGTCAGCGGCGCGGACGTGACCCGCACCGTGCTGCAATACCTGCGCGAGGACGCGCATTGCACCGGCACCAAGGAAGGCTGCGCGGAAGGCGACTGCGGCGCGTGCACGGTCGTCGTCGGCGAGCTGACCGACGCCGGCGCGGTCGAGTTCAAGGCCGTCAACGCGTGCATCCAGTTCCTGCCGACGCTCGACGGCAAGGCGCTGCTCACGGTCGAGGACCTGCGCCGGCCGGACGGTTCGCTGCACCCGGTGCAGCAGGCGATGGTCGATTGCCACGGTTCGCAGTGCGGGTTCTGCACGCCCGGCTTCGTGATGTCGATGTGGGCGCTGTACGAGAAGCATGGCCACGAAGGCTGCGGCAGTGCGTGCGCGAAGGCGAAGGATGTGCCGACGCGCACCGAGATCGCCGATGCGCTGACGGGCAACCTGTGCCGCTGTACCGGCTATCGCCCGATCGTCGATGCGGCGGTGCGGATGTTCGACGCGACCGGCGAAGGTGCGACCGACGGCGCGACCGGCGAAGCCGCGTCGGCACCGTCGGCGCCGGTCGACACGGCCGCGCTCGCCCGCACGCTCGCATCGCTGAAGCGCGACGATACGTTCGACTACACGGCGGTCAACGGCGCGCGTTTCGCGGCGCCGCGCACGCTCGACGCGCTGGCCGCGCTGAAGGCCGAGCGTCCCGACGCGCGCATTCTCGCGGGCAGCACCGACATCGGCCTGTGGGTCACCAAGCAGATGCGCCGCCTCGACGACCTGATCTACGTCGGCCAGATCGCCGAACTGCAGCAGGTCGTGCACGGCGACGACTGGATCGGGATCGGCGCGGGCGTGACGGTCGAGAAGGCCTATGCGGCGCTGGCCGGCACCTATCCGGAGCTGACCGAGATGTGGAAGCGCTTCGCGTCGCTGCCGATCCGCAACGCGGGCACGCTCGGCGGCAACGTCGCGAACGGCTCGCCGATCGGCGATTCGATGCCGGGCCTCATCGCGCTCGGCGCGCGCGTCGTGCTGCGCGGCGGCGACACCGTGCGCGAGCTGCCGCTCGAGGCGCTGTACACCGGCTATCAGCAGAAGGACATGGCGCCGCACGAATTCGTCGCTGGCCTGAAGGTGCCGACCCGCAGCGGTGCGCGCGAAAAGCTGCGGTTCCGCACCTACAAGCTGTCGAAGCGCTTCGACTCCGACATTTCCGCGGTGTGCGCCGCATTCGCGTTCATCGCGGACGGCGACACGATCCGCGAGCCGCGCATCGCGTTCGGCGGGATGGCCGCGACGCCGAAGCGCGCTTCCAGTACGGAAGCCGTGCTCGACGGCGCGCAGTGGCACGAAGCCACCGCGCAGGCCGCGATGCAGGCGCTCGAGCGCGATTACCAGCCGCTGTCCGACATGCGCGCGACGAGCGCGTATCGCCTCGAGACCGCGAAGAACCTGATGTATCGCTTCTGGCTGGAGACGCGTGCGCACGACCCGCTGCCGCCGCAGGCGCTGAACGTGCGCGAAGTGGCCGCCGAAGCAGGCGCTGAAGTTGCCGACGACGCGGCACGCGTCTGACGACGGAGAACACCGAACATGAACCAGCAAGCAGAACCGTTCCTCAGCACCCTCGATCCGCAGGCCGACGCCGCGCAAGTGCACGTGTCGCGCGCGCACGAATCCGCTCACCTGCACGTGAGCGGGCGCGCGACCTACACCGACGACATCCCGCTCGTCGCCGGCACGCTGCACGCGGCGCTCGGGTTGTCCGCGAAGCCGCACGCGAAGATCGTGTCGATGAACTTCGACGCGGTGCGCGCGACGCCGGGCGTGGTCGCCGTGTTCACGGCCGACGACATCCCGGGCGTCAACGATTGCGGCCCGATCGTCCACGACGATCCGGTGCTCGCCAAAGGCGTCGTGCAGTTCGTCGGCCAGCCGATGTTCATCGTCGTCGCGACGTCGCATGAAACCGCGCGGCTCGCCGCGCGCCGCGCGCAGGTCGACTACGAGGAGCTGCCCGCGATCCTGACCGCGCAGGAAGCGCGCAAGGCCGAAACCTACGTGATCCCGCCGCTGAAGCTCGCGCGCGGCGACGCGGCGGCGCGGCTCGCCGTCGCGCCGCACCGCGAGTCGGGCGAGATGCTGCTCGGCGGGCAGGAGCAGTTCTACCTGGAAGGGCAGATCGCGTACGCGGTGCCGAAGGACGACGACGGGATGCACGTGTACTGCTCGACGCAGCACCCGAGCGAGATGCAGCACCTCGTCGCGCACGTGCTCGGCGTCGCATCGCACAACGTGCTGGTCGAATGCCGCCGGATGGGCGGCGGCTTCGGCGGCAAGGAATCGCAGTCGGGCCTGTTCGCGTGCTGCGCGGCGCTCGCCGCATGGAAGCTGCTGTGCCCGGTGAAGCTGCGTCCGGACCGCGACGACGACATGATGATCACCGGCAAGCGGCACGACTTCCATTACCGCTTCGACGTCGGCTACGACGACGACGGCCGCATCGACGGCGTCGCGCTCGACATGACGTCGCGCTGCGGCTTCTCGGCCGACCTGTCGGGCCCGGTGATGACGCGCGCGGTGTGCCACTTCGACAACGCGTACTGGCTCGGCGACGTCGACATCGCCGGCTACTGCGGCAAGACCAACACGCAGTCGAACACCGCGTTTCGCGGCTTCGGCGGCCCGCAGGGCGCGTTCGCGATCGAATACATCCTCGACGACATCGCGCGATCGCTCGGCCGCGATCCGCTCGACGTCCGCTACGCGAACCTGTACGGCAAGACCGAACGCAACGTGACGCCGTACGGGCAGACGATCGAGGACAACGTGCTGCAGGAGCTGCTCGGCGAACTCGAGACGACGAGCGACTACCGCGCGCGGCGCGCGGGCGTGCGCGCATTCAACGCACGCAACACGGTGCTGAAGAAGGGCATCGCGCTCACGCCGGTGAAGTTCGGCATCGCGTTCAACGTCACGCACTTCAATCAGGCCGGCGCGCTGGTGCACATCTACACCGACGGCTCGGTACTCGTGAACCACGGCGGCACGGAGATGGGCCAGGGGCTCAACACGAAGGTCGCGCAGGTCGTCGCGCACGAACTCGGCATCCGTTTCGGCCGGATCCGCGTGACCGCGACCGACACGAGCAAGGTCGCGAATACGTCCGCGACCGCCGCGTCGACGGGCTCCGACCTGAACGGCAAGGCCGCGCAGGATGCGGCGCGCCAGTTGCGCGAGCGGCTCGCGGCGTTCGCGGCGAAGCAGTTCGGCGACGGCAAGGTCGATGCGGCCGACGTGAAGTTCGGCAACGACGTCGTGTGGGTCGGCGGCCATCGCGTGCCGTTCGGCGAAGTGGTCGCGAAGGCGTATCTCGCGCGCGTGCAGCTGTGGTCCGACGGCTTCTATGCGACGCCGAAGCTGCACTGGGATCAATCGAAGCTGCAGGGTCGGCCGTTCTACTACTACTCGTACGGCGCGGCCGTGTCGGAAGTCGTGATCGACACGCTGACGGGCGAGATGCGCACGCTGCGCGTCGATGCGCTGCACGACGTGGGCGCGTCGCTGAACCCGGCGCTCGACATCGGCCAGGTCGAAGGCGCGTTCATCCAGGGAATGGGCTGGCTCACGACCGAGGAGCTTTGGTGGAACGCAGGCGGCAAGCTGATGACGCACGCGCCGTCCACGTACAAGATCCCGACGGTGAACGACACACCGCCCGAGTTCAACGTGCGGCTGTTCCGGAACCGCAACGTCGAGGACAGCATCCACCGCTCGAAGGCCGTCGGCGAGCCGCCGCTGCTGCTGCCGTTCTCGGTGTTCTTCGCGGTGCGCGACGCCGTGGCCGCGGTCGGCGACTACCGGGTGAACCCGCCGCTCGACGCGCCGGCCACCGGCGAGTCGATCCTGCGCGCGATCGGCGCGGTGCGCGCGGCGAGCGCGAGCGAGGCAGGGTGAGATGAAACGCGCTTCGTGCCTGCTTCGTTCGTTGCTCGCTCACGGCGGCCCGGCCCGGCGGAGGCGCGCATGAACGGCCCCGCTCGTTCGCCGCGTGCCGCGTCGCCCGCGCCCGCCGCCGGATGCGACGGCGCGTGCGGCAACGCGCCGTCGCAACCGCAGCCGTTCGCGCCGGGCACCGGCCAGCGCAACCGCGCGACCGCGGCGCCGCCGCCGATGCACGTCGTGCTGTTCGGCGCGGGGCACGTCGGCCACGCGCTCGTCGCGCTGCTCGGCGCGCTGCCGTGCGTCGTGCAGTGGGTCGACACGCGCGACGAGCTGTTCCCGGACGAATGTCCGCCGAACGTGCAGCCCGAGCCGACCGACACGCCGGAGGCCGTCGTCGACGCGGCGCCGCCCGGCGCGTACTTCCTCGTGATGACGCACAACCACGCGCTCGACTTCGCGCTCGCCGCGCAGATCATGCGGCGGCGCGACTACGCGTACTTCGGGATGATCGGCTCGCGCACCAAGCGCGTGAAGTTCGAGCGCCGGCTCGCCGCGCGCGGCGTCGACCCGGCGCGGCTCGTCGACATGGTGTGTCCGATCGGCGTCGTGGGCATCGTCGACAAGGCGCCGGGCGCGATCGCGGTGGCCGTCTGCGCGGAGCTGCTGCAGGCCCGCTCGGGCATGCCGGTGGCCGAGGCGAAGGCGGCCGCGGCCGGTCGCGCACGCGACGACGTGTCCTGCGCGCGCTGAAACGCCGACGCCGCACGGCCGCGCGTTTTTGCATACACTGCACGACAACGCGCGGCAGCGGGCCGCGCTTCACGTCACCGTGCACGCACTCATGTCCGATCACTCCGTCTATCTCGACGCGCTCGATGCGAGCCTCGTCGCCATCGAGCGCTGGCTGTCCGGCGTCGATACCGCGCCGGCGGCGCTCGATGCGCTGCTCGCCGCGTTTTCCGCCGACTTCACGATGATCCTGACCGACGGCCGCATGGTCGACCGTGACGGCATGCGCGCGCTGTTCGCGAAGCTGGCCGGCGCGAAGCCGGGGCTGCGCATCACGCTGTCGGAGATTCGCGTGCTCGCGGCCGATGCAGCGCATGCGGTGATCACCTATCTCGAAGCGCAGCACGCGGCGGCGGGCGAACTGCCGGCGCGCCGCGCGACCGCCGTGTTCGCGCGCGACGCGGCGGGCGTCGTGCGCTGGACCCATCTGCAGGAAACCTTCTGCACGGCCTGAGCGGCCGTGTTGCCTGACCAGCCGCGCCGCGCCTTGGCCGCGCGTCAGCGCTTGCGCGTGCGGGCGACCGTCAGCTCGTCGGACACGCTCTGCATCAGCGCGCACAGCCACGCGATGTCGGTCGGCCGATCGGGTTGCGGGTGCGTGAGCAGGTAGCTCTTGATGCGCGGGAACGGCACGGGCGGCGTGACGACGACGAGCGGCAGCAGTTGCGCATAGTGCGTCGCGAAGCGGCGCGTCGTCGTGAAGATCAGGTCCGACTGCAGCAGCACCTGCGGCACGATCCCGAAGTACGGCAGCGTCGTCACGATGCGGCGCGTGAGGCGCGCGCGCGCCAGGCCGATCTCGATCGCGTTGCGCTTGTCGCCGGTGTACGGCGTCGGCGCGACGTGCGCGGCCGCCGCATAGGCGTCGCGCGTGAGCGGCTCGCGGGCGAGCGGATGCGCGTCGCGCATCAGGCACACGATCGTGTCGGAGAACAGGTCCTGGCGCGCGAACTGCGGGTCGGGCTTGGGCCAGTTGCCGATCACGAGATCGAGCGCGCCCGATTCGAGCGCGCCCGCGTGGTCGAGCGCGGGATTCAGCGAATCGATTTCCAGATGCGCATGCGGCGCCGCGTCGCGAAAGCGCTCGATCAGCGTCGGCATGAAGAAATCGTTCAGGTAGTCGGGCGCGGCGACGCGGAACGTGCGCCGCGCGGACGACGGATCGAAGTCGCCGTGCGGCGTCGCGATGAAGTCGACCTCGCGCAGCGCGCGCGACGCGGCTTCGAGCAGCGACGCGCCATATTCGGTCGGCACCATGCCGGATTTGCCGCGCACGAGGATCGGGTCGTTCAGCGTCTCGCGCAGCTTGCGCAGCGCGGTGCTGATCGCGGGCTGGGTCTGGTTCAGCCGCAGCGCGGCCTGCGTGACGCTGCGCTCGAGCAGCAGCGTGCGCAACACGCGCACGAGCCAGATGTCGAGCGAGGCGGTACGGTCGTCGTCGTCCATTGGTGGGGGTGATTCGGGGGACGCGTAACCTTACCGCAGCCGCGCGTTGCCGTGCGTGATACCGGCCATCACGCACGCCATCACGCGCGGCCCTTCGGCAGCGTGCTGATCCGCTTGACCTCGCGCGATTCGAGCCAGTTCGGCGTGCGCGCGCAGTACAGCACCATCGGCAGCGCGTCCTCGCCCCAGAACAGCTGCTGGTTCATCCAGAAGGTGGGCACGCCGAACACGCCGAGCGCGATCGCGTCGGCCGTGTTGCGCGCCAGCTGCGCAGCGGTTTCCTCGAACTCGATCAGCTCGTCGCCGTGGCTCACGCCGACGCGTTCGCACAGTGCCGCGAAGCCTTCCGGCGTCGACGGATCGTTGCCTTCGCGCCAGATGAAGCGGAACATTTCCAGCACCGTCGCGATATCGGCGCGCAGCGCGATCGCGAGGCGCAGCACCTTGTCCGAATCGAACGGGTGCGCGGGCGGCATCTTGAAGCGGATGCCGAGCTGTTCCGCGCGAAACAGCGCGTGACGGTACGTGAACACGCGCTTGGCCGGCACGTCGGCGGTCGGGCGCTGGCCCCAGTGGCGCTGGAGGTCGGTCAACGACACGGCGACGGGGTCGAACGGCACGTCCGGCCATTTGTCGTGCTGCTCGAGCAGCAGATACGAGAACGGCGACACGAAGTCGAAGAACCAGGCGGGTTGGGCGGTATCGAGGCCGGTGGTCATGTCGTTCTCCAGAAGGTGGGGCGTGCGGCGCCTGGCGGCGGCCTCCATGTTACGCGGCAGCGCGCGCATGCAGCAATGATCGCGGATCGTTCGCTCACGCGGAACCGGGAGTCGCCCGGGGGCCATCGCCGGCCGGCGGCGGGCCGGTTTCCGCGCGCGCCGGCGGGTTGCCGGCGCCGGGCGGGCCCGCCGGCGCATCCTGGTCGTGCGCGGTGAGCCGTTCGCGCACGAAGCCGATGTGCTCGCGCAGCACGTAGAACTGCCCGGCATACGCGAGCGGCATCTTCATCCGGTTCACGGCTTCCTCGATGTCGTCGAGCTCGTCGAGCAGCTGCACGCGCTCCTCGGCCGTATGTTCGCCGAGCGCGCGGCGCTCGAGCGCGATCAGCGCGCCGTACCAGCGGTAGATGCGCGAGCGCACGCGCCAGCCGTACAGCGACGGCACGAGCCGCAGCCCGGGGATCAGCACGACGATCAGCGGCACGACCACGACCAGCAGCCGGTCGACGAGGCTCGCGACCCAGAACGGCAGCCGCCGGTACAGGAAGCTCTTGCCCGACTTGTAGTAGCGCGCGGCGTCGTCGGACAGCGGGAAGCCGCGCGTGACCGACGACGGGAATTCGCCCGCGTGCTGGAGGATCGTCGCGTGGCCGTGCACTTCGCGCGCGGCCTCGATCAGCAGGTCGGACAGCGCCGGATGCAGCGAGTCGCGCGCGACGAGTTCGATCGTCGGCGCGACCGTGTGGATGTCGGCGGGCGGCAGGTTGCGGCCGAGATCGTAGACGCCCATCGGCAGCGTGATCGCGGTGAGGTACGGAAAGCGCCGCGCGTACGCCTCGGCCTGCGTGAACGAATACACGTGCACGCCGGGCGCGCGGAACAGCTTCGCCATCACCGGGATCTGCGTCGAGTCGCCGGACAGGAACGCGGCGTCGATCTTGCCGTCGAGCAGCGCGGTCGCGGCGTCCTCGCCGGCGGTCGGCAGGAGCTCGGTCGGGCCGCCCGGCACGATGCCGTTCATCTTCAGCAGCGCGAGGCTCAGTTCGCGCGCGCCGCTGCCTTCGGCGCCGAGCGCGAGCCGCTTGCCCTTGAAGTCGGACAGGCGCGCGACGACCGGGCCGCGGTACATGATCGCGAGCGGCACGTAGCCGATGCTGCCGAGCGACACCAGATGCTCGTCGCGCTCCTTCGGGCCGATGCCGCTCTGCACGAAGCCGACGTCGACCGGCGCGTTCGGGTTCGACAACCGCGCGAGGTTCTGCGCGGAACCTTCGGACGATTGAACGTCGAGCGTGACGCCGTTTTTCGCGAGGATCGTCTTGTACTTCTGCGCGGCGTTCCAGTACGTGCTGCCGGGCGGCCCGGCCGAGATCACGAGCGAGGACGGCGGCGCCGGCTGGATCAGCTTGACCGCGAGCCAGACGGCCGCGCCGGCGAGCAGCACGGTCGGGCCGATCGACAGCGCGAGGTCGCGCCACGAGACGGCGACGAAGCGGGCGAGGATGCGGCGCGGCGGGCGGGGGCGGGCAGGCTTCATGGGATCGGCGGATGACGCTGGCGTGACGCATCGATGACGGTCGTCGCGGGACGACGCGGATGCTCGCGGCGATGGTACCCGGTTTCGCCGCGCATGCGCGAATCGGGTGGGCTCGCGCGGCTGCGCGGCGACGGCTGCGGGCGCCGTCGCGTCAAAAGCTTTGCGCTTCGGCGGGCGCTGGATTACATTGTGCGACGCAGCCGCGCCCGATTTGCGCGCGACCCGGCACGTCATGAGACCGGGCGCGTCCGGCCGGCGGCTGCCCGGCCCGGCCGGCCCGCTTTCGCGTGCGCCGGCCGCCGGCCCGTGACGCCTCTCTCGTATCGCCGTGGAAAACACCGGCTGTCCCGCCCGTTCGCGCGCGGGCCGGCTGTTTTTGGGGGTATCCGGCCGTACTGTGCACGGCCGTTCCGGAGTGATAAGGAGATAGCATGAAGTCGATCGTGTTGAGAGCGTTGGGCGTCGCCGCCGTGGCGGCCTGTCTGTCGGGCAGCGTATATGCGCAGTCGAGCGACGCAGCGGCAACGGAAGCGCCGGCGGCCGCGACGAGCGCGCCGAAGGCCGCCGCGAAAACCGCGAAGAAGGCGAACCGCAAGCTCGGCTACGCGGTGCGCAAGGCCATTACGAAGGCAGGCGGCATCGACGTGGCGAACCTCGTCGTGCGCTCGAAGGGCGGCGCGATCACGCTGGAGGGCACGGTGCCCGACCAGGCTCAGATCGACAAGGCGGAAGAGGCGGCGAAGGGCGTGAGCGGCGTGACGTCGGTCACGAACAAGCTGACGGTCCAGCAGCAGTAACGCCGGGCGGCGGCGCGCGAGCGCCGCGCGCGCCCGTTTCAGGCGGGTCCCGGCATGCCGGGGCCCGTTTGCGCTTCAGAGGCCGGCAGCCGCGCGCGGCGCGGCGGCG
>NZ_LZXX01000023.1:1623-1906 GCF_001729305.1 Burkholderia sp. A2 | reverse complement strand
CAGCGCCCACAGCGTGTCGGTCAGGTGATAGACGGCCGACACCGCGCGTGACGCAGGATCGAGCATCTGAGCGAACACCTGTTCCATGTCGTTCGCGAGCCACGTGCGCAGCTTCAGCGCCTGGGCGGCGCTCGGCGCCGCGTTCGGCGCGAGGCCGAGCGCCGCGACCTGCTTCGCGAACGCCTGCGAGCTGACCACCGCGCGGTTGAACCACGTACCGATGCCGTCCTCGACGTGCGCGGGCAGCACGACGTCGCACACGCCGGCCTGCGCGTCGAGCACC
>NZ_LZXX01000023.1:0-1457 GCF_001729305.1 Burkholderia sp. A2 | reverse complement strand
CGTCGAACGTCAGGCGGTTGGGCAGCCAGCTGTCCGGCGCACGCGTCTTGCCGTCGGCCGACCAGAAGCCCGGCGTGCGCCGGATCGCGAAGCCGAGGAAATCGGACCGCGACGCCGCATCGGGCCAGTCGAAAGCCAGCAGGACCAGGGTGGGGGAAAGATAGCTGCGCACGCTGACGGTCATTCGTTGCTCCCAGGCCTCGCGGCCGGTCGAGATGAATGCGTCAGTCTTGATGGCGGTTCTTCCCGCGCGATGACCGTTCGATGAACCTTGTATGTCCGACGCGCGTCACTCGCACACGAGCAGCTCGATCCCGCGCGCCGTCAGCGCGCGGCGCACGGCCTTGTCGGGTGCGCGCTCGGTCACCAGATAGCGGGCGGCGGCCGTGCCGTTGATCCGCACCGGCGTCACGCGGCCGAATTTCGAATGATCGGCGACGATGATCGCCGTGCCCGCCGCCGCGATCATCCTGCTGCGCACTTCGGCGGCAAGCCGCGAGTAGTCGGTGCACTCGCCGTCTGGTGTGATGCCGCCAGCGCCGACGAATGCGAAATCGACGTGGTATTGCGCGAGCTGGTGGATCGTGTCGAGCCCGAACGTCGCGTCCTCGTCATCGGACAGCTCGCCGCCGAGCAGCGTCACGCGGTTGCCGTTGCGCCGCGCGAGCACGAACGCGGTGCGCCAGTCGTTCGTGTAGATCGACAGCCGGTGCCGGTCGGCGAGCGCCAGCGCGACCGCATGCGGCGTGCTGCCCGAATCGATCAGCACCGATGCGTCGTCGGGCACGAATTCGGCCGCGCGCCGCCCGATCGTGCGCTTCGCGTCGGCGTTCGCGGCTTCGCGCTCGGACAGGCTCGGCTCGCGGCGATCCGCAGCCAGCGCGCCGCCATGCGTCATCACGAGCAGGCCGCGCGCGGCCAGCGCGTTCAGGTCGCGTCGCACGGTTTCGCGCGACACGTCGAGCGAACGGACGAGTTCCGCGACCGACAGCGCGCCCGAGCGTCCGAGCTCCGACAGGATGTATTGATGACGTTGTTCCGCCAGCATCGCGTGTGCGCCCGAGGCGACTGGTAATGGGTAAGCCGGCCATTGTATTACGGACGTTTGACGACCATTTGACTGGGCCGGGAATCACGGCCGGGCGGCGGCCGCGCGCGTTGCCCGAAAGCGAAATTCTGTATTGCCCGGCGCGCGCGAATCCGCATGGCGCCGGTTGCTACACTTGGCGCTTCGCCGAACGACCGACCGACAAAGGGGCTTGCGCCATGTATCGCAAAGGCAGTGTGATCGAAATCCAGTTTCCGCCGGAACGCCTCAACGACGCGGCAGGCGATCCGTACTGGATCGACCTGACGCTCGACGAAGCGCGCCGGCTCTACGAGCAGCTCGCCGCGCGCTTCGCGACCGACGCGCGCGCCAACCAGCCGCTCGACACGTTCTCGATCGACTGACCGTC
>NZ_LZXX01000022.1:2298-2949 GCF_001729305.1 Burkholderia sp. A2 | reverse complement strand
GGCCGGCGGCCTCGTGCTCGACAAGAGCTATTTCGCGGCGTCGACGCGCGACCTGCCGTCGTTCGACGACGATGCGAGCGCACCCTACAACGTCGGCCCCGATCCGCTGCTGTACGCATTCAAGGCCGTGTCGTTCACGGTCACGCCGGGCGACGACGGCAAGGTCGCCGTCGACGTGCTGCCGCCGCTCGCGGACCTGTCGATCGACAACCAGCTCGTCGAAGGCTCGGGCTCGTGCAGCGCGGCCGCCGCGGCCGCACGCCCGACGCTGACGGCCGGCGGCGGGATCATGACCGCGTCGTTCGCCGGCGACTACCCGCTGCGCTGCGGCGCGCACACGACCAACCTCGCGATCCTCGATCACACGACGTTCTTCGCGCGCGGCTTCCTCGCGCTGTGGCAGCAGGACGGCGGCACGATCGCGGGGCCGGTGAGCGAAGGCAAGGTGCCGACCACCGCGCGGCCGCTCGCCGTGCATCACAGCCCGGTGCTCGGCAGCATCGTCTACGACATCAACAAGTTCAGCAACAACGTGATGGCACGCAACCTGTTCCTGACGATCGGCGCGGTCAGCGGCAAGCCGCCCGCGACGCCCGAGCAGTCGAGCCGCGCGATCCAGGCATTCCTGCAGAAGAACGGCATCGCGATGCC
>NZ_LZXX01000022.1:0-2133 GCF_001729305.1 Burkholderia sp. A2 | reverse complement strand
CGCTGCGCGACGTGCGCGCGATCGCCGGCTACGTCGCCGGCGCGGACGGCCAGAGCTACGTCGTGGTCAGCTTCATCAACGACGATCACGCGGAAGGCGCACGCGCCGCGCACGACACGCTGCTCGAGTGGATCTACGCGGGCGCGCACTGACGATCCGCGCACCGTACATCGGGCCGTCGTGACAACGCGGCCCGCGCTTCCCGTCCTCTTTCGCCCGCGAAATTTCGCGCCGCGCGGTTTGAAACGCCGCCGCCCCTCTCGCGTGACGCGCGGCGCGCACGCCGCGCACGCAAAACGGGGCCGCACCGCCCGGCCCCGCGCAGTACGGATTCCGTAGAAACCCTGTCCTCAGAGGGAACCCTCTACGCTCCCCCCTCGCCTAGCGCGTGACGATTGCGTAGGCTGTTGGCCTGACCGATATCTACAACGGGCCACACGCCCGGCCTCATGGCTTGCAGGGGAACGAAGGAGACACGCCCATGCGATTCGACGTCGAATTGCTTCTGCTCGCGCTGGCGCCCGTCTTCCTGCTCTGCATCGCGTGGGAGGCCTGGCACCTCGCCCGCACCCGTGCGCAGGACCGCATCTATGCGTGGCGCGATACGCTGTGCAACGCGGCGCTCGCGCTGATGCACCAGGGCGCCGACAAGCTCGCATGGCTGTTCGTGATTCCCGTCTATGCGTACTGCTACCGGCACTATCGTCTTTACACGTGGCACGACGGCTGGCTGTCGTTCGCCGTGCTGTTCGTCGCGCAGGACTTCCTCTACTACGTGTTCCATCGCGCGAGCCATCGCGTGCGCTGGCTGTGGGCCGCGCATGTCGTGCACCACTCGTCCGAGCGGATGAATTTCTCGACCGCGTTCCGCCAGAGCCTGATGTACCCGGTCGCGGGCATGTGGCTGTTCTGGCTGCCGCTCGCGTTCGCCGGCTTTCCGCCGCAACAGGTCGTCGGCATCGTGCTGATCAACCTCGCGTTCCAGTTCTTCGTGCACACGCAGGCGATCGGCAAGCTCGGCTGGCTCGAATACGTGCTGAACACGCCGTCGATCCACCGCGCGCACCACGCGCGCAACGCGCGCTACATCGATCGCAATTACGCAGGCGTCCTGGTGATCTGGGATCGCCTGTTCGGCAGTTACGTCGACGAAACGCCCGACGATCCGCCGCAGTACGGGATCGTCGAGCGGCTCGACTCGAACAACCCGCTCGTCGCGACGTTCCACGAGTGGGTGGCGATGGCGTCCGACGCGTGGCGCGTCGGCGGATGGCGCAACAAGCTGCGCGCGATTTTCGGCCCGCCCGAATGGGCGAGCGCTTATCATGCGCAGATTGCCGAGGCCGCGAACCAGGATCCGCGCACCGCGCCGCCGGCGGCTGCGCGCGACCGATAAACCGTTTCAGCCAACGGCCGCCGCGCAGCCCGGAACCGAGCAGGCACGCGGCAGATGA
Source organism: Burkholderia sp. A2 (assembly GCF_001729305.1). NCBI lineage: Bacteria > Pseudomonadati > Pseudomonadota > Betaproteobacteria > Burkholderiales > Burkholderiaceae > Burkholderia > Burkholderia sp. A2. Next base: position 679 of record NZ_LZXX01000022.1, on the reverse strand, counting down.
GAAATACATCAGGGCCATATCTACGAGGAGATAGAACGATGCAGACACAACAACACGCACTTTCCCGCACGCGTCAGCGCATGCTGCGCACCGCGCAGGTCGCGATCGCCGGCGCCGCGCTCGCGCTGCTCGNNGCCGCATGCGGCGGCGGTGACGACAACAACGGCAGCAGCGCATCGACCACGCCGCCGTCGGGCGTGAAGATGCAGATCGTGTCGTTCGGCGACAGCCTGTCCGACGTCGGCACCTACTCGCAGATCAAGCTCGGCTTCGGCGGCGGCCGCTTCACGACCAACCCGGGCCAGGTGTGGACGCAGAACGTCGCGCAGTACTACGGCGACACGCTGCAGCCCGCGAACCAGGGCGGCTTCGGCATCCCGCTGCAGGCCACCGGCGGCCTCGGCTACGCGCAGGGCGGCTCGCGCGTGACGCTGCAGCCGGGCATCGGCCATGCGGACGCCAGCGTGCCGAACCCCGACTACGCGCAGGCGACCACCACGCCGATCGCCGACCAGGTCAAGCAGTACCTGACGCAGCACGGCAGCTTCAACGCCGGCCAGATCGTGCTGATCAACGGCGGCGCGAACGACATCTTCTACCAGGCCCAGGTCGCGCAGGCGCAAGGCAATACGCCGGCCGCGCAACTCGCGGCGGCGCAGGCGATCGGCCTGGCCGCGCA
>NZ_LZXX01000021.1:0-592 GCF_001729305.1 Burkholderia sp. A2 | reverse complement strand
CCGAGATCGCGGTTCATCGTCAGCGCCGCGAAGCCGATGTTGGTCCGGTCGATGTAATTGAAGAAGTAGCCGATCGCCAGCAGCGGGACGAGGCGAACCAGGTTCTTGCGCAATGCGCGCTGAAGCGCGGCGTCGTTCGTCACATCCGGCTGGTCGTGCGCAATGGAGAGCGTCGATGCCATGGGTTCACCTGAATCCGAAGAAGTGGGCGGGATTGTCGACCAGCATCTGGATGCGGCGTGCGTCGTCCGGTACGATTCGCGCGATCAGATCGACGAGGTCGCCGTCGTCCGGCATCGGATGGCCGAGGTTCACGTGCGGCCAGTCGCTGCCCCACAGCACTCGTTCGGGCGCATGCTCGGCGAAGCGGCGTGCGACGACCAGCGTGTCGTCGAACGGCGCGCCGGTTTTCGACATCCGGTCAGCGCCCGACAGCTTGACCCATACGTTTCCCGTATCGAGCAACGCACACAACACGCGCACCGACAGGCTGTCCGCCCCTTCGTCGATGTCGACCCGCGCCATGTGGTCGATGACCACCGGCAAGTCGAGCGAACGGATGAACGGCGAAAATTCGATGATGTCCCGCCCG
>NZ_LZXX01000020.1:0-1326 GCF_001729305.1 Burkholderia sp. A2 | reverse complement strand
GGCTGGCAATGGCTGTTCGTTATCGAAGGGTTGCCGGCGTGCGTGCTCGGCCTGCTGACCCTGTGGTTTCTGCGTGACCGACCCGAGCAGGCGGAATGGCTGACGCGCGAAGAATCCGCAGCGCTCGCCGATGTCCTGGCGCGCGAATCGGCGGCGTTGCCGAAACGGCATTTCGGCGCCGTGCTCCGCGACGTGCGCGTCTGGATCATGGTCGGCATTCTGTTCTGCTACTGGATCGGCATCAACGGGATCGCGATCTGGCTGCCGCTGATGCTCAAGGGGCACGGACTGTCGGCGTTTGCGGTCGGGCTGCTGTCGGGCGTGCCGTATCTCGTCGCGGCGGTCGTCATGATCGCGTGGGCGCGGCTGATGGAGCGTCACGGGCGGCACCTGCTGCATCTCGCGCTCGCATGCGTGGTATCGGCGGCGGGCTTGATATTCGCGGTCGCGTTTGCGTCGCTGCTGCCCGCGCTCGTCGGCATGGTGTTCGCGGTGATCGGGCTGAGCGCGGCCCGGCCGGCGTTCTACAGCCTGCCGTCACGGTATCTGACAGGCGTCGCGGCCGCGGGCGGCATGGCGTTCATCAATTCGATGGGCAGCCTCGGCGGCTACGTCGGCCCGTGGATGGTCGGCGCGCTGAAGGACGCGACGCATTCGTATGCGCCGGGCATGCTCGCGATGTCGGTGTCGCTCGCGTTGGCCGCGTTGTTGACGTGGGGCCTGGCGATTTATACACGGTATGCCGCGCCGGTGGAAGACATCGGTGACTGAGGGTTGGAGTACAAGCATGTACGACCGACGACGTGGTTCACACGAGCGATATTCGACGTGTAACCATGAGGAATGGCGCCGACGATAATGTCGCGACGTTCGCTAAACATGCCCACGTGGGACACCCAACACGTGAACATCGACCTTGGCGTGCCCGCCTGCAGGCGGGCGTCTGAGCGATTTCATACGCTGCCGTATTCGGCACTCTGCCCTGGATGCCGAATACAGCTGACTAGCGCGTGGAAAGTACTGCATCCAGCTCCGTCAGCAGTCGGTCGGCGTCGTTTGCTCCAAACACCAGCGGCGGCCGGATCTTCAGCACGCTCGCGTCCGGTCCGGTTGCCGAAATCAGTACGCGACGCTGGCGCAAGCCATTGACGATCTTGAGCGCGGTCGCGATGTCTGTGTCCTTCTTCGCGCGGTCGCGTACGATTTCGACGCCGAAATACAGGCCGGTGCCGCGCACGTCGCCAATGCATTCGTATTTTCTTGCCAGCACGTTCAATCCCTCCAGCATGATCGCGCCGACCCGTTGCACGTTGTCCAGCACGTGTT
>NZ_LZXX01000019.1:1161-1469 GCF_001729305.1 Burkholderia sp. A2 | reverse complement strand
GCTGGCGCGTGCCGTTCGTCGCGTCGATCCTGCTGCTCGCGGTGTCGGTGTGGATCCGGCTGCAGCTGAACGAATCGCCGGTGTTCCTGCGCATCAAGGCGGAAGGCAAGACGTCGAAGGCGCCGCTGACCGAAGCGTTCGGCCAGTGGAAGAACCTGAAGATCGTGATCCTCGCGCTCATCGGCCTGACGGCCGGCCAGGCCGTCGTCTGGTACACGGGCCAGTTCTACGCGCTGTTCTTCCTCACGCAGACGCTGAAGGTCGACGGCGCCAGCGCGAACATCCTGATCGCGATCGCGCTGCTGATC
>NZ_LZXX01000019.1:0-1147 GCF_001729305.1 Burkholderia sp. A2 | reverse complement strand
TGTCGGACAAGATCGGCCGCAAGCCGATCATCCTCGCGGGCTGCCTGATCGCGGCGCTGACGTACTTCCCGCTGTTCAAGGCGCTCACGCACTACGCGAACCCGCAGCTCGAACTCGCGACGCAGAAGGCGCCGATCACGGTCATCGCCGATCCGGCCGCCTGCTCGTTCCAGTTCAACCCGGTCGGCACGTCGAAGTTCACCAGCTCGTGCGACATCGCGAAGAGCGCGCTCGCGAAGGCCGGCCTGAACTACGAGAACGTCGCGGCGCCGGCCGGGACGCCGGCCCAGATCAAGGTCGGCGACACGGTGATCCAGACCTACGACGGCAAGGCGGCCGACGCGAAGGCGCAGGGCGCGGCATTCGACAAGACGCTCGCGTCGGCGCTGAAGGGGGCCGGCTACCCCGCCAAGGCTGACCCGGCGCAGCTCAACTGGCCGATGACGATCGTGATCCTGACGATCCTCGTGATCTTCGTGACGATGGTCTACGGCCCGATCGCCGCGATGCTGGTCGAGATGTTCCCGACGCGGATCCGCTACACGTCGATGTCGCTGCCCTATCACATCGGCAACGGCTGGTTCGGCGGCTTCCTGCCGGCGACCGCGTTCGCGATCGTCGCGGCGAAGGGCAACATCTATTCGGGGCTCTGGTATCCGATCGTGATCGCACTGGTCACGTTCGTGATCGGCCTGCTGTTCGTCAAGGAGACGAAGGACTCGGACATCTACGCGCAGGATTGATGTTGGGCGCGGAGCGGGGACGGCCGGCGGAGGGACGCCTTCCGGTGGCCGCCCCCGCCAGTGACCGAGGTCGGCACGGGCCGCCGGCAACTTTTTTCTGGAAAGATGGAAAAAGGTATTGACAGCCGACCGGCCGATCGACATAATTCAAGTCTTCGGCGAATTAGCTCAGTCGGTTAGAGCGACGGAATCATAATCCGCAGGTCCGGGGTTCGAATCCCTGATTCGCCACCAAATGCGAAAAGCCGCTGTTTCGAAAGAAACAGCGGCTTTTTTCATTGCTTCATCCAGCGCACGCGGTGTCGCGGCGCGTTGCCCGTCCCCCAGCCACGCGCCCCGACTACGCCACCACCGCTCCGCGCTGCGCCTTCGCCGCCTGCACCCCCACCTTCCCCCGCCAGTTC
>NZ_LZXX01000018.1:0-662 GCF_001729305.1 Burkholderia sp. A2 | reverse complement strand
CGCGCATCGGCGGCCACGCGTACGGCACGACCTACCCGGGCCCGATCGGCAAGATCATCTCGCCGCACCTGCTCGGCCTCGACGCAACGGCCGACCTGCCGACCGCGTCGACGCTGTGCGGCGCATGCGGCGAGGTGTGCCCGGTGCGCATCCCGATCCCGCAATTGCTCGTGCGGCTGCGCACCGAAGCGAACCGCAAGCCCGACGAACCGGTCGCGCATCCGCTGCGCGGCCAGGGCGCGAACTACCACCGCGCGGAAGAACTCGTGTGGCGCTTCTGGTCGGGCGCGTTCGCGCATCCGCGCGCGTACCGCGCATTCCGCTGGGCCGCGACCCGCCTGCGCGCGCTGACGCCCGCGAAACAACTGGGCTGGACGCAGCACCGCACGCCGCTCGAACCGGCGCCGCGCAGCCTGTCCGACCTGCTGCGCGCCCGCGGCCAGCCCGAATAGCGCATCCGCTTTCAAACCCGTACCCCGATAAATCCATGGAGGAGACAACCATGCAGGTTTGGCATCAGATCTACACCCCGCTCGGCAGCCTCGGGCTGTCGGCACTCGTCGCCGCGATTCCGATCGTCTTCTTTTTCGTCGCGCTCGCCGCGCTGCGGATGAAGGGCCACGTCGCGGCCGCGATCACGCTGCTGCTGGCGCTCGGCGTCG
>NZ_LZXX01000017.1:0-5852 GCF_001729305.1 Burkholderia sp. A2 | reverse complement strand
GTCGTTCAAGCTGTATCTCGGTTCGTTCGCGCAGTCGAAGTTCGACTCGGTCGACGCGGTGCGCGACGTGCTGAAGCGCGACGTATCGGCCGCGTGCGGCGCGAGCGTATCGGTGCAGCTGGTGTCGGCGCACGATTTCAGCAAGCTGGAGATGGACGAGCTCGACGGGCTGTCGCTCGACCGGCTCGATCTCGACACCGACGTGTACGAACCCGATCCGTCGCTGCTGTCGGCCGCCGAGGATGAAGCGCCGGTCGAGGAGACGCTCGTGTCCGACCTGCTGCGCTCGAACTGCCCGGTCACGGGGCAACCCGACTGGGGCAGCGTGCAGATCCACTACGTCGGGCCGCAGATCGACCACGCGGGCCTGCTGCGCTACATCATCTCGTTCCGCAATCACACGGGCTTTCACGAGCAGTGCGTCGAGCGGATCTTTCTCGACATCCTGCATGCGTGCAAACCGGTGAAGCTCGCCGTGTATGCGCGCTATACGCGCCGCGGCGGGCTCGACATCAACCCGTTCCGCACGAACTACAACCAACCGATGCCGGATAACGCGCGGACGGCGCGGCAGTGAACGACCCGGCGAGCCGCGTGAGCAGCCGTCGGCACGCGGCTAAAGTTTGGGCCGCTCGCCGAACGCGGCTGGGAAGCCGTTCTTGATGTAGTCGGTCAGCTGAGTCAGCGTCGCCTGATGCGCGTATAGGTCGGCCAGACGATGAAGTGACGCTGTCGGGAATTTTGCAGCCCGCGGACGCCGACTACTTGCGGAAGAAGCGCCGCCGCGGGCGCCAATCGATGCCGTGGCCTTCCAGTATGCGCCGCAGCCGACGAACTTCACTCCCCAGGGCCACCAGCATGGTGGCCGTTGCAACGGGCATCACCCATTCCCCCGCATATCGAAACGTTGCCCATGCAATGCCTGCGACAACGGCACCACAAACCAGAAGCGCAATCCGATCTGCGATCCAGTTCATGCTGCAGCCTGCTGCGCGAGACCCATCACGCCATAGTGGTGCCGAGGCGTCCCGAAGGCAAACACCTCCGGGTGCGAAGCCAGATGCCGCACCAGCGCGCCATCGACCCTGATCCCATGTTTGGAAAGCGCATTGACGGCCGATCGCGAAGCGTTGACACCATTGGAACACGAAAGCGAATGGCCCGACGCAACCAGCAAACTGCCGATCGCCGCACCGACGTACCACGATGCATATAGCGACCCCGCGTACACCAGCACATCGCTCAGTACACCTGCACCGATCAATTCACCAATCGTAACCCGTGATCCAAACGTCTTGACCGCGGTTGCGATCGCACCAATGGTCGTCAGCGCTTGTTGCTGCGTCGAAAACAGGCTCGCGGGAACCGGCAACCCCAATGCATCCATGTTTTCCTTGAACGTCAAATAGAAGCCCCGGCAGTAAGCCATCTCAAATTCCTCTTTCTCGGCAAATGGATATTCCAATATACAGAATAAACAGGGGAATTTTATTGAGATTAAATTTTTCGAGAACTCCCGAAATCTCCGATGCATTCCGCGTATGCCCACCGATTCTGCTTCCAGCCGGATTTCGACATCACCCCAATTTCTCATTTATTTTGTTATAAATTGCAAACTGAAGCGCTCGAAGACTGCCCCCTCGTTCCTCGCAGCCGACACGCCGGTTGCCCCAGATCAGCCTCATCGACAGCACGCGTAGCAACCCGACCTTTCACGGCAACTCGGCCAATCGCCCGGTAGCCCGCTTCCATTCGACGGCTGGACGGTGCAGCATCGCGATGCGCAATCGATTCACACTTGAGGTCGTGCGGTTTTCGAAGTGCGGAACGTGCGTTTCTCTAATTCGGCGCAAACACGTCGGCCCGGCACTTCGGACAATACAGGTAGATTGTTCGACCATCGCGCAGGGAAATGAAGCCTCGCCTTGCCTGGTCTATCCTCCATTTCGCCGCGCCACCACCCGCAAGACGCGCTTCGCCTTCGGCATAGCAACGCGCGGCATCCAGGTCATGGCTGTACGCCCGTTCTGTCACGCGGTTCGCACGCTTGAAAAACGTGCCGACATCCGCCCGCCGAAGAACGAACGTGCGACACATATCCGCCGTTTCGTCCCCGCTGATATCGGCCGACCACGCACCGTTCCTGACGATTTCGACTGACTCCGGCACGACAATGGGTACCGCGCCGCCAGGCGCTAATCTATTGGACAGCGTGCCCGCAAGCGCACCGTGGGCGGTCAAGAGCGCCAGAGTCAAAACTGCGATCCAGATGACCATTGCCCCCGGCCGCCCCCATGCGGTTCTTCCGCAAGCCGCGACGTACACTGTCACCCGTCCCGCGCCGGCAAGCCGCCAAAGGTGCGTGCAAAGTTACTCTCGATATAGGCCAGCACACGCGTCAGCGCGTCCTGGTCTTCGTACAAATCGACAAGCGCATCCCCATCGAGCGAATCCGGATCGATGCGCTCGATCTGTTCAAGCCGCAGACGGATGGCACGGCCCATTCGCCCGTCAGCAATGGTACGGCGATGTCGGCTGGAATCTCCGATTGGTCACCTTGAGTCGTTTCAATTCACCTTTTGACAATAAGCAGCCCTTTCCCGCAGCAAACCGATGAATTTGGAAAACGGTATGTTGCCGGGAGGCGCCAACATGTAATGCCCCTCATGATACGGGCGCGCGTCTTTAACCAAACATAGCCGAAGGGTAATCGCGTATTGCACGGCATCCGCCAGACACCGCGCTTGTTCGAATATCCGATCTTTCACGGCAGCGCGACCAATCGCGCGGCGTCCCATCTCCTTTCTGCGGCTGCACGATGCAGCATTGCGAGCGTAATCGGTTCCCGTTTGAAGTCGTGCGGCTTTCGGAGCACCCATCGCAGGAATAGCGAATAGAGCAACCCTTCGCCTTCCATTAGGAAATATCTGTGGAAATCGAAATCGCCCGTATCCACGGCAAACCGTTCAAAAAAGTGCCCCATGAAGTCGCTGGCTTCGTCACCGGTTTGACCGAGGTCTTCCCAGAGCCGAGTGCCAGCGGCGAGCGGCTTCGATGGGCCGAGCCCTACCTCCGAGCTGACAAAGGCCACGATCTCGTCCCAACTCACGTCTTTCATCAGAACACCCTATCCTCGCGTTTGACTAGGCTGTTGTACCTGGAGACCGTGCCGTGAACGATCGCGAACACGTCACGCGCAAGCAGCGCCCAACCCGCGCCGGGAACGGCACGTCCGACGAACACGCCGAGCTTCCGGGTCAGGATGATCCGAAACGACTTGATACTCTGCAGCGTCACGGTGGGTAAAACCTTCCTGTTCAACTGGTAGCGGAAAATCGATCGAGCTATCACGGATGCGACGGAGGTTCCTTTCGTCGCGCCGCCGAATTTTTGCCTCGTCGGCAAAACGGGCCAGCCCGCCGGAATCAGGATCACCGCTTCGACATCGTCGATCCCGGCCCGTGCACACGTCTCTTCTACAGCCACGAAAAAGAAAAGCTCGGCGGGAGTGAGATCCGAATGAACACCGTAGCGGTATGTATTGCCCGTCATGGTGCGACATCGCGAATCGTTGATCGGGAAGACGACCATACCCAGCAATCCGCTTAGTCTGCTCGTTCGAATTGCATGATGCTCGTTGCGAATTACGTGCCCATCACTGCCGTCACCCGCCAGACGGACCTGTCGTCTCGCGCTCTCATCGACAGGATTCTATTCAAGGTGTAAAAATTCAGTGCCAACGCAACAAGGCCGGTGCACGTCCATGCACCGGCCTTGTTATACAGCTTCCGCGCTCGCCGCGTTACTTCACCGGCGGCTTGTAAGCGATGCAATCGACCTCGACCTTGCAGTCGATGACCATGCTCGACTGCACGCACGCGCGCGCCGGCGGGTTCTCGCCGAAGTACGACACGAACACCTTGTTGAACGACGCGAAATCGCGTGCGTCGTCGAGCCACACACCGCAGCGCACGACGTGCTCGAGGCCGTAGCCGGCTTCCTTCAGGATCGCGATCACGTTCTCGATCGTCTGCTTCGACTGCGTGACGATCCCGCCTTCGACGACCTCGCCGTTCACCATCGGCGTCTGGCCCGACACGTACAGCCAGCCGTCGGCCTCGACCGCACGTGCAAACGGCATCACCTGGCCGCCGGTCCCCTTCGCTTCGCCCACGCCATATCGCTTCATCGTTTCACTCCTCACATTTCGGTTACGGATGCGCGCGCCGGCTTGGACACGCGCGGAAGATCGGAACACCCGCCGCGTTCAGAACGCCGCATCGGCACTCGCCGGCACACGCTCGCCGCGCGCGACGAAACCGCCCGCGCGCTCGCCGGTCGGCTGGCCGTTTTCGTAGGTCAGCACGCCGTTCACCCACACCGCGTCGATCCCGTGCGCGGGCTGTTGCGGCTTCTCGAACGTCGCCGCGTCGATCACACTCGCCGGATCGAACAGCACGAGATCCGCGTGGTAGCCGACATGCACTTCGCCGCGCTTCGCGATCCCGTAGCGGCGCGCGGACAGCGACGTCATCTTGCGGATCGCCTCCTCGAGCGGCAGCAGGTTCGTGTCGCGCACGTAATGACCGAGCACGCGCGGGAACGCGCCCCACAGCCGCGGGTGCGGCAGCGGATCGTTCGGCAGGCCGTCCGAGCCGACCATCGTCGCCGGATGCGACAGGATCCGGCGCACGTCGTCCTCGGACATGTTGTGGTACACGGCGCCCGCGGGGCGGATGCGCTGCGCGGCTTCCTGCTCCGTCACGCCCCAGTCGGCCGCGATCGCCTTCAGCAGCTTGCCCGCGACTTCCGGATGCGGCTCCGACCACGTGATCGTGATGTCGATGTCGCCCGTCACCTGCTTCAGATCGAGCGTCGACGAACTGCGACTGTACGGATAGCAGTCGCAGCCGACCGGCTGGTAGCGGCGCGCGCCTTCGAGCGACGCGAGCACCTCGGTGCTGCGCCCCCAGTTCGACGGGCCCGCGCACTTCAGGTGCGAGATCACGACCGGCACCTGCGCGTGGCGGCCGACACGATAGGCCTCGTCCATCGCATCGAGGATCGCGTCGAACTCGGTGCGCATGTGCGTCGTGTACAGCGCGCCAGCCTTGGCGAGCGGCTCGGCGAGCGCCATCACTTCCTCGGCCGGCGCCGCGAACGCGGAGCCGTACGCAAGGCCCGACGACAGGCCGAGCGCGCCGTTCGCGAGCGCCTCTTCGAGCTGCGCGCGCATGCCGGCGATCTCGCCGTCGGTCGCCGCGCGGTCGAGGCGGTCCATCTGGTTGTTGCGCAGCGCCGTATGGCCGACGAGCGCCGCGACGTTCACGGCCGGGCGCGCATCGTTCACGGCCGCGACGTAAGCGGCGAAGGTCGGGTACCGGAACGCGCCGCGCTCGCCCAGCAGGTTCATCGGATCGGGCGGATCGCCGGCGAGCGTCACCGGCGATGCGCTGATCCCGCAGTTGCCGACGATCACGGTCGTCACGCCCTGCGAGATCTTCGGGATCATCTCCGGCGCACGGATCACGTGCGTGTCGTCGTGCGTGTGCACGTCGACGAAACCCGGCGCGAGCGCACGGCCGTTCGCGTCGACGACGTTCTCGGCGAGCCAGTTCGACAGGTTGCCGATCGCCGCGATCAGGCCGTTGCGGATCGCGACGTCGCGCGTGACGGGCGGCGCGCCGGTGCCGTCGTACAGTTGAGCGCCGACGATCAGCGTATCGGCCGCTTCGGGATGCGAATGCATGGTCAGTCTCCTACCGGTTGACGGTCTCCCCCGCCGCGGTGCGCATCGAGCGCGTGTTTGATGCGGCGCAGCGATTCCCGGCCCGCATCGCCGAGCCGCAACG
>NZ_LZXX01000016.1:3076-3264 GCF_001729305.1 Burkholderia sp. A2 | reverse complement strand
AGCAGGATCTTTTCCTGGTTGGTGCCGGCGTCCGTCACGATGCGCAGCCCCGCGACGTCCTTCGGCTCGCGGATCGCCGGGATCTTGCTGTCGTTGCGCACGTAGAAGCCGACCTGATCCTTGCGGTAGGTCGAGAAATCGAACTTCTGCTTGCGCTCCTCGGTGACGGTCACGTTCGAGATCACCGC
>NZ_LZXX01000016.1:0-2819 GCF_001729305.1 Burkholderia sp. A2 | reverse complement strand
TGCTCGGGGCTCAGGTCGAAGGTCGCGGCGGCCGCGGCCATCGCGGCGAAGGCGCTCAGGCCGATCAGCGCGGCGGTCAGCGTGCGCACGGCACGGGATGAAAGCGGTACGGCTCGATGCATGAAAACGTCCTGTCGTGGAAGCGTGGAATCGTTGAAAGCGGAATGGGCGACGTGGAATGCGGGGCGCCGTGCGCTCAGCGCGGCAGCGCCGCTTCGGGCACGGGCGCCCACAGGTCGGCCAGCGTCGACGTGCGCGACGGATCGACGAGATCCTTGCCGAAACGGAGGTGGAAATACGCTTCGGGATCGATCGACGAATCGAACAGCCGCGTGTAGCCGGTGCGGTCGTACAGCGCCCACGCTTCGGGTTGGCGAAAGCCGGTCGTCAGGTAGAGGCGGCGGTAGCCCTGTTGCGCGGCGCGCAGTTCGAGCGCTTCGACGATGCGCCGCGCGAGGCCCTGGCGGCGCAGGTCGGTGCGGGTCCAGATGCGTTTCAGTTCGGCGGTCTGCGCGTCGTAGCGCTTGAACGCGCCGCCGCCGATCGTCTCGCCGTCGCGCAGCAACAGCACGAACGCGCCTTCGGGCGGCGCGAACAGCTCGGCCGGGTAGCGCGCGAGTTCGTCGCGGGCCGACGCGCGGCTGTCGGGGCGGTATGCGTCGTAACGGGTCGAATACTCGTCGATCAGGGCGTCGATCAGCGGCTGCGCGCGGACGTCGAGCGGCGTCGTGTCGATGATGCGGTCGTTCGTGGCCATGGGCATCGCGAATGGCGCGCGATGCGGACGTTCCTGGCGGGATGCGGGCACGCGGCCCGTCCGGTCTGTTCCGTTATCGCGACGCAGTTGTCGTGATGGCGGCGGCTGTCGTGCTGCGTGCGACGCATCCGGCGTGCCGCCGCCGTTTCGAACACGTTAGCGGCGCGGCCGGCAAAGACGAACGAAGCAATTTCGATAAGGATTTCGCGGAAGGCGGAAGAAGGCTTGCAGGAGGAGTGGGGTGGGGTGAACGGGCGTGGTGGGGGGCCGTGCCCGTTCGAGGTGTGTAGGACGCGGCTGATCGCCGGGAATTGGCGCGGTGTTGTCGTTTCGACGGCCGGACGGTGATGTCGATTCGGGGCGGGCTTGTCAGGGGCGCGAGCGCACGGCCGAGGCCCGTCGCCAGCGTGGCGACGGGTTCTCCTCGAATTGTCGGGTCAGCGCGGCGCGATGATCGTCGACGACGGCGGCGTTCAGGCTGCCGCCGCCTGAGGAATCGCGTCCTGCCGATCGCCGCCCAGGATCTCGACAAGACTGCTCAGCATCCGCGCCAATTCACCCGTCATCAGCGTGAAGTCCGAATCGAAGCGTTCATCGTCATTCTGCGCGGTCGGATCCGCCGCCTCCTTGATCACGTCGAGCGGCGCGACGCGCTTGATCGTCAGCGACGGCGTCAGCACGAACGAGATCCGGTCATCCCAGGTCATCGCGAGGCGCATGCATTGTTTGCCGGATTCGATGTGCCGGCGCATGTCGTTCGCTTCCAGCGCGTGGCCGACGTATCGCACCGTGGCGCCGCCTTCGCCGCTCGAGCGCAATTCGGCGTCCTGATCGACGGTGAATCCGCCCGGCGCGTCGCCGGACAGCAGCCAGTCCGTCATCGCGGCGACCGGCGAGCGCGCCAGCTGAACGCCGGCGAGCGGCAATTGATCGATCGATTTGACGAGCAGGCTGCGAACGTCGTCGGCAAGCGCCTGGGCCGCCGCATCGATGACGAGCCAGCCGTTCGCCGTGTCGATCCACACGCGGGTATCGCGGCGAATGCTGAACGCGCGCGGCAGCAGTTCGTCGGTCACCTGTTCCTTGAGTTCGCGCAGTTGCTTCCGGCCGACCTTGAAGCCCTGCTGCTCCTCGACTTCGAGCGCACGCGCCTTGGTCACCTGATTGACGACCGACGCCGGGAGCAGCTTCTTTTCGGCACGAAACAGCAGCAGCATCTGCCGGTTGTTCGAATACACGAGCGCGCCGTCGTCACGCGGCGACGCCCATCCGGCGCGCTGCATTTCGACGCTGCTGCCCGGCTGGAACGCGTGAGGCGCCAGCCATTTTTCCATCTGGTCGCGAGTGACGGCCCAAGGGGCCGGAAGACGATGAAGCTGAAGGTTCTTGAACCACATGGGAGAACGGGCAAAGCGCGTCATTCTATATGACGGGGAGAGTTGGCGGGCGGGAGCGGTCGCTCGACGTCGGCACCAGCGGCGGTGACGGTTCCTGCCCGAGTCTGTCAACGGCCGCGCGCCGATGCAGGGAAAGGTACGACGGGGCGGAAATTGACCGATACCGAGCCACGGCGATACAGGCGAGTGCAATACCCAAAGCCTGGTCGCGCCGAAGGACCGCAACGAGTGGCGGATTCAACCGAAAGAGTCGGCCGCCTTCCTCACCCGACGACACGCGGCGGCGTCGACAACTCCGCCAACTGAAACAGACAATCCCCGCGCTGGACCTGCGCGGGTACCCGCTTGCACACCACTTCGCCATCGCCGTTGAACCGGTGCAGCACCGGTTCACGCAACGGCGTATCGGGAAAATGCACCCACGCGGCCGGCTGCCCGGCTTTCACCTGGTCGCCGAGTTCGACGAGCGGTTCATACAGCCCGCGCTCGTACGCATAGACGAAGTGACGATCGCCGTCGACGCGCATGAAGCGCGTGACGGTCGGCGGCGCGTCGGGCACGAGCGCGCCGTGCAGCAGTCCGATATGGCCGAGGTAATGCAGCAGCCCCTGGCGGCCGAGCCGGATCAGCGACGGATCGGCCATGCCGGCGCCGCCGAGTTCGGT
>NZ_LZXX01000015.1:0-631 GCF_001729305.1 Burkholderia sp. A2 | reverse complement strand
AGCCGGCCGTCGCGGCCGCGGTCGAGCAACTGTTCGACAACCTCGCGCGGCAGCCGGTGCCGGAGACGCTCGTCGCGCAGTGGCTGCCGGACGTCTACGCGGCGTGCCGCGCGGGCGGCCTCGCGAAGGAACCGCGCGCATGGGTGCGCCACCGGATACGCGACGTGATCGCGCACTATGCGCGCGCGTGTGGGATGCAGCGGCCGGCATGACGGGCCGCGAAGGAAACGACGCAACACCACGCAAGACCGACGACATTTCGAACAATCACAGGAGACATGCCATGCAACGAAAGATGCTCGACGCCGCCGCACGCTGTTTCGCCGGAGCCGCGCTCGCGACGGCGGCCTGCGCGGCGTCCGCCGGCACGCTGACGATCGCGACGCTGAACAACCCCGACATGATCGAGTTGAAGAAGCTGTCGCCGGCATTCGAGAAGGCGAACCCCGACATCAAGCTGAACTGGGTGATCCTCGAGGAGAACGTGCTGCGCCAGCGCGCGACGACCGACATCACGACCGGCAGCGGCCAGTTCGACGTGATGGCGATCGGCACCTATGAAACGCCGCAGTGGGGCAAGCGCGGCTGGCTCGCGCCGATCACGGGGCTGCCGGCCGACTACGACCTGAAC
>NZ_LZXX01000014.1:0-506 GCF_001729305.1 Burkholderia sp. A2 | reverse complement strand
GCGCTGGTTGCAGCGCTTGGCGCGTGCGTCGCGGGTTGCGGCGGCGTGGTGACGCCCGGCGGGCAGAACGCCGGCGTGACGGGCGCGGCGGCCGGCGGCGCGAGCGCCGGCGCCGATTCGCAACTGCAGCGCTGCGCGTCGCCGCTGGGCACGATCGCGGTCGACGACGGCCGCAACGCCGACTGGTGGGGCCCGTTCGGCAGCGCGACCAAGGTGACGAGCATCGACCCGCTGCTGCGGCTGGCCGTGCAGCAGTCGAACTGCTTCGTGATCACGTCGATCGGCAACCAGAAGAGCGACGCGCGCCTGTCGCGCATCACGCAGCTGCAGCGCAACTCGGGCGAATACCGCGCGGGCTCGAAGCAGCAGAAGGGCCAGCGCGTCGCGGCCGACTACTACATGGAACCGCAGATCGTGATCAACGATTCGCCGATCGGCGGGATCGGCAGCATGATCGGCGGGCTGATCGGCAACAGCGCGGTGGCAGCGGTGGCGGGCCACCTGCA
>NZ_LZXX01000013.1:0-17878 GCF_001729305.1 Burkholderia sp. A2 | reverse complement strand
CGGCCGAGCGGCGCGTTCTGCTCGCCGCCGTCGCCGAGGCCGAGCGCCATCGGCAACATGCCGATCAGCATCGCGAGCGCGGTCATCACGACGGGCCGGAAGCGGCTGAAGCCTGCGTCGAGCGCTGCCTGCCACGGCGATGCGCCGGTCGCGAGCAGCTCGCGTGCCGTATTCACGACGAGAATGCTGTTCGCGGTCGCGATGCCGATGCACAGGATCGTGCCGGTCAGCGCGGGCACCGACAGCGTGGTGCGCGTGACGAACAGCATCCACGCGATGCCGGCGAGCGACGCCGGCAGCCCGCCGACGATCACGAGCGGATCGAGCCACGACTGGAAGTTCACGACCATCAGCAGGTAGACCAGCGAGATCGCGAGCGCGAGGCCGCCGAGCAGGCCCGTGAACGACTCGTGCATCGCCTGCACCTGGCCGCGCAGCACGATCGACGAGCCGGGCGGCAGTTGTGCGCGTGCGGCGTCGACGAGCTTCGTCACGTCGGCCGTGACGCCGCCGAGGTCGCGCCCCTGCACCGACGCGAAGATGTCGAGCACCGGCTGCACGTTGTAGTGCGACACCACGGCCTGCTGCGTCGCGCGCGAGAACGTGCCGAGCGAGCCGAGCAGGTTCTGCGCGGGTGCGCCCGCGGCCGGGCCGCCGGCCGGCGTCTGCGGCGAGCGGGCGGTGCCGGCGGGCAGCGGCACGTTCGCGAGCGACTGCAGCGAATTCACCGTGTATTGCGGCGTCTGCACGAGCACCGGGTAGCTGACGCCGTTGCGCGGATCGAGCCAGAAGTTCGGCGTCGTCTGCGAGCTGCCGGACAGCGCGATCAGCAGGTTCTGCGCGACGTCGCGCTGTTCGAGGCCGGCCTGGATCGCCTTCGTGCGATCGACGTTCACGTTGATCGCCGGTTCGTCGCCGGGCTGCTGGATGCGCGCGTCGACGAGCCCGCGCACGCCGCGCAGCTTCGCGAGCAGCGCATTCGCGACCGCACGGTTCTGGTCGAGCTTGTTGCCGACGATCTGGATGTCGATCGGCGCGGGCAGCCCGAAATTGAGGATCTGGCTGACGATGTCGGCCGGCAGGAACGCGAACGTCACGCCGGGGAACGACTGCGCGAGCACGTTGCGCAGCTTCGCGACGTATGCGGCGGTCGACGCGTGATTCGGCTTCAGCGTGACGAGCACGTCGGCGTCCTCGGTGCCGATCGGGTCCGACGAGTCGTACGTGAGGTTGATCCCGCTCACCGGCACGCCGATGTTGTCGAGCACGCCGGCGAGCTGGTTCGCCGGAATCACGCCGCGGATCTTCGCTTCGACTTCGTCGGTGAGCCGCGCGGTTTCCTCGATCCGCGTGCCGGTCGGCGCGCGCAGGTGCAGGCGGATCTCGCCGGTGTCGACCGACGGGAAGAAGTCCTGCCCGGCGAACGCGTAGAGGCCGGTCGATGCGACGCAGGCGAGCAGGAACGCGGCCGCGAAGCGGCGGCGCCGCGCGATCGCCGCCGACAGCAGCGCGCGGTAGCGCAGCCGCACGGCCTCGAAGCGATGCTCGAACGCGGCCTGGAAACGAGCGATGCGCGCGAATACGCCGCGCGGCGGCCGGCCGCTGCCTTTGGCGCGCATCAGCGCCATCGCGAGCGTGGGCACCAGCGTGCGCGAGAAGAAGTACGACGCGATCATCGCGAAGATCACGGCCTCGGCGAGCGGCACGAACAGATAGCGCGCGACGCCGGTCAGCAGGAACATCGGCACGAACACGATGCAGATCGACAGCGTCGACACGAAGGTCGGCACCGCGATTTCGCCCGCGCCGGTCAGAATGGCCTCCTCGAGCGGCGCGCCGAGCTCGAGATGATGCGTGATGTTCTCGATCGCGACGGTCGCGTCGTCGACGAGGATCCCGACCGCGAGCGCGAGCCCGCCGAGCGTCATGATGTTGATGGTCTGGCCGAGCGCGGACAGCGCGAGCAGCGACGTGAGCACCGCGAGCGGGATCGTGATCGCGATGATCAGCGTCGCGCGCCAGCTGCCGAGGAACAGCAGGATCATCAGCGCGGTCAGGCACGCGGCGATCAGCGCCTCGCGCACGACGCCCTGGACCGCCGCCTTCACGAACACGGACTGATCGTCGAGCGGTGAAATGTGCAGCGCCTTCGGCAGCCCGGCCGCGATTTTCGGCAGCATCGCCTTCACCTGGTCGATGATCGTCAGCGTCGACGTGCTGCCGGTCTTCTCGACCGTCAGCAGCGCCGCGCGCTTGCCGTCCGCCCGCACGATGTTGGTCTGCGGCGCGTAGCCGTCGCGAACGTGCGCGACGTCGCGCACGTACACGACGTTGCCGCCGATCGTCTTCACCGGCAGGTCGTTCAGCGCGGCGACTGTCTGCGTGCTGCCGTTCATCTGCACGTTGTATTCGTGCGTGCCGATCTTCGCGGTGCCGCCCGGCAGGATCAGATTCTGCGCGTTGATCGCGTTGACGACGTCGATCGGCGCGAGTCCCTTCGCCTGCAGCGCACGCGTATCGAGATCGACGACGATCTGACGGATCTTGCCGCCGAACGGCAGCGGCACGGCCGCGCCCTGGACGGTCGCGAGCTGCGTGCGGATGAAGCTGTTGCCGAGGTCGTACAACTGCTGCTCGGGGAGCGTGTCGCTCGACAGCCCGAGCTGCAGGATCGGCACGGTCGACGCGTTGTACGTGATGATGTTCGGCGGCAGCGTGCCGGGCGGCAGGATGCGCAGGATCGACGCGGCGTTGCTCGCGGCTTCCGCGATCGCGCGATTGATGTCGGCGCCCGGGTGGAAGAAGATCTTCACGACCGACACGCCGTTCAGCGACTGCGATTCGATGTGCTCGATGTCGTCGACGTCCGACGTGAGCGCGCGTTCGTAGTTCGACGTGATCCGCTTGGCCATGTCCTCGGCGGAGAAGCCGTTGTACGACCAGACGATGCTGACGACCGGAATGTCGATGCTCGGGAAAATGTCCGTCGGCGTGCGCAGCAGCGCGAGCGGCCCCGCGATGAAGATCAGCAGTGCGAGTACGACGAACGTGTAGGGCCTGCGTAACGCCAGCCGGACGATCCACATGATGGTGCTCCTCGAAGCAGGGCTTGGATGCGCATTCGATGCGACGAGCATGCAGTCTGCCGGCGCGGCGTTGACCCGACCCTGACTCGAGGATTACGAAACCGTTATCTGTGCGGGCGCGGTGGCGGCCGCGCGGCGGGCCGCCCAGCGCGATGCGGGCTGGCCGACCCGTCGCCGCCGACGGCGGTGCGCCGCTTCATCCCTATAATGTCCGGCGGCAAATCCTTCGCTCATTCGCGTATCTCGCCGATTTCAGGAGCCAGCCCGATGTCGTTGCGCACCGATGCAAACTTCTTCGTCCTTCTTGCCGATTCGTATCGCCGGTTCGTGAACGGCCCGCTCGTGCCCGACGGCATGTGCGCTTCCGACGGCGCCGCATGGCTGTACGATACGGCGCCGTTCGGCATCCTTGCGCACGACACGTCGGCCGACCCGGTGTTCGTGTACGGCAACCGGCGCGCGCAGGCGATCTTCGAATACGACTGGGATGAACTGACGGCGTTGCCGTCCCGTCTGTCGGCGGAGCCGATGGAGCGACACGAGCGCCAGGTGTTTCTCGACAAGGTGATGCGCGACGGCTTCGTGTCCGAATACCGCGGTGTGCGGGTGACGAAGTCCGGCAAGCGGTTCTGGATCGAGCGCGCGACCGTGTGGCAGCTCATGGACGCAGACGGAATCGTGCACGGCCAGGCCGCGATGATTCCGGAAGTGCGGCCGCTCGACGCGCCCGCGACGGGCGCGAGCGACCAGATGACAAAACCGTAATCGAAGCCTCACCTTCAGGAAAGCGCGCGAATCGCAGAATGCACTCAACTCTTCATCGCATCGATGGGGAGCGGAAGTCCGGCCTGATCTGCGGACGCGAACACGCCATCTTTGAGAGGTGAACATCATGAACAACCTGATTCGTGCAGTCCTGCTTTCCTGTGCGCTGAGCGCACCGATCGTCGCATTTGCGCAAACCACCGACCATGCGGTCACACGGGCCGACGTGCGCGCCGATCTCGTCCGCGTCGAAAAGGCCGGTTATCGTCCGGTCGGCAGCGATCCGTACTATCCCGACGACATCCAGGCCGCCGAAGCGAAGGTCGCAGCACAGCAAGCGCAATCGGCCGCCGCACGGCCGAGCGTCGCGGCAAAGACCGCTGCGCCGTCGTTCGCATCGCTCGCGTCGCTCGACGCGCAGCCGCTGTACGAGCATCACTGAATGCGGCGGTCGACCGCCGTCGGCGGCCCGACGGCGGATCGTTCGACGGCGCGCATGCCGCCGCGAGTCAGTGCTCGCCGTTCTCGAGCACGTTCTGCGTGAGCGCGATCGACGGAATCGTCGGCTTGAGCAGCGCACGGCGCGCGCGACGGCTCAGCCACTTCCAGCCGGCCACGAGCAGCAGCGCGACCAGCGGGATCGATGCAATCGTCCACGTCCCGTTCGGGTAGTCGAATGCCATCAACACCAGCACGCCGAGCAGGAACAGCAGCGTGAGCCACGACGTCACGGGCGCGCCCGGCATCCTGAACGCTACGTCTTCCACGTCGCCGCGCCTGACCGCGGCGCGGAACTTCATCTGGCACACGACGATGAAGCCCCATGTGCTGATGATGCCGAGCGACGCGATGTTCAGCACGATCTCGAACACGCTCGACGGCACCAGATAATTGAGCAGCACGCCGACCACATAGATCGCGACCGTCACCAGAATGCCCGCGTACGGGACCGATTGCGAACTCATCCGCGCGAGGAACGCGGGAGCCGAGCCGCCCATCGACAGCGAACGCAACACGCGCCCGGTCGAATACAGGCCGGAGTTCAGGCTCGACAGCGCGGCCGTCAGCACCACCAGGTTCATCACCGAGCCGATGCCCGGCACGCCGAGCGCGCCGAAGAACGTGACGAACGGGCTCTGGCCCGCCTTGTACGCACTCCACGGCAGCAGGCAGACCAGCAGGACGACCGACGCGACGTAGAAAATCGCGATGCGCCAGATCACGTTGTTGATCGCGCGCGGCAGCACCTTGCGCGCATCCTTGCATTCGCCGGCGGCCGTGCCGACCAGCTCGACGCCCGCGAACGCGAACACCACGCCCTGCACCAGCACCAGCGCCGGCATCAGTCCGTGCGGAAAGAACCCGCCGTTGTCGGTGATCAGATGCATGCCGGTGCCATGGCCGGCCACCGGCATGCCCGTGCCGAGGATCGCCGCGCCGATCACGAGAAACAGCACGATCGCGGCGACCTTGACCAGCGCGAACCAGAACTCCATCTCCGCGAACCATTTCACGCCGATCAGGTTCATCGTCGCGACGATGCACAGCGCGACGAGCGCGAAGATCCACTGCGGCACGGCCGCGAACGGCGCCCAGTAATGCATGTAGAGCGCGACGGCGGTGATGTCGACGATGCCGGTCATCGCCCAGTTCAGGAAGTACATCCAGCCGGCGACGAACGACGCCTTCTCGCCGAGGAATTCGCGTGCGTACGACACGAAGCTGCCGCTGCTGGGGCGATGCATCACCAGCTCGCCAAGCGCGCGCAGGATCAGGAACGAAAACGCGCCGCATACCAGATAGACGATCGCGAGCGCCGGGCCGGCGGCCTGCAGCCGGGCGCCGGCGCCGAGAAACAGCCCGGTGCCGATGGCCCCGCCGATCGCGATCATCTGCACCTGTCGATTGCCGAGGGTCGTGTGATAGCCGGCTTCGTGCGATTCGAGCCAGCTGCGTTTGTCGGTTTCGCCGGTTGTCGACGGGTCGGGAATCGATGCCATGACGGTATCCTCGCGTACGGATGGGATGGGACTCGCCCCGATCGCGGGACGATCGGGACCACCGGTACCGGGGGAGCAGCGCGCGGAATCGAGCGTGTCCATCCTGATCGCGATTCGTCGGACCTGACGAAAGGCACGGTACGTCGCGAACGTATTCAGCCGTAATTCCAGTCACAAACGGAATGCAAATTTGGACTGAGCCTGTTCGAATCCGTGCATAGGGTCGCGGCGCCGGGTGAACCGGATAGGTAATTTGGTGCGCCCGCGCGCGCTACGGGGGCAACCGTTACCGACGGTACCGGCTCATGCACCGAAATGAGGAATCCGGTTCGCCGAACGGTTCGCCGAAATTTCCGTCTCGTGCCGGTGCGGCAAGCGTTTCACGGCGATGGCCCGGTTTTTGCTGGAGTGGTGTCGGCCGCGCAATCGTTGCGCGCTGCCCGACGACATACCAGACAAGGAAGATTCACCGTGAGCCCGACGACCCGACCGTTTCCCCGACGCACCTGGCTGGCTGCGCTGCTTGCCGCCCCCGTGATCGCGCTGTTCGCCGCCGCGCCGGCTCATGCCGATGCGCTCGACACCATCGCGAAAAACGGCACGCTGCGCGTCGCGGTACCCGAGGACTATCCGCCGTTCGGTTCGGTCGGCACGGACATGCAGCCGCAGGGCTACGACATCGACATGGCAGGACTGCTCGCGAAGGCGCTCGGCGTCAAGCTGAAGCTGGTGCCCGTGAACAGTGCGAACCGGATTCCGTACCTGACGACCAACAAGGTCGACATGGTGATCTCGTCGCTCGGCAAGACCCCGGAGCGCGAGAAGGTCATCGACTTCTCGAGCGCGTACGCACCGTATTTCCAGGGCGTGTTCGGGCCGTCCGACGTGAAGGTGGGCGGGCCCGCCGACCTCACCGGCAAGACGGTCGGCGCCACGCGCGGCGCGCTCGAGGAGATCGCGCTGTCGCAGCTCGCGCCGAATGCGACGATCAAGCGCTTCGAGGACAACAACGCGACGATCCAGGCGTTCCTGTCGGGTCAGGTGCAACTGATCGCGGCCGGCAACATCGTCGCGGCGGCGATTCTCGCGAAGAATCCGCCGCGCCGCCCCGAGGTCAAGTTCGTGATCAAGAATTCGCCGTGCTTCGTCGGCGTCAACAAGAACGAACCGCGCCTGCTCGCGAAGATCGACGATGCGATCGCGCATGCGAAGCAGGACGGCTCGCTGGGCGAGCTGTCGCGCAAGTGGCTCGGCCAGCCGTTGCCGGCCGGACTGTGACGTATCGCCGTGTCGCGTGACACGGCGCCGCGGCGGGGATGCCCGGCGCGGCGCGTGTCGTTGTCCGAACCCGAATTTATCCCGTTCCCATGAGCTACCAGCTTCAATTCGGCGAGCTTGCCGAGTACGCCGGCGTGTTCGCGAGCGGCGCGGCGATCACGCTCGCGCTGACCGCGGTCGCGACCGTGCTCGGCGTGGCGGTCGGCGTGCTCGGCGCGGCCGCGTACAGCGCCGACGCGCGCGCGGCCGTGCGGTTGCGCCCGCTGATCGGCGCGTACGTCGAGGCGATTCGCAATACGCCGTTCGTCGTCCAGCTGTTCTTTATCTTCTTCGGCTTGCCGGCGCTCGGCGTGCACATCGACGAATACACGGCCGCGATCCTCGCGATGACGCTCAATCTCGGCGCGTACTCGGTCGAGATCGTGCGCGCGGGCGTGGCCGCCGTGCCGAAAGGGCATCTGGAGGCGGCCTCCGCGCTGGCGATGTCGCGCGCGCAGATGCTGCGCCACGTCGTGCTGCCGCAGGCGCTCGCCAAGGTGTTTCCCGCGCTGTCGAGCCAGATCGTGATCACGATGCTCGGGTCGGCGGTCGTGTCCCAGATCTCGGTGGCCGACCTGACCTATGCGGCCAGCTACATCCAGTCGCGCAACTTCCGCGCGTTCGAGACGTACTTCGTGATCACGCTCGCGTATCTGGCGATGGCGCTGCTGATGCGCGCGACGCTCGGCGCGATGGGGCGCCGCCTGTTCTCCCGCCGCGTGCGAGGTGCGCGATGACCGATTTCACGTTCGGGCAGATTCTCGCGAACCTGCTGCTGGCCGCGCGCTGGACGATCGTGCTGTCGATCGTGTCGTTCGTGTCCGGCGGCCTCGTCGGCCTCGGGCTGCTTGTGATGCGCGTGTCGAATTCGACGGTGCTGCGCGGCGTCGCGAAGCTCTATATCGAAGTGTTCCAGGGCACGCCGTTGCTGATGCAACTGTTCATCGTGTTCTTCGGCCTGCCGCTCGTCGGGCTCGACGTTTCGCCGTGGGTCGCGGCCACCGCGGGGCTCACGTTCTTCACCAGCGCCTATCTGGCCGAGATCTGGCGCGGCTGCGTCGAGGCGGTGCCGAAAGGGCAGTGGGAAGCATCGGCCAGCCTGGCGATGAGTTATGTCGAGCAGTTGCGTCACGTGATCCTGCCGCAGGCGGCGCGCATCGCGATCGCGCCGACGGTCGGCTTCGGCGTGCAGGCCGTGAAGGATACGGCGCTGGTGTCGATCATCGGCTTCACCGAGCTGACGAAGGTCGGCATCGCGATCTCGAACGCGACGTTCCGGCCGTTCGTCGTGTATGGCCTCGTCGCGCTGATCTATTTCGCGCTCTGTTATCCGCTTACCCGTTATGCGCGCACGTTGCAAAGGAGATGGCATGCCGCTCGTTGAAACCCGGGGTCTCGAAAAGAACTTCGGCACCCATCATGTGCTCAAGGGCATCGATCTGTCCGTCGAGCGCGGGCAGGTCGTGTCGATCATCGGCCGCAGCGGCTCGGGCAAGAGCACGCTGCTGCGCACGCTCAACGGGCTCGAGAGCATCGACGCGGGCACGATCTCGGTCGACGGCGAACGCGTCGACGCACGGCACGCGGATTTGCGCGCGCTGCGGCTGAAGGTCGGCATGGTGTTCCAGCAATACAACCTGTTTCCGCACCTGAGCGCCGGACAGAACGTGATGCTCGCGCAGTCGGTGGTGAAGAAGTCGCACCGGCAGCAGGCGCGCGCGATCGCGGAACTGATGCTCGAGCGCGTCGGCCTCGGCGACAAGTTCGACGCGTTTCCGGAACACCTGTCGGGCGGCCAGCAACAGCGCGTCGCGATCGCGCGTGCGCTCGCGATGAAGCCGAGCGTGCTGCTGTGCGACGAGATCACGTCCGCGCTCGATCCCGAGCTCGTCGGCGAGGTACTGGGCGTGATCGAGCAACTCGCGCGCGAGGACATGACGTTGATCATGGTCACCCACGAGATGAACTTCGCGCGCGCGGTGAGCGACAGGATCGTGTTCATGCACCAGGGGCGCGTGTGGGAGAGCGGGACGGCCGACGAGATCTTCGAGCGGCCGCAGACGGTGGAGTTGACGCGGTTCCTGGGCAGCGTGCGGAACCCGGAAAGCGCTACGCGCTGACCGACACGGCCGTGCGGCCGGGCCGCCGACCAGATGACAAGACCGTAATCGACGCCTCACCTTCCGGACAGCGCGCGAATCGCAGAATGGACACCACTCCTCATCGCATCGATGCGGAGCGGAGGTCCGGCCTGATCTGCGGACGCGAACACGCCATCTCGAGAGGTGAACATCATGAACAACCTGATTCGTGCAGTCCTGCTGTCCTGTGCGCTGAGCGCACCGATCGTCGCATTTGCGCAAACCGCCGACCAACCGGTCACGCGCGCCGACGTGCGCGCCGACCTGGTCCGGGCGGAGCGCGACGGCACCGTGCCGACGTCGAACTGGGACTATCCGCCGAGCACGCAGACGATCGCGCGCAATCGCGAGCTGTATGCGATCGCGCATGGCGACCAGCCCACGGCAATGGCCGCGATGTCGGCCGCCGTGTCGACGGCGAGCGCGCAATGAAGCGGGGCACTGTATCGACACGCGCGACGGGACTGGCGATCGCCGCGTGGCTCGCGGCGGCCGCGGCCCCGGCTTTCGCGCGCGGGCAGCCGCAACTGCCCGACGACGATGGCGGGCGCGCCAGCGTGCTGCGCGCGCTGGATCCCGACTTCGATCCGCCCCACGCGGCAGTCGACCTCCGGCCGGGGAGCCGTCACGCCGCGCCCATCAGTCGCGCGCCGAGCGCGATCCCGCGCGCGGACAACAGCGCGCCGGCCGCCCGCTGACGGGCGTCCCAGCCCGCCAGCGCGGCGTCGAACGCGGCGCCGCGAGCGACGTCGCGCAAGGCTTCGGCCAGATCGACCGCGTTGTCCGCCGCTTTCGCGACGCCTCCCGCGGTGTGCGGGCGCACGATGCAGGCGGCGTCGCCGAGCAGCACCGCGCGGCCGAAGGCCATGCGTGCGGCCGCGAGATCGACGATCGACTGCGCGAACGGCGCGGGGGTCGCATCGACGAGCGCGGCGAGCGTCGGCGCGAGCATCCGGTCGGCGGCGTCGACGAGTTCCGCGCGGTTGTCGTCGCGCATCGCGCCGGGCGGCAGCGACCCGTCGCGCTGCGTGCCGTCGCGCGCCAGGAACAGCGACGGCAGCCGGTCGGACGCGAGTCGCCGGTACCACACCCAGTTCACGCGTCGCCCGCCCGGTTCGGTCGCGCCGTCGGCGCCGGGCACCAGATAGGTGAGGAACAGGTGCCGGTCGCCTTGCTGGAACGTGAAGCGTTCGCGCAGCAGCATCAGCACCTGCTCGGGCAGCGCGCGTTCGTCGACGAGCCCGCGCCACGCGACATAGCCCGCGTACGCCGGCTGCACGTCCGGCAGCGCCTGCGCGCGTACGGTCGAGCGGCCGCCGTCCGCGCCGATCAGCAGATCGGCCGTCTCGGCGCGGCCGCTCGCGAAATGCGCGACGATCCGCTCGCCGTCCTGCTCGAACCGCTCGAACGCGTCGCCGGCGTGGATGATCCCGGCGGGCAGCGCACGCTTGAGCGCCGTGTAGATTGCATTCCACGCGGTCTGCGTCTGCGGCATCGCGAAGCGCTGCACGATCCGGTCCTGCGCGTCGACGTAGATGCGGTCGATCGAATCGACGCCCGCGTCGCGTGGCAGCGCCACGCCGCCGAACGCGAACGCGCGCTCGATCGGCGGCTGCAGCACGATGCCGCCGCCGCGGCTGTCGAGTGCGTGCGGCGATTGCTCGAAGACGCGGACGTCCCAGCCGGTCGCGCGCAGCGCGGTCGCCGCGAACAGCCCGCCGACCGATCCGCCGGCGATGACGGCCTTGCGGCCCGATCCGTGTTCCATCCGATGTTCTCCCGATGATGCCGCGTGCGGCGGGCGTTGCGTCAGCCGGCCCAGCCGCGCAGGAAATCGAGCAGCAGCGCGTTCACGCGCTCGGGCTGCTCCTCGTGCGGCAGATGTCCGCACTGCGCGATCGGCTCGGCACGCAGATGGGTCGCCATGCCTTCCCACACGGCTTTCATGTCGAACATCTTGCCGACCGCGTAGAAATCCTCGCCCCAGATCGCCATGGTCGGGCACGCGATCCTGACATCCGCATCGACGAGGTCCTGCCGCACGTCTTCGGCGTTCGCGCGATAGTCGGCCAGCGCGCCGCGCACGGCGCCCGGACGCCGATACGCGCGCACGTACGTGTCGAACGCATCGCCCGAGATCGCGTGCGGGTTGTAGCACCAGTCGGCGAAAAAGTAGCTGAGCCATTCGGCTTCCTTGCCGGCGATCAGCGCCTCCGGCAGGTCGGGCACCTGGTGGAACAGGAAAAACCAGTACGCGCGCGCGGTTTGCGCGGTCATGTTCTGCGCGACGATGCGCGTCGGCACGTTGTCCATCACGACGAGCCGGTCGACGCGTTCGGGGAAGTCCTTTGCGAAACGCGTCGCGACGCGTGCGCCGCGGTCGTGCCCGACGAGCGCGATGCGCCCGATGCCGAGCGCATCGAGCAGCGCGGCGAGATCGCGGGCCATGTTGCGCTTGTCGTAGCCGGCCGCGGGCTTGTCGGTTTCGCCGTAGCCGCGCAGGT
The DNA here is from genome assembly GCF_001729305.1 of Burkholderia sp. A2. NCBI lineage: Bacteria > Pseudomonadati > Pseudomonadota > Betaproteobacteria > Burkholderiales > Burkholderiaceae > Burkholderia > Burkholderia sp. A2. The sequence continues at coordinate 6,065 of NZ_LZXX01000013.1, read as the reverse complement.
CGGGCACGATCACGCGATAGTGCCGTGCGAGCGCCGGAATCTGGAAGCGCCACGCGAAGCTGGTTTCGGGGAAGCCGTGCAGCAGCACGACGACGGGCCCCGCGCCGGCCTCGATGACGTGCTGGCGGATGCCGTTTGCCGTAACGGTGTGATGGGTCGGTGCAAGCGTGTCGGTCGTCATGTGGGAATCCCGGTTCTGCGGGCGGTGCGCGATACGGCACGCGTCCGATGCTGTCCGAGGATAGGGCAGGTGACGTGCGTCGCGGCTGAATCGTTCTGAACCGGCCTGAGCGCCACGCCGCGCGGCGGCATCACTTGCGGCGGGGGCGCTTGCCGGAGGCGTCGGACGCGACACGCTGCAGCGCGGCCGGCGTGCCGTTCAGGAACGCGTCGATCTGCCGCTCGATTTCCGCGTCGAGATCGTCGGGCACCGGCAACCCGTATACCCACTTGCGCACGCCGAGATAGAAGATGCTCGCGTGCAGGCTCCACACCAGTTCGATTTCCGCGTTGCGCTGCGCTTCCGACGCCGGTGTCGCGATGTCGTACGCGTGCCGCAGCTCGCGCAGCACCGGCAGGAACACGCGTTCGCGCAGCCGCGACAGATAGCGCGTATTGAAGCCCTCGCGGCTGAGCCCCGCGAAGATGAACGTGCGGATCCATTCGCGCCGCAGGATCGTCTGCGCGTACGACCGGTAGAACGCGACGAGCCGCTGCTGGAGCGGAACCGAGCGGTCGGCGATCAGTTTTTCCCACGCGGGGTCCCACGTGTAGACCTCGTCGTATACGCGATCGATCAGCGCTTCCTTGCTCGGGAAATACCGGTAGAGCAGCGGCTGGGTCACGCCGATCTGCCGCGCGAGCTCGCGCGTGCTGCCGGAAAAACCGTGGGTCGCGAAGTGTTCGACCGCCTTTTCGACGATCTGTCGCTCGCGTGCTTCCGGCGTGAGGCGGCGGCCCGATGTGCCGGCGGTGTCGTCGGCGGTCGTCCCGCGCGCACGGGGCGCTGCATTGCGCTTGGTCTCGGTCATGCGTCGGCTCCTGAATGCGGCCATTCTGCACTTATCGATCGAAAAATAGCAAGGCGCACCCCGGCGAGGGGCCGCGCGGGCCGGCCGCGAAGGGCTGGCGTCGTGCCGCGCGCGGTTCGGCGGTTTCAGAAAATTTCAGGTTGCCGACATGACTTTCAGGCCCGTATTCCCTACGCTTGCTCCCGAACCGCTGCACGAGGCCGAAGCCCTTCGGCCGGCCCGCGGCGCAACCGGAACGGACCATGGCTTACCTGATCTCGCCGGGAGCCGGCATTGCAGTCGGCTTCCTGCACCCCCTCGTGCGCGTGCAGTCGCCCGCGCGGCCGCTGACCGCGCTAGCGGGCCTGCTCGGCCTCGTCTTCCGCGAGCAGGCGATTCCGCTCGTGCAGGCGCAATTGCGCGCGCTCGCCGCGCGGGTCCGCGATGCGGACACCTTCGATAGAACCGCGGAAGCCACGCCATGCAGCCCGCGCAAGTAACGGCAGCGGGCGCGGCGGCCCCCGATCGCCTGCGCGGCGAGGATGTGTTTCTCGCATCGATCGCCGGCTACGTCGACACGCTCGGCTTCGTCGCGCTGTTCGGGCTCTTTACCGCGCACGTCACCGGCAACTTCATTCTGATCGGCTCGGGCCTCGCCGGTGTCGGCCAGGGCCTGATGATCAAGTGGCTCGCATTTCCGGCATTCATCGCGGGAATCGTGGCCGCCCGTATGCTCGATCACCGGATGCGCGTGCGCGGGCACGGCCCGCGGGCGCGCTCGCTGTACGCGCTGCAGACGATCCTGCTGGCCGGATTCATGCTCGCGGGCGTCGCGGCGTCGCCGATCGGCAGCGCCGATGCGCCCGCGACGATCGTCTGCGGGCTGCTCGGCGCGGCGGCAATGGGCGTGCAGAACGCGCACGGCCGGCTGACCGCGCGCACCGTCGTCGCGAATACCGTGATGACCGGCAACGTCACGCAGGCGGTCATCGATGCATTCGACTGGCTCGTGCCGATCGCCGCGCCGGCCGAACGGGAAGCCGCACGTGCGCGGCTGCGACGCACGCTGCCGCCGGTTGTCGGTTTCGCGCTCGGCGCGGGCGCCGGCGCGAGCGCCTACCTGTACGCCGGGTTCTGGGCACTAGCGCTGCCGCTCGTGGTGCTTGGTTTCCTCACCTGGCGCTCCGGCCGGACCGGCGAGCCTTCCGCGTCGCGCTGAACGCCGATTCCGCACGCGGCGTCGGTTGCGAGCGCCAAGGGGGCGGCGAAGCCGCTCCGCGTTTCTTCGTTTCTTCAACGCTGACTTCGGGACCGGCTTGATGCAGGTCGGCAAGCGCGAGACCGTTCGACCATTCGCAGAAAGCGCAGCGTCACGCGCGCGCGGTGAACCGGTCGACGAGGTCGTGGTGACCGAGTTGTTCGACCCACCAGCGTAGTGCGCGCCCGGCTTCGTCGGCGCGCCAAGCGATATAGCAATGGGTCGTGTCGCGCATGCCAGTCACCTCTCGCGCGACGAGTCTGCCTTGCGCGATCGCGGGCGCCGCGATGCAGTCCGGGAGCGTACCCACCGCGAGCCCTTCGCATTGCGCGGCCAGTTTCGCCGCGAGCGTCGGCACCGCGAGATACGGTTGGCCAGCATCGACCGCGACCGATTGCGGCTGAAGTTCGCGGGACGTGTCGGAGATCACCGCGCCGCGATACTCGACGATCGACGCCATCGACAGCGGTTCGGGCAGCGCCGCGAGCGGATGGCCAGGGGCGACCGCGAACACGTGCCGGAGTGTGCCAATGGGCTGCGCCACGATGTCGGGCAGTTCCGGCGGCTCGCCCGCGGCGCCGATAATCAGATCGGCCCGCCGCGAAATCAGCGCATCCCAGGTGCCGCCGAGCACTTCGGTGGAGAGTCGCAGCCGCGTGTCCATTTCAAGATCGTAGAACGCATGGACGTATGGCCACATCATGTCGAAGGGCAGTATCTCCGCGATGCAGACGCGGACCTCGGTTTCCCAACCTTGCTGCGCGCGCTGCGCCTTCCGTTCAAGCTGTTCGGCGGCATGAAGGAGACGGCGACCCTCCTCGACGACGACGCGGCCCGCGCGCGTGAGCTTCGCACGACGCCCGCTGCGATCGAACAACGCGACGCCCAGGTCGCTCTCGAGTTTCTGTACGACGTATGTCAGCGCGGACGGCACGCGGTGCACCAGCTCTGCCGCGTCGGCAAACGTACCGGTGCGGTCGATCGCGTCCAGTGCCTCGAGTGCTTCGAAAGACAGCTTCATGGTGAATTTCGCTACAGCAAGGGCATCGGGCGGTGTCGGACCGTCGAGCGATGCTGTTCACAACGGTTCGTCATCCGACGTGCCGAGACACGCACGCGTGCGCGCCAACAGTCGGGCCGCCGCCGCATTCGCTCGACGTCCCGCCTGTCACGTCGGCGTGGATTCGCGTTGCTTCACGGCGGCGTCGGCGTGTGCGCCGGGCAGCGCGCCGAACATGTGCTGGCTGCACTTCGCATCGCGCCATGCGGTTCCCGGTCGGATGCCGTCGACCATCCGTCGCACCACGGGCAGAATCTGCTCGCCGGCCAGAATGCCGAGCAGGCCGACCAGGGCGACGGCGGGCGGCGCCGGCGATTGCACGCCGATCAGCGCGTAAACGACGCCGGCGAGGATGCCGGCGAGAAGCGAAGCAATGTACGGTTTCATGGGTCTTGAGTGGAGTGACGGCCGTTGAAAAGACGGATAAATACCGGGCTGGCGTCGATCCGAAAGTCTTGGGCCAGCCTATCAGGTCTGCGTGTTCGTCGTGAGCGCATTCAATGAAATTCAGATCTTTTCAGTCTGAATTCAACGCGTGACGAGAATCAGAACAATTAACTGGTGCGGTCGCACATTCGCGTATTGAATGACGCAGGCCGGTTTCCGACACCGCGCATTGGACGCTTCGCGGATTCGTCGGCCAGGCGAGCTTCATTTTTCTCCGCGTCAAAGGACATCACCATCATGAGCAACCCCAAGCTTGAAGTACTTACCCCGCACAACAGCCAGCTGATCTTCATCGACCAGCAGCCGCAAATGGCGTTCGGCGTGCAGTCGATCGATCGGCAGACGCTGAAGAACAACGTCGTCGGGCTCGCGAAGGCCGCGAAGGTCTTCAACATCCCGACCACGATCACGACGGTCGAAAGCGAGAGCTTCTCGGGTCACACCTATCCCGAGCTGCTCGACGTGTTCCCGAACCAGAAGACGCTCGAACGCACGTCGATGAACTCGTGGGACGACCAGAAGGTGCGCGACGCGCTTGCCGCGAACGGCCGCAAGAAGGTGGTCGTGTCGGGCCTGTGGACCGAAGTCTGCAACACGACGTTCGCGCTGTGCGCGATGCTCGAAGGCGACTACGAAATCTACATGGTCGCCGATGCATCGGGCGGCACGACGCAGGCTGCGCACGACTTCGCGATGCAGCGCATGGTGCAGGCCGGCGTGGTGCCGGTCACGTGGCAGCAGGTGCTGCTCGAATGGCAGCGCGACTGGGCGCACCGCGAGACGTACGACGCGGTGATGGCGATCGCGAAGGAGCATTCGGGCGCATACGGGATGGGCGTGGACTACGCGTACACGATGCTCCACAAGGCGCCGCAGCGCACCGCGACGCCGCATGAGTCGATTGCGCCGGTTCCGGCGAAGTAAGCGCAGACGGCCTGCAACGGCTGATGCCGGTGCGGCGGGTTCGATGCGAACGCGCCGCATTGGCTCCATGGCCGCGGGCGGCGGACGTGACCGAAACACGCATGCCGCCCGCGGCATGCCGGTCGAAACACGGCGCCTGCATTTGAATTTGTCCGGGAGATTTATCGCATGAAACCTTATCTGGTTTCCCTTGGTGCGGGCCTGCTGATCGGCGTGATTTACAGCGCCATCAAGGTTCGCTCTCCCGCACCGCCGCTGATTGCGCTGGTCGGGTTGCTCGGCATGCTGATCGGCGTGCAAGCGTTACCCACCGTGAAACAGCTGTTTGGCTTCTGATCAACAAGAGGTGATGCACATGACCGCAACCGTGACCCAACCGGATCTGATCCTGCATAACGGACGATTCACGACGCTCGACCGCACGAACCCCGTCGCCACGGCAGTCGCGATTGCCGCCGGCCGCTTCGTCGCCGTCGGCAGCGACGCGGACGTCATGCCGCTCGCGGGCCGCGCGACGAAGGTGGTCGATCTCGGCGGCCGCGGCGTGCTGCCGGGCCTGGTCGACAACCACTGCCACGTGATTCGCGGCGGCCTGAACTACAACATGGAACTGCGCTGGGACGGCGTGCCGTCGCTCGCGCTCGCGATGGAGATGCTCAAGCAGCAGGTCGCGATCACGCCCGCGCCGCAGTGGGTGCGCGTGGTCGGCGGCTTCACCGAACACCAGTTCGTGGAGAAACGGCTGCCGACGATCGACGAACTCAATGCGGTCGCGCCGGACACGCCCGTGTTCATCCTGCATCTGTACGATCGCGCGTTGCTGAACGCGGCGGCGCTGCGGGTGGTCGGCTACACGAAGGACACGCCGGAGCCGCCGGGCGGGACCATCCTGCGCGATGCGGCGGGCAACCCGACCGGCCTGCTGCTCGCGAACCCGAACGCGACGATCCTCTACGCGACGCTCGCGAAGGGGCCGAAGCTGCCGTTCGAGTATCAGTACAACTCGACGCGCCATTTCATGCGCGAGCTGAACCGGCTGGGCGTGACGGGCGTGATCGACGCGGGCGGCGGTTCGCAGAATTATCCCGATGATTACGAAGTGATCCGCAAGCTGCACGACGCGGGCGAGATGACGATCCGGATCGCGTACAACCTGTTCACGCAGAAGCCGAACGCGGAGAAGGAAGACTTCGTGAACTGGACGAAGAGCGTCAAGTACCACGACGGCACCGACTACTTCCGCAATAACGGCGCCGGCGAGATGCTGGCGTTCTCGGCGGCCGACTTCGAGGATTTCCGCGTCGCGCGGCCGGACCTGCCCGCGCAGATGGAGGACGATCTCGAAGGCGTCGTGCGCGTGCTCGCG
>NZ_LZXX01000012.1:0-506 GCF_001729305.1 Burkholderia sp. A2 | reverse complement strand
GCGCTGGTTGCAGCGCTTGGTGCGTCCGTCGCGGGTTGCGGCGGCGTGGTGACGCCCGGCGGGCAGAACGCCGGCGTGACGGGCGCGGCGGCCGGCGGCGCGAGCGCCGGCGCCGATTCGCAACTGCAGCGCTGCGCGTCGCCGCTGGGCACGATCGCGGTCGACGACGGCCGCAACGCCGACTGGTGGGGCCCGTTCGGCAGCGCGACCAAGGTGACGAGCATCGACCCGCTGCTGCGGCTGGCCGTGCAGCAGTCGAACTGCTTCGTGATCACGTCGATCGGCAACCAGAAGAGCGACGCGCGCCTGTCGCGCATCACGCAGCTGCAGCGCAACTCGGGCGAATATCGCGCGGGCTCGAAGCAGCAGAAGGGCCAGCGCGTCGCGGCCGACTACTACATGGAACCGCAGATCGTGATCAACGATTCGCCGATCGGCGGGATCGGCAGCATGATCGGCGGGCTGATCGGCAACAGCGCGGTGGCGGCGGTGGCGGGCCACCTGCA
>NZ_LZXX01000011.1:0-537 GCF_001729305.1 Burkholderia sp. A2 | reverse complement strand
CGCGCCGGTGGCGTTCGGCGCGATGGGCATCCCGATCATCGTCGCCGGGCAGGTGACGGGCATCGACGCATTCCACATCGGCGCGATGGCCGGCCGCCAGCTGCCGCTGCTGTCGCTCGCGGTGCCGTTCTGGCTCGTGTTCATGATGGACGGGCTGCGCGGCGTACGGCAGACGTGGCCGGCCGCACTCGTCGCGGGCGGCAGCTTCGCGGTCACGCAGTACTTCACGTCGAACCACATCGGGCCGGAGCTGCCGGACATCACGTCGTCGCTCGTCAGTCTCGTGTCGCTCGCCGCGTTCCTGAAGGTCTGGCAGCCGAGCAGCGCGAAGCAGACGGCAGGCACAATCGTCGCGTCCGGCGGCGGCGCGGCGCTCGCCGGGTTCGGCGCGGGCGGCAACGGGGCGGGCACGAGCCGCCAGGCGTCGCCGTACACGTTCGCGCAAACCGTGCGCGCGTGGTCGCCGTTCCTGATCCTGACGGCCGTCGTCACCGTGTGGAGCATCGCGCCGTTCAAGGCGCTGTTCGCCGCGCACGG
>NZ_LZXX01000010.1:1635-1830 GCF_001729305.1 Burkholderia sp. A2 | reverse complement strand
ACAAGCGCAACGCGCTCGCGAACGACATCATCAAGGGCGTGATCCTGCCGCAATTCGTGATCCTGCCGCTCGCGATCCTGCTCGTCTGGTTCGGGCTGTCGCGCGGGCTCGCGCCGCTCAACGCGCTGCAGGCGCACATCCGCGCGCGGCGACCCGACGACCTGTCGCCCGTCGAGGCGCAGCGCGCGCCGCCCG
>NZ_LZXX01000010.1:1144-1454 GCF_001729305.1 Burkholderia sp. A2 | reverse complement strand
ATTCGCGCTGCGCCACCCGGTGCCGCCCGACGTGCAGCGCTCGCTCGAGCAGATCGCGACGAGCTCCGAGCAGGCCGCGCGTCTCGTCACGCAGCTGCTTGCGCTCGCGCGTGCCGAAAACCGCGCGAGCGGGCTCACGTTCGAGCCGGTCGAGATCGGCGCGCTCGCGCGGCGCACGGTGCGCGACTGGGTGCAGGCCGCGCTCGCGAAACGGATGGACCTCGGTTACGAAGGCCCGGACGACGACGCGCCGCTCGACGTCGACGGCAATCCGGTGATGCTGCGCGAGATGCTCGGCAACCTGGTCGAC
>NZ_LZXX01000010.1:346-940 GCF_001729305.1 Burkholderia sp. A2 | reverse complement strand
TGCGCGAGATCGCCGCGCAGCACGGCGGCACGCTGACGCTCGACGATCACGTCTACCAGCACGCACCGCGCCTCGCCGGCACGCTCGTGCGCATCAGCCTGCCGCTCGCCGACACCGCCCCGGATTAACCCTGACGCGCGCCGCCGCGGCTCGGCGCAACCACGTCGAGACCGGGGATTTACCGGCCGTTCACGCCACGATCGGCGCGCGAAGCGGGCCGATTCGACGCGGGTTAACGCGCAGTCGTTTTGTACGCGCGAGTCAGTGGGCCGTAAGTTTCCGTGCCAATAATCGTCGACAGGCCCGCCCCTCCCAAGGCGGCCGCACATTTATATCAAGGGACTTGGAGACGATTCATGGCAACGTTAGGCGGGCAAATTTCGCACTCGCCGATGACGGGCGAAGAGAAGAAGGTGATCTTCGCGTCGTCGCTCGGCACCGTGTTCGAGTGGTACGACTTTTACCTGGCCGGCTCGCTCGCGGCCTACATCAGCAAGAGCTTCTTCTCCGGCGTCAATCCGACCGCCGCGTTCATCTTCACGCTGCTCGGCTTCGCGGCCGGCTTCGCGGTGCGGCCGTTCGGCGCGATCGTGT
>NZ_LZXX01000010.1:0-254 GCF_001729305.1 Burkholderia sp. A2 | reverse complement strand
GCTACGCGTCGATCGGCATCGCCGCTCCCGTGATCTTCATCGCGATGCGGCTGTTGCAGGGCCTCGCGCTCGGCGGCGAGTACGGCGGCGCGGCGACCTACGTCGCCGAGCATGCGCCGGCCAACCGGCGCGGCTTCTACACCGCGTGGATCCAGACGACGGCCACGCTCGGCCTGTTCCTGTCGCTGCTCGTGATCCTGGGCGTGCGCACGTTCATCGGCGAGGAAGCGTTCGGCAGCTGGGGCTGGCGCGTG
>NZ_LZXX01000009.1:0-1183 GCF_001729305.1 Burkholderia sp. A2 | reverse complement strand
GAAAAGTTTGAGCGGACCAAGCCGCACGTGAACGTTGGTACGATTGGTCACGTTGACCACGGCAAGACGACGCTGACGGCAGCGATCACGACGGTTCTGACGAAGAAGTTCGGCGGCGAAGCGAAGGCGTACGACCAGATCGACGCGGCACCGGAAGAAAAGGCGCGCGGCATCACGATCAACACGGCACACGTCGAGTACGAAACGGCTAACCGCCACTACGCACACGTCGACTGCCCGGGCCACGCTGACTATGTGAAGAACATGATCACGGGCGCAGCGCAGATGGACGGCGCGATCCTGGTTTGCTCGGCAGCAGACGGCCCGATGCCGCAAACGCGTGAGCACATCCTGCTGGCGCGTCAGGTTGGCGTTCCGTACATCATCGTGTTCCTGAACAAGTGCGACATGGTGGACGACGCTGAACTGCTCGAGCTGGTCGAGATGGAAGTTCGCGAACTGCTGTCGAAGTACGACTTCCCGGGCGACGACACGCCGATCGTGAAGGGTTCGGCCAAGCTGGCGCTGGAAGGCGACACGGGCGAGCTGGGTGAAGTGGCGATCATGAGCCTGGCCGACGCGCTGGACACGTACATCCCGACGCCGGAGCGTGCAGTTGACGGCGCGTTCCTGATGCCGGTGGAAGACGTGTTCTCGATCTCGGGCCGCGGTACGGTGGTGACGGGTCGCGTCGAGCGCGGCATCGTGAAGGTCGGCGAGGAAATCGAAATCGTCGGTATCAAGCCGACGGTGAAGACGACCTGCACGGGCGTGGAAATGTTCCGCAAGCTGCTGGACCAAGGTCAGGCAGGCGACAACGTGGGTATCCTGCTGCGCGGCACGAAGCGTGAAGACGTGGAGCGTGGCCAGGTTCTGGCGAAGCCGGGTTCGATCACGCCGCACACGCACTTCACGGCAGAAGTGTACGTGCTGAGCAAGGACGAAGGCGGCCGTCACACGCCGTTCTTCAACAACTACCGTCCGCAGTTCTACTTCCGTACGACGGACGTGACGGGCTCGATCGAGCTGCCGAAGGACAAGGAAATGGTGATGCCGGGCGACAACGTGTCGATCACGGTGAAGCTGATCGCTCCGATCGCGATGGAAGAAGGTCTGCGCTTCGCGATCCGCGAAGGCGGCCGTACGGTCGGCGCCGGCGTCGTCGCCAAGATCATCGAGTAAG
>NZ_LZXX01000008.1:5408-5703 GCF_001729305.1 Burkholderia sp. A2 | reverse complement strand
GCCGGCGCGCTGCGCGTCGACGAAGTGCTCGAGCGCGCGAAGCAGCATCCGCTGTGGACGCGCCGTGCCGCGCGCAAGGCCGAATTCGAGGCCGCGCATCCGGGCAAGCGCTACGGCGTCGGCTTCGCGTGCGTGCAGAAGGATTTCGGCACGGGCGCGGAAGCGTCGTTCGCGAAGGTCGAATTCGACGAGCACGGCAAGGTGTCGCTGCAGCACACGGCGGCCGAGATTGGCACCGGGATGTCGACGTCGCAGGCCGTCGCGGTCGCAAAATGGCTCGGCCGGCCGGCGACCG
>NZ_LZXX01000008.1:3613-5183 GCF_001729305.1 Burkholderia sp. A2 | reverse complement strand
CGCGGCCTCGGCGGCGGCCAGGCCGCGCCGTACACGATCCGCATCGAGGATGCACGCTGGGTCGACGGCAAGCTGACCGCCGACGGCCTCGAGCCGCTGACGTTCGAGCAGCTCGCGAAGCAGGCGCATGCGCTCGGCCTGCCGACCGGCGCCGTCGTGCACGTGTTCAACCGGTGGCAGTGGACCGACGCCGAATTCGAGGTAGGTGGCGCAATCGAGCGTCTGCCGATCGACGGGCTGTCGCTGCGCGTCGGCGCGCCGAAGACCGGCGACGACGGCCCGCTGCCGGGCACCGCCGCACCGGCCGGCGCGACCGCGCTGCGCGGCACATTGCCGCCGACCGCGAACGGCTATCGCGTGCTCGATCGCAAGCGCGTGTTCATCCCGCCGACGAGCCGCAACAACGCGGCCGTCACGTACTACACGGCGGTGGGCACGCTCGTCGAGCTGGCCGTGCACGAAGCGACCGGCAAGGTCGAACTGCTCACGCATCACTCGATCATGGAATGCGGCAACCAGATTTCGCCGCAGCTCGTGTCGGGCCAGTTGCAGGGCGGTCTCGCGATGGGCATCGGCCATGCGCTGCACGAGTACCTGCCGCTCTACGAGGACGGCCCCGGCAACGGNNTCAACCGTTACCCGTTGCCGCGCGCGTCCGACGTCGCCGTATGGACGCAAACGGGCGACGTGCTGCCGCCGCTGTCCGAGACCGATCCGCCGAAGGGCGTTGCCGAAGTGGTGATGATTCCCGTCGTCGGCGCGATCGTGAACGGCATCGCGCACGCGATCGGCCATCGTTTCACCGACCTGCCGGTGACCCCGCAAAAGATTCAGGAGGTGCTCGCATGACGACCGCCCAAACCGCGGCTTCGACCGCGAGCGCCGGCGCGTCCGCGTCGAATGCGGCTTCGGCCGCTCCGGCATCCATACCCGCTGCACCTGCTGCACCTGCTGCGGCTTCGGCACCCGTCGAGCGTCCGCTCGTCCGGTTCCAGCGGAAGCCGCTGTCGGTCAACATCAACGGCAAGTCGGTCGGCCCGATGCCGGTGCCGGAAGGGCTGATGATGATCGAGTTCCTGCACGAGTACCTGGGCCTCACCGGTTCGCGGCTCGGCTGCGGGCAGGGCGTCTGCCACGCGTGCGTCGTGATCGTCGACAAGCCGGACGGCACGAGCGAGGAGATGCGCACCTGCATCACCGGCGCGCACTTCTTCCACGGCCGTTCGATCCGCACGATCGAAGGCCACGCGAAGCGCAACGAAGCCGGCGAGGTGGTCGAGCTGTCGCCGATCCAGCAGAAGTTCCTCGAGCACTTCAGCTTCCAGTGCGGCTACTGCACACCGGGTTTCGTCAACGCGGCGACCGTGCTGATCGAACGCCTGAAGCGCGAGCCGATCGCGAAGGCCGACGTGGAACGCACGATCACCGACGCGCTCGATGCGCACCTCTGCCGCTGCACGGGCTATGTCCGCTACTACGAAGCCGTGAAGGACGTGGTGCTGACGACGCCGGGACTCGTGAAGGAAGCCCCATGAAACGCACACTCGCTCATCGTGCCGCGCGGGCTGCG
>NZ_LZXX01000008.1:3040-3414 GCF_001729305.1 Burkholderia sp. A2 | reverse complement strand
GTTCGCCGGCGGCGCGGCGCTCGAATCGCCGTTCGGCACGTTCTACGGCTCGAACATCACGCCCGACAAGGATCACGGGATCGGCGGCTGGAGCGCGGACGACTTCTACGCCGCGCTGCACGACGGCAAGGCGCCGGGCAAGCGCCTGTATCCGTCGATGCCGTACACGTCGTATCGGCAGCTCACGCGGGCCGACGCCGACGCGATGTACGCGTACCTGATGACGGTCAAACCGGTCGCGCGGGAAAACCGTGCGCACGACCTGAAGTTCCCGTACAACCTGCGCTTCGGCATGGTCTTCTGGGACATGCTGTTCCTGAAGGACAGCCTGCCGGATGCGTCGGCCGGCCAATCCGCCGACTGGCAGCGCGGCC
>NZ_LZXX01000008.1:2416-2908 GCF_001729305.1 Burkholderia sp. A2 | reverse complement strand
GGCCGGCCTCGCCGCGCGCGGCTGGACGGGGAGCGACCTGCAGACGTTCTTCGGCGTCGGCATCGCGCCGCAAGGCTCGGCGTTCGGCGAGATGTATCCGGTCGTACACCTGAGCACGCAGTACCTGACCAAGGACGACCTGCGCGGCCTGTCGACGTACCTGCTCGGCGATACGCCGCCCGCGCCGCAACCGGTGAAGCCGGTGTCGGCCGATGCCGCGCAGCTGGCGGCCGGCCGCTCGGTGTATCTCGCGGTGTGCGCCGGCTGTCACGGCTTCGACGGCGAAGGCAAGCCGCACGTGGCGGTGCCGATGAACGGCAATTCGACGGTGCGTCAGCCCGACTCGCGCAACCTGCTGGTCGCGATGCTCGACGGCATCGACGAGCAGAAGTTCGCCGGCTTCGACAACCTGCAGCCGATGCCGGGTTTCGCGAAAACGCTGAGCGACGACGAACTCGCGCAGCTCGCGAACTACCTGCGCGCGACGTGGGG
>NZ_LZXX01000008.1:1944-2392 GCF_001729305.1 Burkholderia sp. A2 | reverse complement strand
CGCGCGCGACGCGGCCGGGCACCGGCCGCGCTTGTACGTGACACCCGTTCAAGCCAGTTCGGCGGCGCGTCAGTAGCCGCCGCCTCCGCCACTGCCGCCGCTGCCACCGGCGCCGCCGTACCGGCTCATGCCCGGTCCTTGCGACACGCCGCCGCCCGACGACGTACAGCCCGCCGACAGCACGAGCACCAGCGCCGCGATCAGCGTCGCAGCCAACGTTGCCGATTTCATGGCAATCTCCTTGCAGCGCGCAGGCCCACAGGAAAGGCGGTTCGCGTGAACCGCGCGTCTGCGCGATGACAAGACGTTTCGGCGGGGCGCTTATTCCATGCTTTTTGCGTATCGCCGCGGCGGCGCCTGGATCAACGATAGACGAGATCGGCGCGGCGGTTCTGCGCCCACGCTTCCTCGTCGTGGCCGGCCGCGACCGGCTTTTCCTTGCCGAGGC
>NZ_LZXX01000008.1:1019-1910 GCF_001729305.1 Burkholderia sp. A2 | reverse complement strand
TGTTGCCCTGGATCAGCACGCGCCGCGCGGGGTGGCTGCGCAGGTAGTCGGCGTGCGCCTGCAGCAGCGACTGGAATTCGGGCTTCACCGAGTACTGGTCGAAATCGAAGTAGATGCTGCGCTTGGCGAGCGGGCTGTTCGGATTGTTCAGATCGTCGGCTGTTACCGTCGCGACGGCTTCACTCGAGGGCGTCGGCGCCGCGCCGGCATTCTCGGGCGTTTTCGCCGCGTGGTGGCAACCGGCCAGCAGGACGAAAGTTGCCAGGACCGCAATTCGCTTCATTTTGCTCATCGTTCTTCTCCAGCGGTTGACTGCGTTGAAAGCGGGGCGCGTGCCATTCGCACGCAGCCGTCCGGTCGCCATGGCGCGAAAGGTCCGGCTCCGTTGCCGTGATGCAGGTTCGTAAGCCGGTGGTGCGCCAGATGAAAGAATGTCGCGGCCGGAACGCCGGATCGCGGCGTCGCTGCAAACAGATTAGGAAAAATGTCACAACGTGCCCAGTTTCTCCGCATTTTTTGCGCAAACGCGACAGCCGGGAGGCATTCTTGCTTCCGCGCCTGGGGGGCGGTACGCGATGCCCGCCACGGCGCGTGACGGCGCCGCTCACGCCGCATCGTCAGAACTTGTGTCGCAGTCCCAGCGCAACGACGGCCTGGTTGCTGTTCGCGGAAGGCGTCATGGTCCAGACCGTCGCGTTGAACGCCGGATTGCCGTTGTCGCCGCTCACGCTCTGGTACGTGCCTTCGAGATACGCATCCGTGCGCTTCGACAGCGCATAGTCGGCCTGTGCGACGACCTGGTTCCATTTCGGGCGCGTCTGGCCCGTGCGGGTGTCTAAGCGGCCCATCGTGTATGTGTACGCGGCGGCGACGCTCAGCGCGCGCGTGACG
>NZ_LZXX01000008.1:377-995 GCF_001729305.1 Burkholderia sp. A2 | reverse complement strand
CGGTGGTCGAGTGCGACCACGCGGCGCCGACCGAGTGCGGCCCGAACGCGTAACGGCCGGCCATCGCCCAGATCTGCTGGTTGCCGCCCGTGATCGTCGCCGAGCCGTCGACCGTGCTCAGCGCGCCGTCCGGGTTCGGCGCGTTGCGGTCGCGGCTGATCTTCAGGTAGCCGGCGCCGAGCTTCAGCGGCCCGTTCGCGTACGACACGCCCGAGCTCCACACCGCGTTGTTGGAGAACTGGCCGGGCGTGTTCGAGAACCCGATCATCGCGCCGAAGGTCAGCCCGCGAACCGTCGGGCTCGTGTACTTCACCGCATTGTTGATGCGCAGGTTGCGGTTCGAATCGTCGTTGTCGTACGGGTGGACCGCGAGGTTGCCGCCCCAGCCGGGGCCGGACGCGCCGAGCGGCGTCACGAAATCGAGGATCAGGTCGTACTGGCGGCCAAACGAGAGCGTGCCGGCCGTCCTGGATTCCACGCCGAGCCACGCCTGACGGCCGAACAGATCGACGCCTTTCTGCGACAGCTTGCCGGTGGTGCCCGAGAAGCCGTTTTCGAGCGCGAAGACCGCGGCCATTCCGCCGCCGAGATCCTCGCGGCCGCGCAGCCCCCAGCGCG
>NZ_LZXX01000008.1:0-264 GCF_001729305.1 Burkholderia sp. A2 | reverse complement strand
AGCGTCACGCTGCTCTGGGCAAGCGCGACGTCGGGCACGAAGCCGGTCAGGCAGGCGGCAATGAGGGTCCCCGCGACGCGTGCGCCGGCATGCTGATTCGTTTGGCAGGAATGCATAGGCGTTTTGTTGTTGTTGGACCGGCCTGGCGGCCGATGGATCGAGCGGTCATTATTGGAGATCGTGCGTCGGTCGATTAAGGCGTTGCACAGGAAAGGTCCTCTGCGGAATCGCTCGAAATCGCGGTGGGGCGACTTGCGGGGAGGC
>NZ_LZXX01000007.1:1577-2589 GCF_001729305.1 Burkholderia sp. A2 | reverse complement strand
TCGATCGACGCGGCCGCGCGTCGTCCGTCGAGCGCCGCCGTCACTTCGTGCGATGGGCGGCGACGTAGGCCGCCAACGCACCGAGCGTCGCAAAGATCTTTTGGTTGTCCGGATTGTCCGAGCGCAGTTCGAAGCCGTATTTCTTCGAAATCAGCAGCGCGATTTCCAGGATGTCGATGGAGTCGAGCCCGAAACCTTCGCCATACAGCGGAGTGTCGGCCGTCACTGTGTCGAGCGGGACGTCTTCGAGATTCAATTCGCCGATGATCAGCGTGGCGAGCTCTTGTTCCAGTGCGTTCATCATGGGTGCGTGCAGGCGGCCCATCGCGGCGGGAGGTGCACGGAAACGGCAACCGTCGGGCACGCCCGGCGCGTGCAAAATCTCCGTCCCTCCGGCGTCTGCCGGCTTCCCCGCCTGCGTTATCGGGGGATCGTTTGTAAAAGTTACGCGGATTCTAGACGAAGGGTATCGGGTCGTATACCGCGAATGGTTACAAGACTGGCGAGCCGTCGCCGCGGCCCGTTTCGGGCGCGAATACACGAGACGCTTGAGCCGCTTTGGACGGAAATGGACCGACCCCGCGAAATCGTTCGTCCGGTGCCATACAATCGGTTACAAAACCCGGTCGCGGCCACCCCGAACGCGCGCTGCCGCGGCCCTAAAATGAGCGTGCCCGACCACCGGCCCGGACCGCGTCCCGGCCACCATTCATATGATGTTTGACGGCCCGACCATCGCGTCCGGCCACGATCCGCCCGATGTTTCCAGTCATGCCGCATCCGCCCTTGCGCTCCGTTCCGGTTCGCCCGCCCGTCAGCCGCTGCAGCCCGGTCGCCGAGCGCTGCGCGCGCCGCGCGCCCGGAGGCCGCCGATGAGCCGGCTGCTGGCCGTCGTGCGCGGTGTCGCAGCAGTCGGCGCCGTAGCCGCCTACCAGGCCGGCGCGCACTACGCGAGCGCCACGCCCGGCGCGCATGGCTTCGGCCTCGCGATGGCGCTCGTGCCGCCGCTGCT
>NZ_LZXX01000007.1:1254-1571 GCF_001729305.1 Burkholderia sp. A2 | reverse complement strand
TGCTGCTCGCGCTGGGCGCGGCGCTGCGCTCGCCACGGCGCGCGTGGCTCGTGCCGGCCTGGCTGCTGGTTGCCGCCGCGCTGTGGGCCGCGCGCGCGCCGCTCGCGCAGCATTTCGAATGGGGCCTGTATCTGGAGCACGCGAGCTTCAACGTCGCGATGGCGCTGCTGTTCGGCCGCACGCTCGCGGCCGGCCAGGTCCCGCTGTGTACGCGCTTCGCGGCGATGATCCACGGCACGGTCACGCCGGCCGTCGCGCGCTACACGCGGCGGATCACGCTCGCGTGGACGCTGTTCTTCGTCGCGATCGCCGCCGTG
>NZ_LZXX01000007.1:392-1166 GCF_001729305.1 Burkholderia sp. A2 | reverse complement strand
CGCCGTGATGTTCGCGGCCGAGCATGCGTGCCGGCGTTTCGCGCTACCGCACGAGCCGCGGCCGCGGATGGTCGACGCGGTGCGCGCGTATCGCGCGTCGACCCACGCATCGCAGGGCTCGCGATGAATTCATGACCGGCGCGGCCGCGCCGGCCTTCGTTTCCGTCTTGACCGATTTATGCCGACTCACCCGCTGGTATTCCATTCCTCGCCGGACCAGACGATCGCCTGGCGCGACGGCTCGCCCGTCACCGTGCGCGCCTTCGTCGCCGACGTCGCGCGCGTGGCCGCCGCGCTGCCCGCCGGCGGCCACGTGTTCAACGTGTGCCGCGACCGCTATCGTTTCGCGGTCAGCCTGTGCGCGGCGCTCGTCGCCGGCAGGATCAGCCTGCTGCCGTCGACGCACACGCCGGAAATGGTTCGCCAGCTCGCGTCGTTCGCGCCCGACGCGTTCTGCCTGCACGACGCGCCCGATTGCACGATCGACCTGCCGCGTTTCGCGTATCCCGACGCCGCGCCGGGCGAACTGGCGAGCGACGCGCCGTTCGCCGTCCCGCAGATCGATGCGGCGCGGATCATGGCCTACGTGTTCACGTCCGGCTCGACCGGCCAGCCGGTGCCGCACCGCAAGACCTGGGGCTTCCTGGTCGCCTGCGTGCGCGCGGCGGCCGATCGCCTCGGGCTGCTCGACGGCCGCGCGGCCACGCTGATCGGCACGGTGCCCGCGCAGCACATGTACGGCTTCGAGTCGACGGTGCTGCTCGCGCTGCTCGG
>NZ_LZXX01000007.1:0-248 GCF_001729305.1 Burkholderia sp. A2 | reverse complement strand
GTCGGAAAAACTCGCGCGCGAAGCCGAGGCCGCGCTCGACGCGCCGCTCGTCGAGATCTACGGCAGCACCGAGACCGGCCAGATCGCGACCCGTCGCACGTCGCAAGGCGCGGCGTGGGCGCTGTTCCCGGACATCCGGCTCGACGCACGCGACGAACCGGGCGGCGACGACAGCGGGCCCACCGTGTGGGTATCGGGCGGGCACGTCGAGGCGCCGGTGCCGATGGGCGACGCGCTCGAACTGCTCG
>NZ_LZXX01000006.1:0-858 GCF_001729305.1 Burkholderia sp. A2 | reverse complement strand
CGCGCATCGCGGCGCTCACGGAGCCCGAGCGTGTCGTGTGGTGTGACGGATCGCAGGAAGAATACGACGCGCTGTGCCAGGCGATGGTCGACCAGGGCACGCTCACGCGCCTGAATCCGGCAAAGCGCCCGAACTCGTATCTCGCGCAATCCGATCCGTCGGACGTCGCGCGCGTCGAGGATCGTACGTTCATCTGCGCGGCGTCGCGCGACGACGTCGGCCCGACCAACAACTGGATCGAGCCGGCCGAAATGCGCGAGACGCTCAACGGACTGTTCCGCGGCTCGATGCGCGGCCGCACGCTGTACGTCGTGCCGTTCTCGATGGGCCCGCTCGGCTCGCCGATCGCGCACGTCGGCGTCGAGTTGTCCGACAGCCCGTACGTCGTGGTGAACATGCGGATCATGACGCGCATGGGGCGCGACGTGTACGACGTGCTGGGCGAGGACGGCGAGTTCGTGCCGTGCGTGCACAGCGTCGGTCATCCGCTCGAAGCCGGCCAGCAGGACGTGCCGTGGCCGTGCAATCCGGTCAAGTACATCGTGCACTTTCCGGAAACGCGCGAGATCTGGAGCTTCGGCTCGGGCTACGGCGGCAATGCGCTGCTCGGCAAGAAGTGTTTCGCACTGCGCATCGCGTCGACGATGGGGCGCGATCAGGGCTGGCTCGCGGAACACATGCTGATTCTCGGCGTGACGTCGCCGGCCGGCAAGAAGTATCACGTCGCGGCGGCGTTCCCGTCCGCGTGCGGCAAGACCAACTTCGCGATGCTGATCCCGCCGCAGGGCTTCGACGGCTGGAAGGTCACGACGATCGGCGACGATATCGCGTGGCTGAAGCCCGGCCGCGACGGTCGCC
>NZ_LZXX01000005.1:0-1493 GCF_001729305.1 Burkholderia sp. A2 | reverse complement strand
CGCGGAGATCAGCGTCGCGCTCTTCGGCGTCAGGCCCGCATCCTTCAGCAGGATCGGCATCCAGTTGATCGACGCGTAGAAGATCACGAGGCCCATGAAGTACGCGAGCCACAGCATCACCGAGCCGACGATGTACGAGCGCGACAGCACGACGCCGAGGCCCTTGCCGCCGGTCTGCGGCGCGGCTTCGGTCAGCGCGAACGAGCCGGCGTTCAGTGCGTCGCGCGAGATGCGTGCGAGCGTGGCGCGGATCCTGTCGATGGACTGGCCGCTCGCGACCATGAAGCGTACCGATTCCGGCATCTTCAGCAGCAACAGCATGCCGAGCAGCAGCGGCGTCACGCCGCCGAGCATCAGTACGCTGCGCCAGCCGAAATGCGGAATCATCCATGCGGCCAGAAAACCGCCAAACGCGGCGCCGAGCGGAAAGCCGCAGAACATCAGGTTGATCACGGTCGCGCGGCGCTTGTCCGGGCAGAATTCGCCCATCATCGTGACCGCGTTCGGCATCGCCGCGCCGAGCCCGACGCCGGTGATGAAGCGCAGGATGGTCAGGTGCCCGATCGTGTTCGAGAACGCGGACATCAGGCACGCGCCCCCGAACAGGAACACCGAACCGAGCAACAGCGAGCGGCGGCCGAGCCGGTCAGACAGCGGGCCCGACACGAGCGCACCGCACGCGAGGCCGAACAGCGCGGCGCTGAGCACCGGCGCGAGATCGGGCTTCGTGAGGTTCCACTCGCCGAGCAGCGATGGCGCGATGAAACCGATCGCAGCCGTATCGAAGCCGTCGAGCAGCACGATCACGAAACACATGAGGAATACGAGCCATTGAAAGCCGCCGAACGGCTGCTCGTTGATGAAGGTCTGGACATCGACCACGGGTGTGCGATTCATCGCCTGTCTCCTTGTCGGCCGGAGTTGGCGCTTCAGCGCTTGCTCCGGTCCCATGCAACGCCAATATATGTATGAGCAATACGGCATGGCAGCCGCGCCCTTCCTTTGTTCGCGCACCAGCCAGCCGGTGCGCCGCACGCCGATGCTCTGCCGGCGTGTTCATCGATCCCGTCGTCGACGGCCCGCTCGAGAAAGCAGGCCACGCGATCGGTTGCGGCCGCCCTCAGCCGGCCGTGCCTGACCGGCCGTCTTATGCGGCCCCGTCCTGTTCCTTGAAGATCTTGTCCGCGAGATGGAACGCGGAATTCGCGGCCGGCACGCCGCAATAGATCGCCGTCTGCAGCAGCACTTCCTTGATCTCGTCGCGCGTCACGCCGTTGTTGCGCGCGGCGCGCAGGTGCAGCGCCAACTCCTCGCCGCGGTTCAACGCGACCATCATCGCGATGGTCAGCAGGCTGCGCGTATGGCGCGGCAGGCCATCGCGCGTCCAGATCTCGCCCCATGCGTAGCGCGTGATCAGGTTCTGGAATTCCTCCGTCACCTCGGTGCGGTTCTCGATCGAGCGATCGACGTGCGCGTCGCCGAGCACCGCGCGA
>NZ_LZXX01000004.1:753-2998 GCF_001729305.1 Burkholderia sp. A2 | reverse complement strand
TGGTGCTGTCGGCCGGCGCGGGCCCGTATCGTTACTTCGACACGGTGCCGGCCGGCGAAGGCGGCGGAGACTCGCGCAGTTATTCGAACACGCATGGCTGGGGTGTGCTGATGAGCGTGCGTGCCGCGTACTACACGTCGCACCGCTGGATCGCGCAGCTTCAGGTCAACCGCGCGCAGGTGTTCAGCGGCCCCGACACGACGTCCGTGATGTTCGGCATCGGCTACCAGCTCGATGCGCCCGACACGCCGGGCCCGCGCGACACCGCACTGCCGCGCACGCGCAAGGTCACGCACAACGAAGTCACGGCAATGCTCGGCGAGACGATTCTCAACAGCCGCTCGTCGCCGTCGACGCTCGGCGGCAGCGTCGAATACCGGCGCGGCCTCGCGCGTTCGATCGACTGGACCGCGACATGGATGTACGAAGGCGCGAAGCAGGCGGTTCGCCGCAACGGGATCGCGTCCGAGCTGTGGCTCACGCGCGCGTTCCTGAACGACAAGGTCACGCTGTCGGCCGGCGCCGGCGCGTATTTCACCGTCAACCAGCGCAACCGCGAAGGCCAGCCGGGCCCCGGCGACGGCCGCCTGTCCGGCATCGTGTCGATCTCGGCCAGTTACCGGCTCTCCGACCGCTGGCTCACGCGCATCACATGGAACCGCGTGGTCACGCGCTACGACCGCGACACCGACGTGATTCAGGCCGGTCTCGGCTACCGGTTCTGACGGGCGCACGCACCGGGCGCCGTCCGCGTCACGCGCGGTAACCCGGATCGATCCGGTCGACGATCCGCTGCAGCGCGTCGAACGCGTCCTGCCCCGCGCCATGCTTCGGATCGAAATTCAGCGAATCGCGCACGCACCCTTCGAGCACGGGCGGCGCGATCGGCNNGCCGATCGCGTGCGTCGCGACCTGTACCTCGCACGCACGGTTGAGCAGCCACATCAGCGAAAACGTCTGCGCGAGCGTCGCGCCGATCGTCACGGGTCCGTGGTTGCGCAGCAGCAGTACGGGCCGCCCGCCCGCGCTGTCGACGATGCGCCTGCCTTCGTCGAGATGCACGGTGATGCCCTCGAAGTCGTGGTACGCGATCTTCCCGTACAGCTGCGCCGAATAGAAATTCGAGAACGACAGCCCGTCGCGCGAACAGCACACGGCCATCGTCGGCGTCGTGTGCACGTGCATCACGCAGTGCGCATCGGGCAGCGCCGCATGGATCGCGCTGTGGAACGTGAAACCGGCCGGATTGATCGGCCAGTCGGAATGGCCGATCACATTGCCGTCGATGTCGATCTTCACGAGGTTCGACGCGCACACCTCGCGGTAATGGAGCCCGAACGGATTGATCAGGAAATGACCGTCCTCGCTCGGCACGCGCAGCGAGATATGGTTGTAGATCAGCTCGGTCCAGCCCAGATAATCGAAGATGCGGTAGGCGGCCGCGAGCTGCACACGCGCCTGCCATTCGGCTTCGGAGAAGCGCGCGGGACGCGTGAACGGCTGGTTCGGTACACGTTGCATGGGGAACTCCGGTTGCGGCGGCGCGCGGCCGCGGCGAGCGGCGGTGCGCATCGTCCTCGTCTGCCGGCGCCGCAAGCGACGCGTGCGGCGCGTATGGCGCACGTGCGGCGCGCCGTTCCGGACCGCATTGCGCGAGCGATCCGCCAGCATGCTTCACGGCACCCATATAGTTGCGCGCACAACCATATCATCTTTCCCCGCGCACCGGTATCGCGGGTTTTGCCGGAGCCGTTCCCGCCCTTACAACTGGTCGTCGACCGGCAGCAGCGTGAAAATGCCCGTCATCACGTTGCGCAGCAGCCCCGCATGCGGGTCGACGTGATAGGTGGTCGTCTGGCCGCCTTCGGTGCCCGTCCATTCGAGCGCGGGTGGGCTGCCGTCGGTCCGCTTCGCGAGCGTGACGCGGTAGCTTTCGTCCGGCTGCGTCACGCGCGCGAAGATCGCCGCGGCCTGCTGCGCGAGCACCGGGCTGTGGATCACGAGCGCGAGCTCGGTGTTCAGGTACGCGGAACGCGGGTCGAGGTTCAGCGAGCCGATCACGAGGATTTGCCGGTCGATCACATACGCCTTCGCATGCAGGCTCGCGCGCGAGCGCGACCCGAACAGCCGCGCGGGCTGCTGGTCCGGCTGCGACTTGAATTCGTACAGCTCGACGCCGCGCTGCAGCAACGGCACGCGGTACGGCGCATAGCCGGCCTGCACCGCGACCGCGTCGGTCGCCGCG
>NZ_LZXX01000004.1:227-740 GCF_001729305.1 Burkholderia sp. A2 | reverse complement strand
CGCGCACGCCGCGCGCGGCCGTATCGCCGAGGATATTCACGCCGGCGTCGTGCGGCACGAAGTACGGCGAAAACGCGAGGAATTCCTTCTGCGCGCCGCGCGTCAGCTCGGCCAGGCGCTGCATCGGCGGGCTCACGTAGGTGCCGGTCGGCCGCGCGACCTTGGTCGGCGCATCGACCTTGAATTCGGCCGGCGCCCACACGAGTTCGAGTTCGTCGCGCGCGATCTGCCGTGCGAGCGGCGTCGCGTTCAGCGGCTTCGCGTTGTACGGATCGGCGTTCTTGCGCCAGTGGTCGCGCAGCTCGTCGCGCATCGCATCGAGATCCTTCGGATCGAACCTCTGATGATTGAGCACGCGCAGCGGATAGCTGCTCGCGCTCGCCCAGTAGTCGTCGAAGCTCTTCGAGATGTCGTGGGTCACGGGGCCGGCCGCCAGCACGTCGAGATCGCGGAACTGGAGCGTCGGGCTCGCG
Source organism: Burkholderia sp. A2 (assembly GCF_001729305.1). Lineage (NCBI taxonomy): Bacteria > Pseudomonadati > Pseudomonadota > Betaproteobacteria > Burkholderiales > Burkholderiaceae > Burkholderia > Burkholderia sp. A2. The sequence goes on along the minus strand of NZ_LZXX01000004.1, from coordinate 267 downwards.
CTGAAGTATTCGTCTCCGAGATTGCGGCCGCCGACGATCG
>NZ_LZXX01000004.1:0-209 GCF_001729305.1 Burkholderia sp. A2 | reverse complement strand
ATCATCGCCTTGTTGTGCATCCGGCGCGTGAAGCTGTCGATTCGCGTGAAGAAGTTGGTCGTGCGCTCGACCACGCCGCGCTGCGATGCGCCGAACGGGTTGAACACGCGGATCTCGATGTTCTGGTGCGTATTGAGCGCAGCCATCACGCGGTCGATATCGTCGAAGTTCAGGTCGTCGACCAGCATCCGCACGCGCACGCCGCGATC
>NZ_LZXX01000003.1:603-804 GCF_001729305.1 Burkholderia sp. A2 | reverse complement strand
AGCTCGACGCGCTCGGCAGCGCGCTCTCAGCCGGCAAGTAATAGAAGACGACCGTTACGACATGACCGCCACTCCCCACGCCCTCGCACTCGATCGCGTCACGCTCGAACTGGGCGGCCGCACGATCCTGCGCGACGTCAGCTTCTCGATCGAGCCCGGCGAATTCGTCGGCGTGCTCGGACCGAACGGCGCGGGCAAGAC
>NZ_LZXX01000003.1:0-227 GCF_001729305.1 Burkholderia sp. A2 | reverse complement strand
ACGCGCTCGACCGCGTGCTGTATCTCGGCAACGGCGTGGCCGCGCTCGGCACCGTCGACGAGGTGATCACGAAGCCCGTGCTGTCGAGGCTCTATGGATCGCCGATCGACGTGATGCGCGTGAACGGCAAGATCTTCGTGATGTCGGGCGACGTCGAAATCGAAAAGCACGATCACGAACACGAGGACGACGACGGCCATTCGCACGGCGGTGGCGGCGGCCACGGC